>DATCVL010000220.1:0-2785 GCA_036566865.1 Microlunatus sp.
AGGATGAGGCCGACCCGGCAACATCGGGTTCGACTCGACCACGATACGGTCGGACAGCATCCAGACAGCCGAGACACGATGAAGTGGAGGCGCGATGGCGGGCGACGACGCAACCCCCGAGGTCAGGACCGGTCGACAGCGGCCTGGGCCGACCACACCGACCGTGGTGCTGCTCGGCACCCTGGACACCAAGGGCGCCGACTACCAATGGCTGCATGATCAACTGGTGGCCGACGCAGTCACAGTCACGGTGATGGATACGGGGACCGGTGACCCGCATGGTTTCACCTCCCCGATCACCATCGGAGCCGCCGAGATCGCGGCCGCGGCCGGAGTTGATCTTGCTGCGCTGCGTGATCATCAGGACCGTGGCGAGGCCGTGACCAGCATGGGTGAGGGCGCTGCGGTGCTGCTCAGCCGGTTGGCCGAGCAGGGCGCCGTCCAGGGTGTGCTGTCGGTCGGTGGCAGTGGTGGGTCGTCGATCTTCGCTCGCGCGGTCCGTGACCTCCCGATCGGGCTGCCGAAACAACTCGTGTCCACGATGGCCTCCGGAGACGTGTCGCCGTACGTCGGTGCCAATGACGTGACGATCACCTACAGCGTGGTCGATGTCGCCGGAATCAATCGGATCTCCCGTGAGGTGCTGGGCAACGCCGCAGCGGCCGTCGCGGCGATGGCACACCGATACGCCGACGCCGGCACCCGCGGCACACCCACCGACGACAAGCCGCTGGTGGCTGCAACCATGTTCGGCGTCACCACACCCGCCGTCGAGACGGCCAGGGAGCGGCTCACCGAACTGGGCTATGAGGTACTGGTCTTCCACGCCACCGGGGCCGGCGGCCGGGCGGTCGAGGCGCTGGCCCGATCCGGACTGCTGGCCGGGGTGCTCGACCTGACCACCACCGAGCTCGCCGATGATCTTGTCGGCGGCGTGTTGTCCGCAGGTCCGGACCGGCTGACCGCGGCCGGCGCGGCGGGCCTGCCCCAGGTGGTCAGCCTGGGTGCCCTGGACATGGTGAACTTCGGCCCCCGGGACACGGTCCCGCAGGAATTCGAAGGACGCTTGTTCTTCGAACACAATCCGACCGTCACCTTGATGCGTACGACGCCGGCGGAGAACTCCGCCCTCGGGAGCAGCGTCGGTGCCAAGCTGGCCAAGGCGACCGGCCCGACCGTGTTGATCATTCCGCGTGGAGGAGTGTCGGCCCTGGATGCTCCGGGACTGCCGTTTGCCGATGATGTGGCAGACCAGGCGCTCTTCGAGGCTGTGCTGTCAGCGGTCGGATCGAGCCCGGTCGAGGTGATCGACGATGATCGACACGTCAACGACGCCGGCTTCGCCCGCCGGGCCGCGGATCGGCTGGATGCGTTGATCAAGGAACGGGCCGACGCCTGATCGGCGCTCAATTCCAAGCTGGAAGGGGAATCGCGATGGACCGAACGACCGCCCTGCAACGACTGCGGGCGACCATCGACTCCGGAAAGGCCGTGATCGGCGCCGGTGCCGGCACCGGCATCTCCGCGAAGGCGGCCGAGGCCGGCGGCGTTGATCTGATCATCATCTACAACTCCGGCCGATATCGGATGGCCGGCAGGGGATCTCTGAGCGGGCTGCTGGCCTACGGCGACGCCAATCAGGTCGTGGTCGAGATGAGCCGCGAGGTACTGCCGATCGTGTCCGACACCCCGGTGCTGGCCGGGGTCAACGGCACCGATCCGTTCCGGGTGATGGGGAAGTTCCTGGATCAGCTGCAGGAGCTGGGCTTCAGCGGTGTGCAGAACTTCCCGACCGTCGGGCTGATCGACGGCGTCTTCCGGCAGAACCTGGAAGAGACCGGGATGAGTTACGCCCTCGAGGTCGAGATGATCAAGCTCGCCCGTCAGCGGGACCTGCTGACCGCGCCGTACGTTTTCGATGTCGACTCGACCCGGGCGATGACCGAGGCCGGTGCCGACGTGCTGGTGCCGCACATGGGGCTGACCACCAGCGGCACCATCGGGGCGCAGACCGCTCTCACCTTGGAGGAGTCGGCCCGACGGGTCCAAGAGATGCGTGACGCGGCTGTGGCGATCAACCCGGAGGTGATCGTGCTGTGTCACGGCGGCCCGATTGCCGAGCCCGCCGACGCCGCCTACGTGCTGGAACACACCGAGGGTGTGGTCGGCTTCTTCGGCGCCTCCTCGGTGGAGCGGCTACCCACCGAACGCGGGATCAAGCAGCAGGTCGCCGACTTCAAAACGATCCGGATCGGCGCGTGAGCGCTGCGAACAGAGAGGAACTCGCATGACCAATTCGGCTCAGCAGGGAAGGCGTCCGGACGAGGTCCCGACCAGGACCTTCGACTGGGGCACCATCAAGTGGCTGGTCACCCCTCATCTGGACGAGGGCGCCGGGCTGACCACCGGCGAGGTGATCATCCAACCAGGCAAGGGACATGACCCGCATGTGCATCCGGCCGAGGAGGAGGTCATCTACGTGATCTCCGGCGAGGGCGAGCAGACGGTGGGGGAGGACGGCGAGCGGTTCCCGATCCGGGAGGGGGATGCGGTCTACATCCCGGCGAACACGCTGCACTCGACCTACAACACCACCTGGCGGCCGCTTCGCCTCGTGGTCGTCTATACGCCGGGTGGCGCGGAGACCGGGCTCGATGCGTTGCCGGACGCCAAGATCCTGCAACCGGGCACCGCTCCGCTGTGGACCCAGGCCAACTGAGCGTGTCGATCTATCCGCCGGGTACCTGGCTGAACGAGGAGAGCCGGCCGCCGGGCTGTGGTGTGG
>DATCVL010000221.1:0-5363 GCA_036566865.1 Microlunatus sp.
TACCGGTGATCATCTGCAGCAGCTTGGCCCGGCTCGCGCCGGTGACCACCGGAGCATCCTCATCGTCCAGGAAGGGCTGCAGGCTCCACCACAGTTGGTGTTCGGCGATCATCGCGACGGTTTCCTCGTCCAGCAGCTGCCCGTGCTCGATCGACCGGACGCCGGCCCTGATCGCCTGCTGCACCGACTGCGGCGTGTACGCGTGCACCATCACGTAGGTGCCCCAGTTGGCGGCGGCCTCGACCGCGGCATGCAGTTCCGCCTCGGTGTACTGGGTGACGTCCAGCGGGTCGTAGAACGAGGCAACACCGCCACCGGCCATCACCTTGAGCTGGCTGGCACCCAACATCAACTGCTCCCGGGCAGCACGGAGCACCTCGTCCACACCGTCGGCAACCGCGGTGGCTCCGAGCAGGTCGGTGTGGCTGTGGTGACCGAGCCGCCCGCGCGGGATGTCCCCGGGACTGCGGAAATCGCCGTGCCCTCCGGTCTGCGAGATCATCGCCCCGGACGGAAAGATCCGCGGGCCCGGCACGACACCGCTGTCGATCGCCTGCTTCAACCCGAAGGTCGGGCCGCCGGCATCCCGGACCGAGGTGAAGCCGCGCAACAGCGTGTCGGTGGCCGAGCGCCCTGCCAGCAGGTGGATGTAGCCGGGATCGGCACGCATCGAGACCGCCAACGGAACGGTTGCGAACGCAGCATGCCAGTGAGCGTCGATCAACCCGGGCATGATCACTCGGCCGGCACCGTCGACCCGCCGCGCACCCTCGGCGATCTCAAGATCATCGGCAGCTCCATGATCATCGCCGGCACCGATGCTGGTGATCAAATTCCCTCGCACCACGACCCGGCTCGAAGGTCCGACCGTGCCCGTCCGGCTGTCCAGCACCCGAACGTTGTCGAACACGGTTGTGGCTGCCGATTCCACCACGGGCTGCTCCTCGAGCTTTGCGGTCGCGTCCCGCCGTGTGAGCACGAATTGACGCACCGAATTTCAGGTCCTCGTCGATGATGCGGACTCAGGCTGGCTCCACACCCCGACCTCCAGACGTCCGGAGCACCGAGCCTAATGCGCCGACCGATCCACGGCCAGTGCTGATCAACGGTGGGTCGCCGATCCGAATCCGGCATGATCAAATTGGCCCAGCCCTGATGTCCACCCGTTCGGCCGCATTGGGCCGGTCGCAGATGTCGCAACGCCGATCGCATACCGGACGCAGAAGAACGGAAGCTATAGGGTGATCGGCAGTGCCGCGTTTTCATGATCATGCCGATTGGGGAAACAGTTGGAACCCGATGTCGCCGGAGTGGAACAGGCGGTTTCGACCGGTGTCTTACCAGGCTGGGACCGAGTCGAAGAACTCGTGATCGCCGCGCACGAGCGCTATCGCCAAGTCGATGACGGCCAGGTCGCCGATGCCATTCCGATGCTCGCCGAAGCGGATCCCGGACGGTTCGGCATCGCGGTTTCGGAGACCGGCGGCTCGGTCCATGCCACCGGCGACAGCGAACTCGAGTTCAGCCTTCAGTCGATCTCCAAGGCCTTCGTGTACGCCCTGGTGTGTGATGCACTCGGACATCAGGTGGTCAAGGACCGGATCGGGGTGAACAACACCGGCTTGGCTTTCAACTCGGTGATGGCGATCGAGCTCAACCAGGGCCACCCGATGAATCCGATGGTGAATGCCGGTGCGCTGGCCACCACCGCGCTGGTCCCCGGCGCCACTGCGGCCGAGCAGTGGGAAGGGATCCGGACCGGCCTGTCGCGATTCGCCGGCCACCAACTCGAACTGGACGGTGCCGTCTATCACTCCGAGATGCTCACCAATCAGCGCAACCAGGCGATTGCGCGATTGCTGCAGAGCTACGGCCAGATCGACCTCGATCCACTGGACGTGGTCGACGTCTACACCCGGCAATGTTCGCTCCGGGTCAGCGCCCGGGATCTGGCGATCATGGGCGCCACCTTGGCCGACGGCGGAGTGAATCCGGTCTCCGGCGAGCGGGTGATCTCGGCCGATGTCTGCCGCGACACCCTCGCCGTCCTCGCCGCAACCGGCCTCTACGAAACGTCCGGTGAGTGGTTGTTCGAAATCGGCCTGCCGGCCAAATCCGGAGTGGCCGGCGGGATCGTCGCGATCGCTCCCGGAAAAGGTGGCATCGGGACCTTCTCGCCCCGGCTGGACTCGGCCGGAAACAGCGTCCGGGGGCAACGCGCGACCGCCTATCTCTCCCGCACCCTTGGCCTCAACCTGTTCGCCTCCGCCGCACATCGGGCTGAAGGGAAGGTAACCGGATGAGCGGATCTGCAACCACCTCAACCCGCGTCACTGCGGTCGAGGGGCGCAATTCCTGGACGCCGATGATCAGGCTCGGGCAGCGCTCGCGATCGGTTACGGTCATGCCGCGATGAGCGTCGAGGACGAACGGCTCGCGGTCGAGCAGCAGCGATCCCAGAGCGGAACGGCATCAACGGACGGCCGCCTCCCACCCCGACCGGCGCTGCCGCGCGCGCTGGTGTTGGTCGCCGTCCCGGCCGCGCTGGGCGTCTGCGCCTTGGTGTTGCGTGAATTCAGCTGGCTGTTCGGCCCGGTGACGCTGGCGCTGGTGATCGTGATCCTGGTGCATCCGGTGCATCGCTGGCTGATCCGGATCGGGATCCCCAAGGCGGTCGCGTTGATCGGCCTGCTGATCACCATCTTCGGCCTGTTGCTGGGCTTGATCGCGATCATCGTGCTGTCGCTGGCCCGGCTCGCCACCATCCTGCCCAGCTACATTCCGGCCGCATCTCAACGGTTGCAGGGAATCATTGCGCTGATGCGGCGGCTGGGCGTCGGCACGGAGCAGATCCGCCAGATCATCGGCTCACTCGACGTGGCGACTGCGGCCCGGTTCATCACCCGCCATCTGCCCACTCTGATCAGCCAAGGTGCGACGGCGGTGTTGCTGTGCAGCCTGTTGATCTTCCTCGCGATGGAGTCGGCAGGGGTCGGCGACCGGCTGAAGCCCTTGATGACCACCCGACCCCGCTCGGGTGTCGCGCTGCTGGATGCGGTCCGCAAGACCCGCCGTTTCCTCGCCGTGACGGGATTCTTCGCAGTGATCGTCGGGACCCTGGACGTGATCGTCCTGTGGATGATCGGAATCCCGTTGGCACCGCTGTGGGGACTGCTGGCTGCGGCCTGCAACTTCATCCCGTACGTGGGCTTCATCATCGGCGTCATCCCGCCGGCCATGCTCGCCCTGCTCGGCGGCGGCTGGGACCAGATGCTGGTCGTGATCATCGCCTACGTCGTGCTGAATTCGATCTTCACAACGCTGGTGCCGGCGAAGGTCGTCGGCAACGCGGTCGGCGTTGCGGTACCGGTCACGTTCGTCGCGGTGGTCTTCTGGGCATGGGTGCTCGGCCCGCTGGGATCGATCCTGGCGATCCCGCTGACGCTGTTCGTGAAGTCGACCCTGATCGACTCCGATCCACGTGCTGCTTGGCTTTCCGGCTTCTTCGATGCTCCTGAGGGCAAACGGGCAAAGCGCCGCCGAAGGTGATCAACGAGCCAGCAACTCCAGCAGCAGCTCCACATCGGCATCGCGTTCGAGGGTGTCGGCCAGGCTGTTGATCATGCCTTCTCGTCGATCGGCGAAGCTCGGCGCATCCGGCACCGGCTGCCAGGCTGAACCGCTGGCGGCAGCGACTTCGCTCAGCCAGGCGCGTCGGAAGTCATCGTTCTCCAGGATTCCGTGCCACATGGTGCCCCAGACCTGGCCAGATCGGCAGCCGTCCAGGAACGGTTCTGCACCGGTGACTTCGGCGACCCCGTGGTGGATCTCGTACGCCTGCACCGGGTGTCCGGACCAGCTGCCGGACGGCCGCCCGAGGATCTTCGCAGCGCCGAAGTCGATCCTGACCGGCAGCAGTCCCAGCCCGGGCACCGACCCGCTCCCCGACTCGACCGAGTCATCGATGCTCAACGCGAGCATCTGAAAGCCTCCACAGATGCCGAGCATCGGCCGCTGTTCTCGGGCACGGGTGCACAGGACATCCGCGAGACCGCGGCTTCGCAGCCAATCAAGATCAGCAACGGTGGCCCGGGAACCGGGCAGCACGACCAGATCGGCACCGGCCACCACCCCCGGGTCGGCGGTCACCGTGACGTCGACCCCGGGTTCTGCGGCCAGCGCGTCGATGTCGGTCGCGTTGGAGATCCGGGGCAGCCGGACAGCGGCCACCCGCAATGCCCGATCCGGGTCCGCGGATCGACGGACCGAGCCCACCTCGAGGGTGTCTTCGGAGTCCAGCCACAACTCCGGCAGCCACGGCAGCACGCCCGCGCAGGGCACGCCGGTGCGCTCGGTGATCAGATCCAAACCGGGCTCCAAGATCGCCCGATCACCACGGAACTTGTTGATCACATAGGCCTTGATCACGGCCCGGTCTTCCGGATCCAGCAGCATCACGGTGCCGTACAACGCTGCCAACACGCCACCACGATCGATGTCACCGACGATCATCATCGGCAGTCCGAAGCGGCGGGCCAGGCCGAGGTTGACGTAGTCACCCGCGCGCAGGTTGATCTCGGCCGGCGACCCGGCACCCTCACAGATGATCACGTCGAACCGCTCGGAAAGCTCTTCGTAGGCAGCGAAGGCGGCCTCGGCGAGGCGGCGACGGCCGGTCGCGAATTGGCCGGCCTCGAGAGTCCCGTACGGCTGACCGCGCAACACCACGAACGAGCGGCGATCCGAACCAGGCTTGAGCAACACCGGATTCATCGCCGACTCGGGCGCAACTCCCGCTGCTTGCGCCTGCAGGTACTGCGCCCGGCCGATCTCCGATCCGTCGGCGCAGACCGCGGAGTTGTTGGACATGTTCTGCGCCTTGAACGGCGCCACCGCGAGACCCCGCCGCGACAACAGCCGGCAGAGACCGGTGACGACCAGCGACTTGCCGGCATCCGACGAGGTGCCGGCAACGACCAGTCCGGAAGCCGTCATGCGTAGTGGTCCCAGCCGGCGTCGCCCTCCCAGGGAGCACCGTCGACGGTGACACCGGGCTCGCCGTCGTTCACCGCCCCGATCACGGTCCAACCCTCCGGCACCGCGTCGGCGGCGAAGGTGGCGGCCAGTGCGTGGTCCTCCCCGCCGGTCAAGATCAACTTCAAGGGATCGGATCCGGTTGCGGCGGCGACGGCCTGCAGCGGCTCGGCGATCTCGAAGGCATCGCGGCGGAGATCGATGGCAACCCCGGACCGTTCGGCCACATGACCAAGATCAGCCAGCAGCCCGTCGGAGATGTCGATCATGGACGTGGCCCCGGCCAGAGCGGCAACTTTTCCCTGCCCGTACGGGACTTCCGGCACCTT
>DATCVL010000222.1:0-6177 GCA_036566865.1 Microlunatus sp.
CGGACCGAGCGGGAGACTGCTTCGGATCGCACGCACGGCCCGGCCGGGATTGCGGAGGAACTGCCGGGCGACGGCCGCGGCCAGCGGGGCAGGCGTGCCGGCCGACCCGGTCAGCAGGTCGAGTGCACGATCCGGATCGGCCGCGCGAAGCAGCCCGAAGAACCACGGGTTGGCAGTGGCGGTGTCTCCGATCACGTGCGCGGACCGGAAGGCAGCTGCCCGGCCCGCAACAGCGATCCGAAAAGGCAAGTCCTGCAAGGGCATCTGCTGCATCATTCGGGTCAGGGGCGCGGCGCTGAAGGAGTCCGCCGAGGTCGGCGCCGCCATCCCGTCCGGCAGCTCGATGATCACCTCGTCGATGAACGCGCCGAACCGATCGGTGGGCACCGATCGCAGTCTCATCCGATCCGAGTCAATGCGGCAGACCAGCGGATGCGTCGGATCGATCTCCCGGAGCATGATCAACAGGTCGATCAGCTGAGCCCGGGTCGGCGTGCGGACCGGTGCGACCGCGCGGACGGTGTGGAACGGCATCCAGGCCCGGTCCCGGAACGGGATCCGGCGGCCGGGCCTGGTTGTGGACGTACCCACGGCAGCCGTTCCCAGGTCGGTGCGTCGAACCTCTGCCACTGTTTCCTGCTGTGCTGAGTTCATCGTCGTTCCTTCCGCAGTTCGAGGGAGACCGTCGCGCCGGAGTTGTTGATCTTGATCACCAGCCCGCCGCCTTGGCCAACTGGTCGGCCCGATCCGGCCAGAACTGGCCGGCGACCGGCTCGTCCCTACCGCAGTCCCCGTCCGATTCACCGGGTGGCTTGACCCAGAGGTAGGCATCGACGTTGGCTGCCGGGTCGGCCTGTGGTGTCGGGCCGAGGGCGCGTCCCGGTGGGTTGCACCAGGCCTCGTCGCGATCATCGGTGAGCAGCCCGTTGCCACTGCGTCCGGTGTCCACCACGAAGGACTTCCACCCGACCGCGGCCGAGATCCTTCTGCCGTAGTCGACGACCGTGTCCACTCGGTAGTAGTTCGAGACGTTGAGGGCAAAACCGCGAGCTTTCGCCACACCGGCATGGGAAAGTCGATCTGCCGCCTGCTGCGCCGACAACCAGTCGACGGTGCCCGCGTCGAGATAGACGGCAACCTTGTCGGTGTCGGACAGCCAACTGGTGGCCGCTCTGAGCAGGTCGAGACGTTCGGTTCGGCGGTCCGCGGGCAGATCGTTCAGCAGTCCGAGCGCGTCCGGTTCCAAGATCACCGCGACCCCCGGTCCGTCGGACGCGCCGCCCTGGATCAGGCCGCCGATGAAGGATTCGATCCAGCGCACGTAGGCCTGTCCGGAGGAGGCACCGCCGGCGGAGTAGCCTCCGCAGTCTCGTAGCGGGATGTTGTAGGCGACCAAGGTGATCACCCGGCCGGCGCGACGGGCGGCCGCCACCGCGTCGGCGACCTGATCACGCAGTCTGGTGCCGGCGACGGAGGAATCGGCGAACCACAGGGCGCGCGGTTGTTCGGCCAGTCGGCTGAGCCGGGCTGCTCGTGCTGCGTCCCCGGCGTCTGCCGCGGTCCGGATCGCCTGGCGTGCTGGAGCGTCCTCGGGCACGTACATCGGAGCCTGCCGAAAGGGCGAGTCGGGCGCCGCGCCGGCGCGCGGTTCGTTGAAATGCCAGGGTTGGGGCATTTGCGCCGCCAGCCGGGCGCAGCGAACCTGGGCCGTGCGCGATTCTCGGTCATCGTCGGCGGAGCCCGGCAGGTTCTTGATCAAGATCACGGCGATCACCAGCAGCACCAGTGCGCCCACGGATGCGGTGAGCAGCATCGGCTTGCGGTGCAGCCTGAGTGATCGGGATCGCATCGATGAGCCGAATCCTGGTGCAGCACGGCCGGCTCAGCCGGTGTACCAGCCGGCGTTGACGGCCAGCTCGTTGGCGTAGGAGCTGAAGAACTCGCCGGCGGGCGGATCACCTTCGGAACAGTCCCCGTCCGACTCGCCCGGCGGTTTGACCCAGAGGTACGCGTCGACCCGGCCCCCCGGCCGGGCCTGCGGCACCGTGCCCAGCGCTCGCCCGTCCGGGTTGCAGAACTGGCCGTTCGCGCCGTTGCCGTTCCGGCCGGTGTCGATGACGAAGTGCTTCCAGCCGATCCGGCCGACGATCTGGTTGCCGTACCTGACCTCACCCGGCAGGGCATTGAAGTTGGCCACGTTCAGGGAGAATCCTCGCGCCATCCCGACGCCGGCCCGGGAGAGCCGATCGGCCATCACGTCGGCCGGGATCCATCCCCGGGTGGCCGCGTCGAGATAGCCGGACGTCTTCGGCGTCCAGGCCATCAGGTTGGCAGCCGCCTTGATCAGCTCGAGCCGTTCGGCCTGACGATCGGACGGCAGATTTCCCAACAGCGCAAGGGCATCCGGCTCGATGATCACCGACACGCCGGGCCCCTTTCCAACGCCGCCCTGCAGCAGACCCGCGCGAAACGCCTTCACCCAGCTGACATAGGCCTGGCCGGACGCGGCACCGCCGCTGGAGTAGCCGCCGCAGTCCCGCAGCGGGATCGCGTACATCACCAGGGTTGCCACCCTGCCGGCCTTTCGGGCGGCCGTGACCACGTCGGCCACCCTCGCGGTCAGGTCAGCACCGCCGACCCGGCCGTCGGTGAACCAGATCCCTCGCGGTTGGGCAGCGATCCTGCGCAGCCGTTTGGCCTTGGCGGCGTCACCTGCGGCAGCCGCCTGATCGGCGGCCTGCTGCGCCTTCGGGTACGGCGGCACGTACATCGGAGCGCGGTCGTAGGCGTTGCCGGGTGAGGCGGTGGATCGCGCTGTGGCCGAATGCCAGGGCGCGGGCATCGCGGCGGCTTCCCGCTTGCAGGCGTCGCTCGCTGCCGATGCAGGGGTCGTGCCGATCGTCAGCAGCCCGGCCAGCAGCGATGAAGCGAGCGCCGTCCCACCGACGATCCTGATCAACCTTCCGATCTTGATCTTGATCATGATGCGGGGATCAACTCCTTCAACGGATCGGGATCGTCCTCGGTCGGCCGGGCGACAGCGGACTGCCACCGTGATTCCCCGATCGGCAGACCACGCCTGCTCCGCCGCTCCAGTGCTCGCGGTCGTAACGCCCAGGACATCCCGGTCCCGAGCACGACCAGATGCAGCCCGGCGAAGGCGACGTTGTTCAATGTGGCCGCGTCCTGGCTGCGGGTCAGTCCCCAGATCGAGACGCCCAGCAGCACCGCGCAGGTCAACAGCCCCGGCCAGACGGCGGCCGGCTGCCACAGCCCGGCACCATCCTTCGGCGTCACGACGAACCTGCCCTTGCGGCGGGTGACCACCTGGAGCGTTGCAGCGATGTGGATCCAGAAGGACGAAGCGGCCAGGGCGAACGCGGCGAAGGTGTAGACACCGCCACCGGCCAGCGCCACCGCTGCGATCGACAGCATGAAGTACGGCGCGAAGTGCAGCAGAAAGTCGTTGGCCGTGGACGCCGCCACCGGCTGGGCGCCGGTGAGCAGCTTGATCACCGGCAACGACATGTAGATCAACACCGTCCAGCCGGTGAGGAAGTGCAAGCTGGACAGCAGATACTGCGACTTCAACCGCAGCGGAAGCCTGGACCGGAAGGTCCGTCCGATCGCCGACAGACAACCGCGAGCCCAACGCATCTGCTGGCTGCTGTACGCGGCGATGTCTTCCGGCCCGAGCCCCTGGACCAGCACCTCGGGGACGTACTGCGTCTTCCAACCACGTTCCTGCATGATCAGCGACAGCTCGAAGTCCTCGGTGACCGAGTTCTCCGGGAACCCGCCGACCTGGTC
This sequence comes from Microlunatus sp., assembly GCA_036566865.1. Lineage (GTDB taxonomy): Bacteria > Actinomycetota > Actinomycetes > Propionibacteriales > Propionibacteriaceae > Microlunatus. The sequence continues at coordinate 3,811 of DATCVL010000222.1, forward strand.
CAGAGCCGACCTGCGGAAGATCACATTGGTGCCACAGCAGAACATCGCACCCAGGCGACTCTTGCCCCGGGCGATGCAACCGAAGAACAGCGCCTGCTGTGACCACGCCGCCGCTGCGACCGGATTCCGATCGGCGTTGGCGTAGTACTGCGGGGTCTGGACGAATGCCAACTCGTCGTCACTGAAGTAGCCCATGGTCCGACGCAGGAACTCCGGGTGCGGCACGTGATCACAGTCGAAGATCACCACGTACTCACCATCGGTGATCTTCAACGCGTGATTGATGTTGCCTGCCTTGGCACCGCTGTGTTCGGTCCTCGCGATGTAGTGCACACCGTGGCGTTCGGCGAGCGCGACCATCTCCGGCGAGTCGCCGTCGTCCAGCAGGTGAACGGTGACATCCGCGCCCCGCAGCCGGACTGCCGCCGCGACCACCGGTTCCACGATCTCCACCGGTTCGTCGTAGCGCGGGATGAAGACATCGACTGTCGCGTAGTGCGGTGCCGGAGCCGGCGACCGGCGCGGACGATCATGCAGCAGGGTCCACCAGAAGCCGACCGCCTGGCCGACGTTGAAGAACTCGGCTGCCAGCAGGAGCCCGTACAGGACGGGATTGCCGACCCGGACCGGATTCAGCAACCAGCTGAAGTACCAGACCGACGCCGCCAGGTTGATGATCACCATCAAGATCACCCAGCCGGACTGCGGCGCTCCCAACACGGCGTAGGTGGTGTCCGCAGTCGGACCGGCTATCCGCCGCCGCACCCCGCGCGGGATGCCGGCACGAGTGGTAGTGGCTGCCTCGGGCATCAGCGATTTCCCTTCTCAGGCGTTGATCCGGCGTCCCGGTCGGGTGGCAGCTGTTTGAATTCCCAGACCTTGACGTTGGCCACCTCGTGCACCCCGACCCGGGTGGTGTTCTCGGTCTGCTCGAGGCCGGACAGCACTCCTCCGACCTGGGCGGCGACTTGCCGCTCGCCCAGGAAGCTGCCGAAGACGAACACCCGGCGCCCGTCTGCCGGGATCGCCGGCATCCCTGTGGCGGCACGGTTCGGGTGCGCAGTGTTGGCGTCCAGCGTGGTCAGCCCGGACGGGTAGTAGTCGAGTTCGTGCCGCAGGAAGTTCGGTGCGTAGAGCACGACGTCCTGTGGCTGCGAGTTGGCTTTCACCCAGGACACCGCACCGCGGAAGTCGTACACCCGCGGGTTCGACTGGTTGATCTGCTGATCGATCAGCCCGGCCCCGAGAGATCCGATGGTGACCACTGGAATCATGATCTTGGTCAGCGGGCCGCGGCCCCAGGTCGAGGCCATCCGAGCCACCAGTAGCAGCAGCATCGGCACCGTCGACGCGAAGTAGCGCAGTTCGAAGAACTGCCGTCGTTCGAACCCGATCAGGAACAGCGCCGCCGCCGGCAGCACGCCGATCAGCAAGATCATCACGGTGTTCCGATCCCGTCCGCGGCCGAGTGCGACGAAACACAGCAGCACCGCTACCGGCCAGAGTGCACCCAGCTGAACCATGGTGCTGTCGGCGTGATAGCCCCAGATCCCCCAGATGGTGTTGGCGACGATCGCGTACACGTCCGGCTTGCTGCTGCTGACACTCGACTCGGTCTGGGACGGCGCCGAGGACGCGCCCTGTGCGCTGATGATGCTGCTGAACTGGACGATCATGTACGGCATCAGTGGCGCGAACAAGATCAACTGGGCCGCACCGGAGATCAGCCAGTTGCGCACAAACTTCGGCTTCCGGATCTTGATCGCGGCGACCGCGAAGATCAGGTGCTGGACGATGATCGCCAGCGCGGTGAACCATTGCAGGTAGATCATCCCGACGCTGAGCAGGGTGAATCCGACCCAGTCCGCGGCCGTTCCGAAGCCGCGCCCGTCCCGGACATCGCGCAGGATCCGGATCTGATTCCAGGCCAGGATGGTTGCTCCGAGCATCCAGAGCCCGTACATCCGCGCCTCCTGGGAGTACCAGACGGCGACCGGCGCGACCGCGACCACGTAGGCGGCCACGATCGCGGTGCGGCGTCCCCACAGGTCCTTGGCCATCGCGTACGAGACCGGGATGCAGGCGGTGCCCGCGATCAGGCTGGGCAGTCGGACCACGATCTCGGCGGTGCTGCCGGTCAGGTGGACCAGAGCCCACAAGATCGTGTGGAAGAGCGGTGGATGGACGTCGTCGTCCCGCAGCGTCCTGATCATCTCCGAATACGGCAACTGAGCCTGCTGGATGCTGATCGCCTCATCGACCCAGATGCTGCGGGTGACGATCACACGGAGCGCGATGCCGAGTGCGAGGGCGATCCACAGCGGCCACAGCGCAGCGACCCGTGACAGCCGGCTCGGTCGCGGGGCC
>DATCVL010000223.1:0-6134 GCA_036566865.1 Microlunatus sp.
CGACCAGACCCCGTCCCGACCAGACCCCGTCCCGACCAGACCCCGTCCCGACCAGACCCCGTCCCGACCAGACCCCGTCCCGACCCCCGTCCCGTCCCCACCAGACCCCGTCCCCGTCCCGTCCCGACCCGTCCCAACCTCGGCGGTTCCGACCCTGGACGATCCAGCCTCGGACGTCCCCGACCCGCACGGTGCCGACCCGTGTTCGTTCGAACGCGGAGTCGAGTTTCGGCCGGTTCGAATGAGCACGCAGGACCCGCGGTTACGGTCGCCCGGCTCCCAGCCGGCCGGCCGTCAGCTCTGCGCTCGCGTTCGGTGGATCTGGCGGTCGGGCGTTCGGCGCCGCGTGCAAGGATGTGCGCATGCAGGCATCGACCACCATCCGGCAGGAGCTGCGCGCCGACATTGCGTCGTGCGGTTACTATCCCGACCTGGTTGAGGACGGGGTGTTGTTGGCCGCCGGTGACGAGACGATCCTGAATTTCGCCGTGCATCACGAACCGACCTTCGACCGGGACGAGATCCACCGCCATCTGACCGTGCTGCTGCTGACACCGAGCCGGATCATCGTGGGGCACACCGACGACCACCCGGCCGAGGGCGGAGGCAATCAGACCTACGCCTCCTCATCGACCGAGTCGGTGGCCATTCGCAAGATCACCAGTGTTGTGCTGACCCGGGTGGTGGCCGATCCCGAGCGCTACCAACCGCGAACCTCCCCGGTGTACGAGACCTGGCTTTCGATCGGTTGGGGAGCGATGCGCCGGGTTGACCTCGAACCGGCCAGTTGCGCCGACCCGTCCTGCGAAGCTGATCATGGTTACACCGGCAACTTGGTCGCCGACGATCTGACCATCCGGATGAGCAGTGCCGCGGACGGTGCCGAGCGGGTCGGACGACTGATCCGATTCGCGACCGACCTGCAGCTGGCGGCCGGGCTGTGACCGTCACCAGTGACAGTGTTCCGGTGAGCGCGTCCAGCGGTGGCGCCATCCGACGGTTGCCGGAGATGATCCGACCGTCCTACCAACGTTCGACCCTGGCCGACCTGATGCCGAGTATCGGCGCGCATCTGGGCGTCCCCGGCTGCGATGACATCCTCGGGCTCACCCCGGCTGATCGGTACGTGGTGGTGCTGGTTGACGGTCTTGGCTGGCACCTGCTGCGTCGGGCCGTACGCAATGCGGAGTATCTGACCAGCCTGCTCGGCGACGCCCGGCCGATCACCGCCGGCGTACCGAGCACGACGGTGACCAGCCTGACCAGCCTGGGCACCGGACTGGCGCCGGGGGAGCACGGCATGGCCGGCTACACCTCTCGGGTGCCGGGCCTGGACCAGGTGCTGAACGCGCTGTATTGGGACGTGCCGATCACCCCGGAGAGCTACCAGCCGCGGCCGACCATGTTCGCCCGGGCTGCCGAGGCCGGCGTCCGAGTGAGCTCGGTGTCGCCGGCCCATTTCGCCAACAGCGGACTGACCAAGGCGGCCCAGCGTGGTGCCGAATTCATCGGCTATGCCGCCTCCTCCAGTGATCATGAACGGGCCGAGCTGATCACTCGCGCAGCCATGCGGGGCGACCGCAGCCTGGTGTACGCCTATGAGCGCGACCTTGATCATTGCGGTCACTCCCGCGGTTGCGAATCACCGGACTGGCTGGACGTGCTCACCCAGATCGACCGCCGGCTTGGACTTCTGCGTGATCGACTTCCAGACGAGGTCCGGATGATCATCACCGGTGATCATGGAATGGTCGACATCGATGCTGGTCAACGGATCATCGCCGAGGACGAGCCGGAGCTGCTGGTCGGCGTCGATGCGATCGCCGGCGAGGCCCGGTTCCGGCAGCTCTACGTCGATCGGGACAATCCGCACCTGGTGGCGGCCCGCTGGGCCGATCTGCTCGGTGACCGGGCCTGGGTCCGGACCCGCAACGATGCCATCGACGACGGCTGGTTCGGACCGATGGACGACCGGGTGGTCGAACGCTTCGGGCATGTCCTGGTGGCGTTGCGGGACGACTGGGCGATCATGACCCGGACCCAGCCGCGGGAGGCCTCGCTGGTCGGCATGCACGGATCGCTGACACCGGCCGAGATGACAGTCCCGCTGCTGGTCGACTGAGGTCCATGATCAACTCCGGCACCGGCCGCACGCGACAGCCGCACCGATTGCTGCGGCTGCGCCAATTCCAGTAGCTGCAGCAAGCAGCAGACGGTGCGGCTGCCGGGTGCTCAGACCTGAGGCCGGTACGGGTTGTCGGCCCAGGGCCCGTCGATCACCGGCCGGTCGCCGAGGAACCGCATCCGCGACAGCCAGACCAGGCGACCGGCGGGCTCGCCGCTGGGCTGCCAGGCGTGATACAGGTACCACCAGTGCGGGCCGACCTTGATCGGCATTCCATGGCCGGGGCCGGAGGCGACGTCGTTCCCGGCCAGGATCGGTCCGTCGGCGGGCTTCGTCCACGGACCTGTCAGGCTCGGCGCGGTCGCCCAGCAGACCCCGTAACTTCCGTTCCAGTACTCGCCGGTCGAGTAGAAGCAGTAGTAGCGGCCCTGATGGATGATCACCGACGCACCCTCGATGGTGTACGTCTCGTACGGCCGGTCCATGCCGATGATCCGCTGCGGTTCGCCGCGCAGTTCCAGACCGTCGTCGGTGAGCTGCTGGAGATAGATGTACGACGGCAGACCGACGGCATTGCCGTCGTTCTTCCACAGCAGCCACAACGAACCATCGGCGTCGCGGAAGGGCGAGGCGTCAATGCTGCCGCCCTCGTCGGATTGACCGACCAGCGGCGTGGTCCGGTCGTCCACGAACGGACCGGCGGGCGATTCCGACACTGCCACCGACACCGCCTGCTGTGCCAGATCGGCGCGGCGGGCGGTGTAGTAGGAGTGGTAGCGGCCGTTGATCTCCATCACTTCCGGCGCCCAATGCCGTCCCGACACCGACCACGGGGCGATCACCGGCATGCCGTCGCCGACGGCGGTCCAGTTGATCAGATCGGGTGAGGACAGCACCGGCATCCGTTGGCTGCCGTTCGTCGAGTAGAGGTAGAACGCGCCGTCGGCCCACAGAACGGCCGGGTCGGGATGGCTCGTCGGCTCGACCGGATTGTGGTAGCCCTGGGTTGGTGCTGCGTTGGCGGTGCCTCCGATCGCGGTCAATGCGGCGGCACCTCCGGATGCGGCGAGCAGTCGGCGACGGCTGATCGAACCGACGGGTCGGGTCGACGGATTCTCTGACATGACTTCTCCTTTGAAGATCATCTAGCGGGTGGATTGATCAGCGTGAAGCCTTGTAGGCGGCGTACAGCTCGTCGGCGATCTTGTCGCCGCCGGCCTTCTTCCACTTCTGCACGGCCGGCGCCCAGGCTGAGATCGGCTTGCGGCCCTGGATGATGTCGCTGGTCAGATCGTCCAAGTCACCGTTGATCTGGCCGCCCTTGCGGTTGTCGGTCTCGGAGTACATCCCGGCAACGGGATTCTCCAGGGCCTGCGGGCAGATCTCCTTCATCGCGTTGAAGCAGTTCTCGGAGCTGCCGTCCCGTTCCGGCAGGAAGATCGTCCACGGCCCGTCGGACTGGTACTGGAGGCCGAGCTGGGTTTCGCTGAAGCCCTTGTCGGTCAGCACCGGGTTGCCGTCGGTCTTCTTGTAGTCGACCCCTTCGATGCCGTACTTGCGGAAGAGGTACTCCTGGGTGCCGAACGGCGCGGCCAGATAGTTCAGGTACGCCAGCAGCGTCTCGACCCGGGACTCGGCCTTCTGGCTGATCGCCGTCACGGAGATCGTCGGGCCGCCCAACCAGGTCTTGCCGACGCCCGAACCGTCATGCGCCGGCGGCGCGATGATCGCGATCTCCGCCTGCTGGTCCATCGTCTGCAGGTAGGTCGGCCAGCCGCTGAAGGTGTCGAACACCAGCGGGCTGGTGCCATTGCCGAAGCGTGCCTTCAGGTCCTGGTTCTGCCCGGTGAACGCGTCCGGGTGGATGTAGCCGGACTTCCACAGCTGTGCCAGGTACTTCAGCACGTCCTCCTGTGCCGGGTCCTCGCGGTTGCTGACGAGCTTGTCGCCCTGGATGCTCCACCCGTTCGGGATCGCCCACATGTTCTGGATGTACTGCGTCGGAACGCTGGCCAGCGCGAACCGGTTCTTGCGCTTGTCGGTGATCGCCTTGCAGAGTTCGGTGAACTCGTCCGCGCTCTTCACCTCGACTGGGAGGCCGAGCCCCTCGAGGATGTCCTTGCGGGCATACAGAGCCTGCGAGCTGATCGCACCGCGAGGGATCGGGACGCCGTAGATCTTGCCGTCGAAGATCGCCGAGTTCCAGCTGGTCTCGGGCAGGTTGGCCAGGAACGGATACTTCTTGATCTTGTCACCGGACAGGTGCGGCGTCAGGTCGACCGCCTTGGCCGCCAGCATCTGCGGCTTCTGCGGCACGCTGCCGATCATGAACAGCTCGCTGAGCTTGTCACCGGCCACCGAGGTGGCGAACTTCTGGGTGTAGTCGACCGACGGGGTGAGGTTGACCTGCACCGGCGATCCGACCTGCTTGTTGAATGCCTGCCAGAAATCGTTGTTGGACAACTTCGGCGGGATCGGGGTGTTGGTGAAGGTCATCACCTGGATCGGCTTGCCGTCCCCGGGCGCCTCGGAGATCGCCTGCACCGGATCGGCGGGGTACTTGGTGTAGGCATCCGGGATGTTGTACTTCGCACCGGACATCTCGGGAGTGACGCCCTTGTAGCGCTCGTAGCTCGGCCGCACCTTGGATTTCGAGGCAGCATCGTTGGAGCCGCTGGCACCGCCGCGACCCTCGTTGGAACATCCGGCCAGCGCTCCGGTCAGCCCGAGGGCAGCTCCGGCACCCAGCAGGGTGCGCCGGGACAGCGGGCGGGAATCGAACATCGTCATCGTTGTCAAACCTCTCGAACGGGGCATGGAAATTCGTCAGCCCTTCACGGCGCCGGTGAGTACGCCCTTGGCGAAGTGCCGTTGGATGAATGGGTAGACGCAGAGGATCGGAACGACGGAGATCATCAGGATCGCCATCTGGATCGTCGTCTGCGGTGGGAGGGTTTCGCCCCCCAGGCCGAGGTCCTGGCCGCCGAGCTCGACCCCGTTCACGACGTAGGTGCGGAGTACGAGCTGCAGCGGCCACTTGCTGGCGTCGTTGATGTAGAGCATCGCGTTGAAGAAGCTGTTCCAGTAGCCGACGCCGTAGAACAGACCGATCACCGCGATCACGGCCTTGGACAGCGGGAGCCCGATGTAGCGGAACATCTTCCACTCCGAAGCGCCGTCGATCCGGGCCGAGTCCAGCACCTCGGCCGGCAGACCGGTGAAGAAGGAACGCACCACGATCACGTTGAACGCGCTCACGCAGGTCGGGATGATCAAGGCCCACAGGCTGTCCAGCAGACCGAACTGCTGCACCACCAGGTAGGTCGGGATCAGGCCGGGATTGAACAACAGGCTGACCAGGACCAGCATCAGCAATGTCTTGTTTCCAACGGTTCCGCGGCGGCTGAGGGCCCAGCCCAGGCTGCAGGTCAGAGCCAGCGAGATGGCGGTGCCGACGACGGTGACGAAGCCGCTGACCAGGATCGCCTGGGTCACGGTGCCGCCGGCGAAGATGGACCGGTAGGCCGAGAAGTCGATCCCGTGGGTGGGGAACATCAGGAAGCCGCCGGCCCGATTGACCTCTTCGGGCTTGGCCAGGCTGGTCGAGATCACCCCGATGAACGGGAGCACGACCAGGGCGCAGATGACGGTCAGGAAGATCGCTTTGATGATCCGTTCGGTCCAACCTGCCCGGGGCATGCCTTCGACCACGACATGGCGTCGCCGCTTCTTCGGCGCGTTTGTCAGGGTTGTCATGATCGGTAGATTCCTTCCTCGCCGAGGCGATGGGCGAGCTTGTTGGCCGCGAGTACGAGGCCGAGCCCGATGACGCCCTTGACCAGTCCGACGGCGGCCGCGACGCCCCAGGCGCCGCCGAGGATGCCGTTGTTGTAGACGTAGGTGTCGAGCACCTCGCTGGCGTCTCGGCCGACCGCGGGTTGCTGCAGGATGATCTGCTCGAAGCCGACCGACAGCGAGTCGCCGAGTCGGAGGATGAGCAGCAGAATGA
>DATCVL010000224.1:0-8238 GCA_036566865.1 Microlunatus sp.
CGGCCGACTGCCGCGCCCGCCACACACCGACCTGATCACCCTGCCGACGATTGCCAAGGACGCCTCCGGCCGCTATCAGCCGCGGCGACAACGGTGCTCCCTGGCGGAGTTGATCAATCAGAGATCGGCGCTGATCAAGCACACGCTGCAGGCGTTCGGGCCACAACTCCTGGTTGTCGACAAGGTCGCCGACGGGTTGATGGGCGAGTTGCTGCCCGCGCTCGAGTCGATCCGCCGAGACGATCGGGTACGCGCCGTGCTCGGCCTGCGTGAGGTCCTCGACGATCCGGTCACCGTCAGACGGGACTGGCAGGCGGCTGCAACCGCCCAGGTGATCGCTGATCATTACGACGAGGTGTGGGTCTACGGCGACCCGGCTGTCTATGATCCGGTGCTCGAGTACGGCTGGGGTACAGCCATCGCCGGCAAGATCAACTACACCGGCTACCTGGGCACTTCTCGCCGCCGCAGGACCGCACCGGCTGGCGCTGCGGTCCGGCCGATGTCAGTCGGCGCCGATCATGGTTCTCAGCGCCGGAGTGCTGGGCCACCGGCCGATCCGTACGTGCTCTGCCAGCTCGGCGGCGGACAGGACGGTTACGCGGTCGCGGCCGCGTTCGCCCGCAGCACCCTGCCGGCCACGCATCGGGGTGTCATCGTCACCGGGCCGTATCTCTCCGACGCCGAGCGGCGAAGTCTGCGCCAGCTGGCAGGACCGCAGCTGACCTTGATCAACTTCGCCGAGACGATGGAAGAGTTCGTGGCCGGCGCGGACGCTGTGGTCTCGATGGCCGGCTACAACTCAACCGTCGAGGTGCTGAGTACGTCGACACCCGCGCTGCTGGTGCCGAGAACGCGGCCACGGCTCGAGCAGCTGATCCGAGCCGAGCGCCTGGCCGACCACGGCTGCGTTGATCTGCTTCGACCCGAGGAGCTGGGTCCGGACCGGATCTCCGGCTGGCTCGATGCCGCCGTTTCCCAACCACGACAGGTGATCCGGCGGTCCCGACAACAACTCGACCTCTCCGGCAGAGACCGGATCGGCCACCTCGCTGGCAGATTGCTGACAGGAGTCGAACATGCTGCCTGACACCACCCCGCTCGTCGATCATCCCGAGCCCCGGATCGGCTACCTGATGAAGATGTATCCGCGCTTCTCCGAGACGTTCATCCTGACCGAGCTGCTGGCATTGGAAGCGCAGGGCTGGGATCTCGAGATCTTCTCCTTGCGGACGCCGAACGACGGGCGCTTCCATCCCGATCTGGCCCGCGTGAAGGCGCCGGTGCGCTATCTGCAACCCGGCGGTGTGACTGCCGCCCACCTGATGCAGGCCCTGGCCGACTATCTGGCCGACTTCGGTCAGATCGATCAAGATCAACTTTCCCGGCTGGTACAGCTGCCGGCCCGGGAAGCAGCTCAGGCTCTTGATCTTGCCCGGGCGGTCCGAGCCGATGGCATCACTCACCTGCACGCGCATTTCGGGTCGGTCGCGACAACGGTCGCCCGGCAGGCTGCGGTCCTGTCCGGCATCGGCTACAGCTTCACAGCGCATGCCAAGGACATCTTCCATCAGGAGGTTGACACCGCAGAGCTGGGCACCAAGATCGCCGACGCCAGAGCCGTGATCACCGTCAGCGACTACAACCTGCGCTATCTCGCGGACCGGTTCCCCGAGGTTGCCGGGTCGATCCGACGCGTCTACAACGGCATCGACCTGGATCGCTTCCGCTACCGGAGCCAGGCCGATCGCACCGAGCGTCCGATGATCGCTGCCGTCGGCCGGTTGGTGGAGAAGAAGGGGTTCGACGATCTGATCAGCGCGGCGCGGGTGCTGGTCGACCGCGGGCAGGATTTCCGACTGGGGATCGCCGGAGCCGGACCACTGGATGATCAACTACAGACCCAGATCACTGAGCTCGGACTGGACGGACAGGTGAGCTTGATCGGCCCGCTGCCGCAGGATCAGGTACGCGAGTTCGTCGCCTCGGCGACCGTCTTCGCCGCTCCCTGCCGGGTCGGCGGCGACGGCAACCGCGACGGACTGCCGACCGTCCTGCTGGAGGCGATGGCTGTCGGGACGCCCTGCATCAGCACGCCGGTGACCGGCATCCCGGAGGCGATCGAACACCGGCGTACCGGTCTGCTCGTCCCGGAGGGCGATGTGGCCGCGCTCGCCGACGCGCTCGGCGAACTCCTCGGCGATGCCGGCATGCGGGCCGGCTTGGCAGCGGCGGCGCGGGAGCAGATCGAGCAGGAGTTCGACGCTGTCCGGCAGGCGGCGAAGGTCGGTGACCTCCTCGCCGCGGTACATCGACCGGTGGAGCTGATCCGATGAGCACCACGACAGGCACTCCGGCCCGGATCGCCTTTGTGTGTACCGATCCGGGGGTTCCGATCTTCGGCACGAAGGGCGCGTCGGTGCATGCCCAGTCGGTGATCGCGGAGTTCGTCGCGGCCGGGCATCAGGTGCATGTGATCACCCCGCGCCCGGGAGCGTACGAAGATCATCGGCTGGCTCCGTCAGTGCAGCTGCATCGCCTGCCCGAGATCGGTCGCGGCTCGGCGGCGGAGCGGGAGCATCGCGCGCAGGCCGCCGATCGTCGCGTCGGCGAAGTGTTGCAGCGGATCCATCCGGATCTCGTGTACGAGCGGTACGCCTTGTGGGGCAGGACTGCTACCCGTTGGGCGGCCGGGCATCGCGTGCCCAGCATTCTCGAGGTCAATGCACCACTGATCGACGAACAGGCCGAATTCCGCGAACTCGCCGATCCGGGTCAGGCCCGGCTGGTTGCCCGGTCCGCGTTCGCGACCGCCGACGCGGTCGTCTGCGTCAGCGATCGAGTCGCCGGCTGGGTGCGGGATCTCTCGTCCCGGCCGGAAACGATCATGGTGCTGCCGAACGGGGTGGACACAGAGCGGATTCGTCCTGCCCTGCGACCGATCGCGGGCGAGAGCGACGACCACTTCACGGTCGGGTTTCTCGGCACCTTGAAACCCTGGCACGGCGTGGAATCGCTGATCGACGCGCTGGCGCCGGCCGGGCTGAACGAGCCGGGATGGCGTTTGCTGGTGGTGGGCGACGGCCCGTTGCGCGAGGAGTTGGTTGCTCGCGCCGATGCTGCCGGGGTCGATGCCGAGTTCACCGGTGCCGTACGCCCTGAGCAGGTCTGCGGTCAGCTGCAGCGGATGGATGTCGCCACCGCGCCGTATCCCCGTTCGGATGATCACTACTTCTCTCCGCTGAAGATCTACGAGTACCTGGCCGCCGGACTGCCGGTGATCGCGAGTGCCATCGGCCAGGTCCCGGACGCACTTGATCATGGTCGGTTGGGCCGTCTGGTGCGGCCGGGCGACCCGTCGGCGCTGGCCGTCGCGTTGTCTCAGCTGCGGCGCGACCGCCCCGAACGTGGACGCCTTTCGGTCGCCGCGCGACAGGCGGCCGAGGAACGTCACACCTGGACCGCTGTGGTGGGACGGGCACTGGCGGCGGTCGGATTCCGACTGGGCGGCTCGGCCACCGTGCCGGCTGATGGGCGTGACCGCCTTCAGTCGACGGTGGTAGCGACCGCTGCCGTTAGGACGGGTCGCTGATGGCACGGCAGACACCTCGATTGCGGGAGGCACTGCCCATGCTCAGCCGGACGACGCGACGGTTCGGACCGCATGTTGCCGAGCAACGGAAGTTGTTGATCTTGGGTCTGGCCGCTCTGGTCGCCGAGGTCGGCCTGCGGTTGGTCGAGCCCTGGCCGCTGGCGTACGTGATCGATGCGCTGGCCAGCGCTGCCGGTGCGGATCTGGCGGCGCGCCAGTCCGACCTCAGTCTGCAGACGGCGTTGATCATCTGTGCGGCGGCCCTGCTGGTCGTGGTCGGCCTGCGCGCGGCAGCCTCGTACGCGATGACGGTGCTGTTCGCGCTCGCCGGCAATCGGGTGCTGACCCGAGTCCGCGCCGAACTCTATGATCACCTGAACGCGCTGTCGCTGCGCTTTCACCAGTCCCGGCGCACCGGTGACCTGGTCACCCGGGTGACCGGGGATGTCGGTCGGCTGCAGGATGCGGTGGTGACCGCACTGCTTCCCCTGATCGGCAATGTAGTCACGCTGATCGGGATGTTCGTGGTCATCATGATCATGGACTGGCGGCTCGGCCTGGTGGTGCTGGTGGTGTTCCCGCTGTTCGCGCTGATCGGCAACCGATCGACGCACAAGATCATTTCGGTCTCCCGCAACCAGCGTAGCGCCGAGGGTGCGCTGGCCGCGCTGGCCACCGAGACGCTGGGCTCGATGCCGGTGATCAAGAGCTTCTCGCTGGAGTCCAGGATGAGCGGGCGGTTCTCTCAGGGCAACCAGCGCAGCCTCCGCGACGGAGTTCGGGCCAAGCGGTTGTCTGCCGGGCTGGAGCGATCCACCGACGTGCTGGTCGGGTTGGCGACTGCGGTGGTGTTGTTCGCCGGTGCGCAGCGGGTATTGGCCGGTGACCTGTCGCTGGGCGAGCTGACCGTGTTCCTGACCTATCTGAAGACGGCCTTCCGCCCGCTGCGGGACATCGCGAAGTACACCGGTCGGATCTCCAAGGCCGCAGCCTCCGGCGAGCGGATCACCGAGATCCTTGATCAACAACCCGACATCGTGGACGCGAGCTGGGCGCGCCCGGCGCCCCGCTTCCACGGGTATCTCCGGTTCGAGTCGGTCCGGTTGAGCTACCGGGACGGTCAACCGGCGCTCCAGGATCTTGATCTTGCCGTACGGGCCGGTGAACGGGTCGCCATCGTCGGCCCGTCCGGCGCGGGCAAGTCTTCACTGGCGGCATTGCTGACTCGGCTGCGCGATCCCGATCTCGGCCGGGTGTTGATCGACGGCCACGATCTGCGCGATCTGACCGTGGACTCGGTCCGGGACCAGATCTCCATCGTGCTGCAGGACAGCGTGTTGTTCGCCGGCAGCATCGCCGACAACATCAGCTACGGCGTGAATCGTCCGGTGACCGACGACGAGATCGCCCAGGCAGCTCGGATCGCGGGCGCGGACGGATTCATCCGACGGCTGCCGCAGGGTTACCGAACCGAGTTGTCCGACCGCGGCGTCGGGCTGTCCGGGGGACAGTTGCAGCGGATTGCGATCGCTCGGGCCGCCATTCGGCAAGCTCCGATCGTGATCCTGGACGAGGCGCTGACCGGGCTCGACCCGGACACCGAGGCGGAGGTGGTGGCCGCGCTGGACCGGCTGACTGCGGGGCGAACCACGTTGCTGATCACCCACGACGTCGAGGTGGCCGCCGATGCGGATCGGGTGATCAGGATCGAGGACGGGATGGTGGTGGCGGACGGTTCCCCGGACCTGGTGCTGCCGAGTCGGCGCGGTGCAGCGTGATCGCCGCGATCGAATTGGCCGAACGGGACCCGCTGGTGGTCGGGCTGACAACGATCTTGAACCAGCAGCGACTCGACGACTGGTTCGCCGAGCACAGCTCCGTACCGAACCCGCCGTCCCCGGTCCGGGTCAGTTATCTGCGGTACAAGCAGGGCACCAGCCTGACGGTCGGTCTGCAGACCCGCACCGGACCGACCTTCGGCTATGCCGTCAGTCGAGACGCTCGGCCCAAGTTGGAAAAGCTGGTCCGCCAGGCGCCGCCCGGGACCGTGCTGGCGGTCGACCTGGAGAAGCTGATCATGGTCGCGCAGCCGGCAGCAGATCGGGACCTGCCGGGCATTCGTCGGGCGGACACGGATCGGCTACGCACACTGTCGTACAAGCCACAACGCCGATGGGTCGGCTTGGCCGACCGGTCCGGGATCGACTCCGTCCTGCGTTGCTATCGACCCGCGGACGCGCGTCGAAGTCTGGCTCGCTGGCCGGCGGCCGAGCTGGCCAACGGATTTCGGATCCCGGAAGTACTTGATCATGATCGGCGCCTCGGTGTGATCAGCACCGAGCGCCTGCCCGGCGTGCCGATGCGGCGGTCGACCGGTGATGATCAACACGGTGTCGCGCTGCGAGCTGCCGGTCGCGCGCTGGCTCGGTGGCATCAGGTCGCGGCACCGGCGCCGACCCGGGCCGCGCTCGGTACCCCCATCCACGTCGCGGAGCAGTTGATCATGTTGCTGCCGGGGCGGTCCCGGCAGATCCGGCAGTTGGCCGATCGGCTGTCCGGTCCGCAGACAGCTGTTGATCTTGGTTGGTGCCATGGCGACTTCTCGGTCGACCAACTGTTGATCTCCGACCAGCAGCCGATCGCGATCCTGGATTGGGATCGCAGCGGCCTCGGACCGCTGGCCGCCGATCTGGCCAATGCCGACGCGGCGGGCTGGCCCGCTGCCGGCCGTGCGAGCACCCAGCTGCCAGCAGACTCTGCACCGTCGGGTCTGTCCGAGAGGGGCTGGCGGGACCTGCTCGACGGGTACACCCAGCTGCGACAGTTACCGGACGACCTGGATCGCCATCGTGCCCGGGCACATTTCCTGCGGGCAGCCGAGCCCTTCCGACGGGCTCAGCCCGACTGGACGGTCGCGCTGGCCGCCAATCTCGATCGGGTCGAGGAGTTGCTCCGATGACCACCCAGCCGGCGATCCTGTGCTGCGACCGGGCGACGCTGATGGACCGCGACTGGGTCCGTTCGTTGAACGCCGACGGCCTGCGGTTGCGACGTAGCTGGCCGCGCTCCGCCGGCCGGCTGCTGCTGGAGGTCGCCGACCCGACCGGCGCCCGGATTGCCGGTCAGTGGTTTGCCAATCCGGAGCAGGCACATTCGGTGGCCCGGCACACGCCGGGGAGCAGCCGTCGAGGCTCGGTCGTGCTGCAACCGGGCGGCGCGGACCGCAAGCTGACCCCGCTGACCGAGTTGCTGACCCGGCGCGGACACCGGCTGGTCGCCCACCGGCCGGAACGACGGGCGGTGATCACGACCGGCGACAGCTACCTCAAGGTGCTCCGGCCGCAGCGCCAACCCGCCGCGGTCGCACGCGCCCGGACGGCCGAGGGGCTCGGCCTGCGGGTTCCGCGGGTGGTCGCTGACGATCCGGTGATCGGCAGCCTGACCACCCGGGCGCTGCCCGGCGTGCCACTGACCGACCTGCTCGCCGGTGATTCCGCGACCAACGCCTGCCTGGCCGTCGGTCGATCGCTGGCGCGCCTGCACGAAACCCCGATTCCCGCAGCCGGCGCTGACACCGGGCTGGAGCGGCACGGCCCGGATGACGAACTCGCGGTGCTCGACCGCTGGCTCGGACACGCCCGAGACCATCGACTTCCGACCGGACCGGTGGACGTTCCCCGGCTCCCGCAGCCGCATCGCTGGACCCTCATCCATCGTGACTTCCATGACGGGCAGGTGATCATGGACAACGACCGGGTCGGCATCCTCGACTTCGACCTGCTGGCGATCGGTGACCCGGCCCTTGACCTGGCGAATTTCCTGGCTCACTTGGGATTGCGGGCCGAACAGGGACTGCTGTCCGACCCGGATACCGCGATCGCGGCGACCCTGGCGGGCTACTGTCCCGATCCCGCGGTACGAGCTGCTCTGCCCGGATACCTGTCCGCGGCCAACGCCCGGCTCCGGGTGGTCTACGCGTTTCGTGATCCGGAGCTCGTCAGTTGACTGTGGTGCGGGCGGGCGCTCATCGGACTGGGAACCCGCAGCGGGCCCGACAGACTAGGGGGGATGAACACCGTGGGTGAGCCGTACGAGGGCCGGGCCCGGACCTTGTCGGTCCGCGTCCGGATCCTCACCGCGGTGCTGCTCACGACCGCACTCGGGATGATGGTGGCCGGCGGGATCTCGTACGCGATCGCCCGCAACCAGACCCAGGAGGAGGTCTACCGGTCGCTCGATCAGGAGGTGGAGGAGCTGCGTGCCAGTACCCGGGTCGCCACCGACCCGGAGACCGGGCTGCCGATCCGCAGCTTGAACGACGTCCTCACCTATTCGATCAAGGCGACCTACCCGGACAGCGATGAGGCGGTGCTCGGCCTGATCGACGGCACGGTGGCGCTGGTGCCGGACTCGGAGAACCACGATCTGCAGGAGTCCGTCCAGAAGGACCGGCAGTTCATCGCCGCCGCAGCCAGGGTCAAACCCGGCGGATCGCCCGGCGTCTACCGGATCGGCACCGCCCAGCACGGTGACCTCGCCTACATCTCCGTACCGGTGCAGATGACCGGGAGTGCTGAGCTCGGGCACTACGTCACCGCGATCGACATGGAGACCGCCTTCGATGCGGTCAACCACAACTATCTGGC
>DATCVL010000225.1:0-11386 GCA_036566865.1 Microlunatus sp.
CGGCGAATCCGCGCCGGGGTAGGTGAATTCGGTGTTGTTGAACCGCACCACGCCCCGCTCCGGAGTGCTGGTCACCGGGTTGGTCGGCAGCACAACGCTCGACTCGGTGTTCAGCACGTCGCTGATCCGTTCGGCGGAGACTGCAGCACGAGGAGCGATCATCAGCAGGAAGGTCGCCATCATCACCGACATCAGGATCTGGATCAGGTAGGTGAGGAAAGCGGTCATCTCGCCGATCTGCATGTTCCCGGCGTCAATCCGATGTCCGCCGAACCAGATCACTGCCGCGCTGGACAGGTTCATGATCAACATCACGATCGGGAACATCAGCGCGAACAGCCGGCCGACCTTCAGGGCGATCTGGGTCAGGTCGTCGTTGGCGCCGGCGAAGCGATCGGTCTCGTACGGTTCGCGGACGAAGGCGCGGACCACCCGGATGCCGGTGATCTGCTCCCGCAGCACCCGGTTCACATTGTCGATCCGCTCCTGCATCTTGCGGAACAGCGGGCCGAGCCGGATCACGACCGCGCCGACCGAGATGGCCAGCACCGGCACCGCGACCACGATCAACCAGGCCAGCCCGGCGTTCTCCCGAAGGGCCATGATCACGCCGCCGACCATGGTGATCGGCGCGGCCACCAGCATGGTGCAACTCATCAGCACCAGCATCTGGACCTGCTGGACGTCGTTGGTGTTGCGGGTGATCAACGACGGGGCGCCGAAGTGATTCACCTCGCGGGCGGAGAACGTCAGCACCCGGTCGAAGATCGCGGACCGGACATCACGTCCGTACGCCATCGCGGTGCGGGCACCGAAGTAGACAGCGGTGATGGTGCACAGCACCTGCAGCAGGCTGATCACCAGCATGACGCCGCCGGTCCGCCAGATGTAGTCGATGTCGGCTTTGGCCACACCATCGTCGATGATCTTGGCGTTCAGGCTGGGGAGATAGAGATTGGCGAGAGTGCCGATCAACTGGAACAGCACTACCAGGCCGAGGAAGACCTTGTAGGGCGCCAGATATCGGCGTAACAGCGAGATGAGCACGAAGCGTCCCTTCTGAGGAAGCGTCTTTGTTTCTAGGAAGCGTGAGCAGAGCAGGCGGCGAGGTCGATCGGTGCCGGATCGGCGGACCGGTGATCGAACGACGCCTTGGTCCGGGTGCTGTCGATCAAGGCACCGTGCAGCACGAGATCGACCAGCGCCGCTGGGTTGTCGGACAGATGGGACAGCTCGTGGGCCCGAGCCAGCATCGGGTGCGAGACAGTCATGGTGAGGGTGGTGACCAGTTGGACGGTCTGGTCCGGGGTGAGGACGAGTTGATCTTGGTCACTGCCGATCAGCCGGGTCACCGCCGCGGTGATCAACTGGTTCTGACTGACCATGTAGTCGTGGAAGGCCTGGCGGTCCTCCTCGGTCGACTTGGCCGGCGGGCCGATGCTGTGCAACAGCTCGAAGGTCTGTCGGAGTCGTTCCTGCAACACCAAGGTGACCGCGATCAAGGTCTCTTCAAGATCAAGTTCCGGGTCGATCTCCTCCAGCAGCAACACCGTCCGTTCGGCCTGGATGGCGCGAACGATGGTCTGGTTGATCAGGTCTTCCTTGCTGTCGAACACGCGGAAGATGGTTCCTTCGGCCACCTCGGCGGCCTGAGCGATCTCCCGGGTGCTGACCTTGCGCCCCTGGGTACGCAGCAGCGGCTCGGCCGCATCCAGGATCTGGGTGCGGCGTTCTTCGGGTGGCAGAGCAGAGGCGCGGGGCACGGCCCAGATTCTAATGAGTGAGCGCTCACTCACTCAAGTTCTTTTCCGCAGAAATTCACTATGGTTCGGGCTACCTGGGTGGATCGATGACATCTGTCATATCTCGGTCGACCCGATCCTGCCGGGTGTTCGCTGCACGCGGCCGGGTCAGGACGTCGGCAGCGGCCGGATCACGTCTTCGGCGTCGACCACGCCGATCAACCGTCCGTTCTCGAGTACGGCAAGCAGGTCGAGGCCCGGCCGCATGGTTGCGGTGGCCAGCACCGGCACCAACGGTTCATCGGGCCCGACCTGGCGGGGAGCGTCGCGGCAGATGTCAGCGATGATCAAGGCACCGCCGCCCGTGCTGCTGAGCCCGGTGAGCTCGGCCAGGCTGGTCAGCCCGATCAGCTGATTCTCGGACGACATCACCGGAAAGACCCGGCGACGAGTTCCGGAGGCGATCTGTTGCAGGAAGGCGTCGACCGTCCACCAGCCAGGGGCCAGCACCGGTTGGGTGTGCATCACATCGCGGACCAGGATCGCGGCCAACCGGCCGCGGCTGCGTTCGGCGTTCAGCTCGCCGCGCGCCGACGTGATCAGGAACAGGCCGATCACCGCGAGCCAGAGCCCGGTGGTCTCCCGCCAGAACACCAGCTCGGCGATTCCTGCCAAGATCATCAGGACCCCGAGGACCTGCCCGCAGCGGGCCGCCACAGACACCGCCTTGGTCCGGTCGCCGGTGGCCCGCCAGACCACCGATCGCAGCACCCGGCCACCGTCCAGCGGGGTCCCGGGAAGCAGATTGAAGGCGGCCAGCACGATGTTGGTGACACCGAGCCACGCCAACCCGACGATCAACAGCACCGGTGTCGACCCGCCGTCGAACAGGTACGAGGCTCCCAGACAACCGCCGCCGATCAGCAGACTCATCGCCGGGCCGCCGGCGGCGACCAGCAGATCGGACTTCGGGCTCGGCGGATCGCCCTTCAGCTCGGCCACACCGCCCAGCGCCCAGAGCGTGATCCCGTGCACCTCGAGCCCGAACCGCCGGGCGATGAAGGAGTGGGTCAGTTCATGGGCCAGCAAGCCGCCGAGAAAACACACCGCGAACAGCAGCGAGGCCAACCCGTAGGCGATGCTGCCGTAGCCGGGGGCGGACAGCGGGAGCACGCTCGTGCCGAGCACCCAGGCCAGCATCGCGAGCACGATGATCACCGACCAGTGCACTCGGATCCTGATCCCGGCAATCCGCCCGAGCGGGAGTGTTGTCCCGAACATGCCCCCAGTCTGCCGTGCGGGCGCGGGCGTCATGAACTCCGTGCAAGACCCGCCGCGCCTCGGCCGGATAACATGCGGCAGTGTCCGAGTCGCCGTCCATGTCCCTGATCGGCAACGCGACGGCGCGTTCGGTGCACGGATTCAGTCGCGGCGCCGACTGTGTCCTGCTGACCTCACCGGGCGACGATTCGACCTCGACCTCGACCGCAACCGCGCCGCAGTCGCCGATCGCGATGCAGTCGTCGTTGGCCGACGCGCTCGCTCAGGTCTGCGCGCCGGCCGAGCCGGTCGCCGTCGGTGAGCTTGGTCGACTGGCCGAACTGGCAGCGGCCGGCAGCGGGCCGCTGGTGGTCGCCGATGCCGGACTGCAGCTCAGCCTGCCGGCCACCCTCGATCTGCTGGACGGGCCGAACGACCCGACCGCGGCACTGCTGGCCGATCCCCGCAACATCGAGGCTCCACGGCAACCTGAAGATGATCTTGATCGGGCCACCGTGCTGAGGATCGGCCCGGACGGGCGGACGATCGAGTCCGCCGGCAGCCTCCGGCATCGGGTCAACGATCCGAACCGGGTCTCGGTCGGCCTGCTGCGGATCCGGGCAGCGGATCGGCAGCGAGCAGCCGAGTTGTGGCGTGCTGCTGCAACCGACGTCGCGGCCCGGCCCGAGTTGATCATCGGCAACAACCTCTGTGACCTGGCGTTGGTGATCTTGGTCCGCGGTGGGCTGGTGATCACCGGGCAGGCGTTGGGCTACTTCGACTGGTCCCGGCCGGCCGCCGGCGGGAATCGGGTCGGGCAGCGGGGCCTCGGCGGATCGGCTTGGCGGCAGCGGCTGCGCTCGGCGTCTCGGCTGGGCGACGGCGCGTACTCCGCCGCGGTGGTTCGACCACTGTCCCGGATCGGCACCCGGATGGCGCTTCGCATCGGCCTGACTCCGAACCTGATCACCGCGATCAGCCTTGCCGTCGGCATCCTGGCCGGCTTGTTGATCTTGACCGGCAACGCAGCGGGCTGGATCGCGGCCGCCCTGCTCTTGCAGCTGGCGTTGGTGATCGACTGCATGGACGGGGAGGTGGCTCGCTTCACCCGACGGTTCTCCGCTTTCGGCGGCTGGCTGGACGGGATTGGGGACCGGATCAAGGAGTACCTGGTCTTCGCCACGGTCGCTGCCGTCGGCGTACGGGAGGGGCATCCGTCGAGTTGGCTGCTGGCGATCATCGCGATGGTGATCGTGACCGCTCGGCATCTGGAGGACTACGGCTACACCGATCGGACGGTCGGGCTGCGGGACGCCGGCGCGGATGGTCGGGCCCAGGCGCGCCGGCGACCGATCACCGAAGGCGACGATGCGGGGGCAGCGACCGGCGACCCGACGACGCGTACGACCCTGCCGACGACCGCGTCGCGGAACCAGCGGATCACCTTCTGGATCAAGAAGGTCGCCCACGTCCCGATCGCCGAGCGCTATCTGATCTTGAGCCTCGGCCTGCTCACCCTGCAGCCGCTGTGGGTGCTGATCGCCGCCATCGCGGTGTCCGCATTCGCCCTGGTCTGGACGGTCGGCGGGCGTCTTCTGCGCGCGCTGCGTACCTCCGCACGGTCGACGTCGGGGCCTGCTGCAGCATCGTCCGTCACCTTCACCTCGGGCGAACTGGATCAGCAACTGGACGTCGGACGGCTGGCGCGGATCGCCGGAGTGGTACGGATCCCGTACCTGCTCGGCGTGCTGGTCATGATCATCGTCTGGTTGGCGATGATCTTGGGCATCTGCCTGGGCTGGTGGCTGCTGACCCTGATCGGCGCGGTGGTGATCATCTTCGCGATCGGCGGCACCCTGCGCGCGCCGCTGCTGCACCGGCTGGGCTGGTTGGCGCTGCCGCTGGTCTGGATCGCCGAGGCGGCGGTGGTCAGCGCACTGCTCGCCGAGGGAGTAGGTGGCGTGCTGATCTTCATCGCGGTGGCGGCGATCGCGTATCGGCGGTATGAGTTGATCTACTCGATCCGGCTGCGTGGACGGTTCGGTCCCGCTCCCCTGCTCGGCGTCGAGGGACGGCTGTTGCTGGTGGCCGTGTTGGTCGCGATCGCCCAGTTGAACGGCAATGTGACCGAAATTCTTGGCTGGGGAGTGGTGTTGCTCACCGCGGAGACCCTGGTCGAGGCCGTGACGGGCACCGTGCGACGCTGGCGTCGGACGCCCAACGCCGTGAACGATCCGGCCGCTGCGAGCGGGGAGCGATGAGTCAGGAGAACCCAATGCCCACCGAGCTGATCGACCGCACCTTCGCGGCGGTGATCTTCGACATGGACGGCACCTTGATCGACTCGACCCCGGCCGTACTGCGGGCGTGGAGTCGATGGGCGCTGGACGAAGGCGTGCCGGTCCAGGCACTGAGCGGCTATCACGGGGTGCCGTCGGCGGGAGTCGTGGCCGCAGTGCTGCCGCCGCAACGACGTGCCGAGGCGCTCGACCGGATCAATCGGCTCGAACTGACCGACACCGACGGGATCGTGCCGTTGCCCGGCGCGATCGACGCCTTCGACCGGCTGCCGGCCGATCGGCTGGCCATCGCCACCTCTTGTACGGCACCGCTCGCCGGCGCCCGGTTGATGGCGTCGGGCCTGACCCCGCCGAAGGTTCTGGTCACCGTCGACGATGTCGAGCACGGCAAGCCGGCACCGGACCCGTACCTGGCTGCAGCGGAGCGGCTCGGCTTCGACGCTGCTGACTGCCTGGTGGTCGAGGACGCACCGAAGGGAATCCAGTCCGGGCGGGCAGCCGGTGCGGCAACCCTGGCCGTGATCACCACCAGCCCGCGTAACGAGCTGGCCGCCGCCGATCTGGTGGTGCCCAATCTGGCGGCCGTCGACTGGCTCGTCGACCCGGCGTCCGGCGAGGTCCGCCTCAGGGTTCGCTGATCGTCACCGGTCGCAGCCCGTCGGGCCGCGACCGGCCGATCAGTCCTTCAGGTCGTGACCGGACTAGCCGGTCTTGCGGCGGAAGGTCCGCTTCGTGTCCACCGGACCGTGCGCATGGTCGGTCGGGTGGGGATCGGCGTCGACATGATCGGCGCCTTGCCGGCCCTGCTTTGCTTCCAAGGCCTCCCGGAAGCGACGCTTGGTCGCCTCCTGCGCGGACTCCTGCCCGTCGGAGTTCTGTGCATTGCTGTCGGTTTCGGAGGTCATGCTGGCCATTCTTATCGACCATCACCGACTCTGACCAGTGACTTGCCCGATCGTCCGGTGTCCCGGGTCGTGCCGAGCGCGGTTCGGCGGCCGCCGTAACCACTGTTGTTGGTCTGGGTCCTCTCCTCCTCGGAGTCGGGCCGCTCAACGCGTTGTCGGGCCCGATCGCCGATCGCATAGGCTAGCCCGCTGTGAGCGAGGAGGAATTCGGCAGCGACGTGCCCGAGCAGACCAGGGTCCGTCAGGAGAAGCGCGCCCGATTGCTGACCGAGGGCAAGCAGCCCTACCCGGTCTCGGTGCCGCGGACCCATTCGCTCCGTCAGGTCCGTGATCAGTGGGGTCAGCTGGAGACCGGCGAGGAGACCCAGGACCGGGTCGGCATCACCGGCCGGGTGGTGTTCATCCGCAACACCGGCAAGCTGTGCTTCGCCACCTTGCAGGAGGGGCTGACCCAGGACAGCTCGGTGAGCCGGCTGCAGGTGATGCTCTCGCTGGCCGAGGTCGGCGAAGAGGCGCTGACGGCCTGGAAGGCCGATGTTGATCTTGGTGACTTCGTCTTCGTCGAGGGCCGAGTGATCTCGTCCCGCCGAGGCGAGCTCTCGGTGATGGCCGGTGACTGGCAGTTGGCATCCAAGGCGCTGCGGCCGATGCCGACCCTGCACAAGGAGCTTTCGGACGAGACCCGGGTCCGACAGCGGTACGCCGACATGACCGTCCGCGAAGCCGCCCGGGACATGGTCCGCAATCGGGCCGCGGTCACCCGCAGTGTCCGGGAAACCCTGCACCAGCAGGGATTCGTGGAGATCGAGACGCCGGTCCTGCAGCTGGTGCACGGTGGTGCGCACGCGCGCCCGTTCAACACCCACATGAACGCCTTCGACATCGACATGACACTGCGGATCGCACTCGAGCTCTTCCTCAAGCGGGCCGTGGTCGGCGGCGTCGAGCAGGTTTACGAGCTGGGCAAGATCTTCCGCAACGAGGGAAGTGATCACACCCACGCGCCCGAGTTCACCATGCTCGAGTTCTACCAGGCCTGGGGCGATCAGCGGACCGTCGCGGAGTTGACCCGCAAGATCATCTTGGATGCAGCGGATGCGGTCGGGATGCGGCAGATCGAGACCCCGAACGGCACCATCGATCTTGACGGCGAATGGACCTGGCTGAGTGTCTACCCCGGCTTGTCGGCCAAGCTGGGTGAGGAAATCACTCCGCGGACCGAGCTGCAGACCTTGATCAAGTACGCCGAGGCCAACGAGGTCGAGTACGACCCGGCCTGGGGTGAGCAGAAGCTGGTGATGGAGCTGTTCGGCGACCTGGTCGAGCCGGACCTGATCCAGCCCACCTTCGTCTGTGACTACCCGCCGATCGCGCAACCGCTGGCCCGCCCGCATCGCGACGATCCGGACCTGATCGAGGCCTGGGATCTGATCATCGGCGGGGTCGAGCGGGGCACCGGGTTCAGCGAGTTGATCGACCCGGTGATCCAGCGCGAGCGGCTGCACCAGCAGTCGTTGGAGGCCGCCAAGGGAGACCCCGAGGCGATGCAGCTGGACGAGGAATTCCTTGCTGCATTGGAATTCGGGGCGCCACCGATGGGTGGAGTCGGGCTCGGCATCGACCGGTTGCTGGCCCTCTTCTACGGAGTCGGCCTGCGCGAAACGATCTTGTTCCCCTTGCTCAAGCCGGAGGGCTAATCCATGGACGGCCCTGCCGACGGACCGGTACCGGACGGCCGTGTCCCCGACGGTTCGGATCCGGTCGAACTCGCCCACTGGCTCTTCGACCGTGCCCGAGCCGGCGAGGCCGAGCGGCTGGCGGCGTACATCGACGCAGGGATGCCGGTCAACCTGACCGATGCCCGCGGCAACACCCTGCTGATGCTGGCCTCGTACCACGGTCACGCTCGGACGGTGCAGGTGCTGATCGACCATGGCGCCGGCGTCGACACCCAGAATGATCGCGGCCAGACGCCACTGGCCGGTGCCGTCTTCAAGGGCTACGAGGACGTGGTCCGGGTGCTGGTGGACTCCGGCGCCGACCCTCGGGCGGGTACGCCCTCGGCTTGGGACACTGCTACCTTCTTCGACCGGCCCGATCTGCTGACGATCCTGAAGTCAGTGGACGGTGGTACACAACAGGGGTGAAGACCCCCTGCGAACGCGGTCGGGGACAGGCCGGACGAACCAGATATGGGATGTGAAACGCAACGGTGCGCGACGAAACGCTCAACTCGACCCATCAAGATCAACTGGTCAAGGACCGCTTCCGGGTGGTCCCGGCCGCGTACCTGATCCTGCGCCGCGATGACCAGGTGCTGCTGCAGCTGCGCAGCAACACCGGCTACCGGGACGGATACTGGGCGGCCGGCGCGGCCGGGCACGTGGAGCAGGGCGAGTCGGTCTGGCGGGCCGCCTGCCGGGAGGCCTTCGAGGAGCTCGGGGTCGAGGTGGAGGAGTCCAACCTGGAGCCGGTGACCACCCTGCACCGCACCAACCGCGAGCACGGGCACCAGCCCGACGACGTGGACGAGCGGGCCGACTTCTTCTTCACAACCCAGCACTGGAAGGGGAAACCACGGATCATGGAGCCGGAGAAGTCCTCCGGCCTGGACTGGTTCCCGCTGGACGAGCTGCCCGAGCCCGTGGTCCCGCACGAGCTCCAGGTGCTGATGGCGCTGCGCGCGGAATTCCACGGCAGCGGCGAGGTGCCCGCGATCATGACCCACGGCTGGTAGGTCAACCTCCTGACACTGCCGTGGTCCGCCGACCACGCTCTGCGTTCACCGCCTGTTGGGCTTTTGTCTGCCGAAGACCCTTGCCGAGGTTGCTGATTCACGCCAAGGTTGGCCCGTGAGGTCAATTTCGTCCATGAGTCGGCGCCGCGGGCGCCGATCGGTCGCGCTGGTCGCCCTGGCCGTGGTCACGGCCGGCTGGCTGATGACGCCGTACGCCGGAGCCGACGGGTCGAACGGGCGATCGGTCCCGAGTCGGGCCGAGCAGGCTGCCGGACTGCCGGGTCTGGACGGTGCGGACTCGGTCTACCTGCGGCAGCGTGGCACGGCGATCGCGCCGGGTCTCGACCTGACGTCGTTCCAGCGACTGCAGCCGGGTGGCTGGGTCACCGGGCACGTGATGACGGCCGACCTGACCACGCCGACCCTCTCCCTGGATCTCGCCGACGGCGGCACCGTTTCCGCCTCGAACCAGACCGTCGGCGGTTTCGCCGACGCAGACAGCCGGGTGGTGGCCGCCGTGAATGGGGACTACTACGACATGAATGCCTCCGACGCACCGGTCGGGACCGACGTCTCCAGCCAGGGTCTGCGGGTGACCGGATCCACCCCGCGGCAGGCCTTCACGCTGGCCGGCGGACGGGCCGCGATCCAGGAACTGATGTCGGCCGCCAGCTTCACCACCGACGGCAGCACGACCGAGATCGGATCGGTCAATTCGCCCACCTTCGCCGCCGACTCGGTCGGGCTCTTCAACGCGGTCTGGGGCAGCTATCCGATCACTCGGCTGATCCCCGCCGGCGAAGCGGTCCGGGTGGTCCGGGTCCGCGACGGCGTGGTCGCCGCGGTCAGCGACGACCGGTCCACGATCACCGACGCCGACGCCGTACCGGCCGGCACCTCGATCCTGGTCGGCCGCGGGAAGGGTGCAGAAACCCTGTCCGGCTTGACCGTCGGCCAGCAGGTCGGACTCACGGTCAAGGCCAGCGCCGATGTCGATCTTGCTGTCGGCGGCAGCCAGCGACTGCTCACCGACGGTCGGCCGACCACCGAGGACCAGGTCACCGCCGGGCGTACGGCGATCGGCATCAGCAAGGACGGCAGCAGGCTCTGGGTGGTCAGCATCGACGGCCGGCAGGGCGACAGCCATGGCATGACCATCCAGGAGTTGGCCGCGCTGATGTCCGACCTCGGAGCCTGGAACGCGCTCAACCTGGACGGCGGCGGCTCCACCACGCTGGTCACCCGGGCAGCCGGCACGACTGAGCCGACGCTGACCGATCGTCCCTCCGACGGCAACCAGCGGCTCGTCTCCAATGCCTTGGTGTTCCGCTCGACCGCCGGGTCGAAGACGTCCGGGCCGGTGGTCGCCCGACCGGGGTTGCAGCCGGCCGCCGGGTTGGCCGCTGATGGTGCCGACGACCTGTTGATCGGGCTCAGCCGGACGATCACCGGCACCCGGACCGACGGCGATCTCGCCGCTCACGCCGGCGGCGGCCACTTCTCGGTGCCCGGATCTGCGCTGCGCACGGCCTCGGTCGATCGCGGGCCGACCACCGACACGCTCGTCGTCCGCGCACGTCAGACCGGCGCGGCCACCGTCACCTACGCCGCCGGTCCCCGCCGGACCGCGGTCGGTTTGACCGTCCACGGCCCGGTGGACCGGATCGAGGCCTCCAGCCAACTGCTCTCGATCCCTTCCGGCGACGACACCGGCACGCTGTCGCTGACCGCGATCGACCCGGACGGCTTCCGCGTCCCGGTGGAGACCCGGGACGTGTCGATCACCGCCGGCGACGGGATCACGGTGCGCCCGGACGGTCCGTCCCGGTTCACGGTGACGCCGCAACAGGATCTGCTCTCCACCAAGATCGAATTCACCGTCGCCGGCCGGCACCTCACCGTGCCCGTCACCGTCGGCTACCACGAGACCCAACTGGCCGACTTCGCCGACGCCGGCTCCTGGACCTTCGCCGCCGATCGAGCCACCGGTTCGGTGACCCCGGCCGACGGACCTGACGGCAAGGCCGGGCTGGGACTGAGCTTCGATTTCGGCACCACCACCGCCACCAGGGGTGCCTACGCGGTACCGCCGGCGCCGGTCGCGGTGCCGGGTCAGCCGCAGGCGTTGGCCCTGTGGGTCAGGGGCAGCGGCAAGGGCGAATGGCCGCGGCTGATGATCACCAAGGGTGACGGCACCGTCACCAACCTCGATCCCGAGCAGGGCGCCAGCAACCCGATCGTCACCTGGAACGGCTGGCAACAGGTCCGCTTCCCGGTTCCGGCCGGGACCCCGTACCCGATCACGCTGACCAGGATCCGTTTCATGGAGACCCGGTCCGACGCCGGCTACACCGATCAGTTGGCGGTCTCGGACCTGACTGCCCAGGTGCCGCTGGACGCCGATCTGCCGGAGCAGCCGTGGCCGCATGATCCGGCGGTGGT
>DATCVL010000226.1:0-11422 GCA_036566865.1 Microlunatus sp.
CCACACCCCCGACGACCCCCGGCACAATCCCCACTCCGGTCGGAAAACGAACCCACCCCGCGACGACCCCGGGCACAATTCCAACTCCGGGTGGAAAACGTACAGGTGGCCGGCCGGCTCCGCGCTCGTAGATCGCGGACCCGACGGGTCGGCCTGATGATCTTGCAACCACCTGATCGGTGCTAACCCGCCGACCGGTCGGCGAGTTGACTCTTCAGATCGTCGGCGGTGGTGACCGGCAGCCGGCAGACGAAACCGTGACAGACGTACGCGGTCGGGCGGTCGTCGATCATCGTCCGGGCCGCCAGCAACGGCACGCCCGGCGCGTCCGGCAGCCCGACCACGACCACCGATCCGGCCGGTGCCCTGCGCCGTGCGAGCTCGGCCAGCTCTTCGACCTGCGGCCCGGACGGTTCACCGACGATCGCCACCTCGACCACCGATCCGGTGACGCGACTGACGGCGTCGGCGAGCAGCCAGCCCGCGAATCGCGGTGCGGCGATGATCAACTTGGCAGCGGAGTCGGCGGCCCGCCCGGCCCGTCCGGCGAGTTCGCCGTCGCCGCTGTAGGTGGCCAGCCGGCCCAGCGCGTGCACGGCAGCACTGAGTCCGGACGGCGCCGCGTTGTCGGTGGGGTCCTTGGGCCGGTTGATCAAGGTCTCGGCGTCGTCGGCGGTGTCGTAGAAGCCGTCGTCCGGCGCACTGAAATGATCATCGAGCGCGGTCAGCAGCTGTCGTGCCCGGTCGGCCCAGGTCGGCTCTGCGGTCACCTCGGCCAGTCGTACGAAGGCCAGCGCGAGCAGGGCGTAGTCGTCGGCCCCGCCCTGCGCCGGACCGAGCTTGCCGTTGCGGGAGCTGCGATGCAGCCTGCCTTCATTCCAGTGCAGCTCCCAGATCATGGTGGCCGCCCGGACCGCTGCCTGGATCCAGCCGGGACGGCTCAGCAGCGCACCGGCCTCGGCCAACCCGTCGATCACCAGCGCATTCCAGCCGACGATGATCTTGTCGTCCCGACCGGGTCGGGGACGGGCCGAGCGGGCCTGCGCGAGCCGAGCTCGCAACTGCTGCCAGTGAGATTGTTCCTGCTCGGTCACGTCGTGCAACTGCAGCGTGGAGAAGCCGTCGTCGGCGGTTCCGGTCTCGGTGACTCGGCAGTGCTCCAGCACCCACGTCACGTCCTCGCCGATGCCGAGCGCGGCATGCAGCTGATCCGGATCCCAGAGATAGAAGGCGCCCTCGGTGAGCCGACCGTCCGGGCCGAGTGAGTCCGCATCAAGACTTGCGGCGAACGCGCCCTGCTCGGTGATCATCTCCTCCAGCAGCCATTCGACGATCTCGGTCGCCATACGTCGCAGGGCCGGATCGTCGGTCAGGCGCCAGCCGTGCAGGTAGGCACTCAGCAGCAACCCGTTGTCGTACAGCATCTTCTCGAAGTGCGGCACCACCCAGCCGGAGTCGACGCTGTAGCGGGCGAATCCGCCGACGAGTTGATCATGGATGCCGCCGGCCGCCATCGCCCGCAGGGTTGCCGTGGCGAGCTGCCGTGCCTGATCACGTACCTCCTCGACCGGCCAGCTCTCGGCGAACCTCAGCAGGGCCTCGATCACCATCGACGGCGGGAATTTCGGTGCACCGCCGAAGCCACCGTGATCATGATCAAAATCAGCGATCAGCGATTGCAGCGTCCCAGCAAGATCATTTTCGCTGATCGTCCCGCCGATGTCGTCCGCGGTTGCGCCGGCCAGACGTCGGCTGATGTCGGCTGCTCCGGTACGGATCTCGTCCGGCCGCTCCTGCCAGGCTTCGCTGACCGCGTCCAGCACCTGGCCGAAGGACGGCAGCCCGTGGATCGGCGTCGGCGGGAAGTAGGTGCCGGCATGGATCGGATCGCCGGCCGGAGTGAGGAAGACGGTCATCGGCCAGCCGCCCTGCCCGGTCATCGCCTGGGTGGCCTGCATGTAGACCGCGTCGACATCGGGCCGTTCCTCCCGATCGACCTTGATCGGCACGAAGGAGTTGTTGATCTTGGTCGCAGTCTGCTCGTCCTCGAAGGACTCGTGTGCCATCACGTGACACCAGTGGCAGGCTGCGTAGCCGACCGACAGCAGGATCGGCACGTCTCTCTGCCGAGCCGCCGCGAACGCCTCCTCGCCCCACGGCCACCAATCCACCGGATTGTCCGCATGCTGCAGCAGATAGGGAGAGGTGGCATCTGCGAGTCGATTCGGCATCTGCCCAGCCTGTCACGTCGCGACGGTCCGTCCCGGCTCAGGTGCAAGCAGCGTCAAGGCACCTGGGGACGGGCCACCTGGCTGGCCAGCTTCATCGGCGCCTGGAGGCAGTACGAGTCGGTGAGCAACTCGCGCAGCTCACGCCAATCGGTGTCCCGATCCAACATCAGGCCGACCACGTTGCTGCCCCAGTCGGTCTTGAAGTACGGCGGGCCCAGGTGTTCGAAGGCTGCGACCTCCGCCGGCTCGGCCCGAAAGGTGATCCGGAAGATCTGGTCCTCACCGCCGAAGACGTGCGCGATGGTGGCCTGGCGGATCCGCCAGCACACGCCGATCCAGGCATCCTGCTCGGTGCACTCGGGAAATCTGTCCACCACCTTGCGGACGCGGCGCAGCAGGGCGGCAGGGACGTCGGGACGCTCAGGCACGGGAATCAGTCTGTACCGGCACACTGACAATCGACGACGCAGCGTCTGCTTGGTGACCAATTCCGGATCGAGCGAGGCCGGTTCCTCGAAGTCCGTCGATCGGTCAACGACGTTGCCAGCGGAGCTCGCCGCCGACCACCGCGGTGAGCACCCGGGTGCCCGGGATCTCGTCGACGGGGCAGCGGAACGGGTCGGTGTCGATGGCAATGAAGTCGGCCAGCCGGCCCACCGTCAGCGCTCCCTTGTCCACGTCCTCACCCGCGGCGAAGGCAGCACCAACGGTGTAGGCCGTGATCGCCTCGGCGACGCTGACCCGCTGCTCCGGCTGCCAGCCGCCCGCCGGGGTGCCGTCCCGACGGCAGCGACTGACTGCCGCATGGATGCCGTGGAAAGGGTTGGGATCCTCGACCGGAGCATCCGAGCCGAACGCCAGCGGCGCACCCGCGTCCAGCACGCTGCGCCAGGCGTAGGAGGCGATCGGCCGATCACCGAGCAGTTCGTCGACCAACTCGATGTCACTGGTGCAATGTGTCGGCTGCATGGATGCGATCACCCCCAGCTCGGCCATCCGTACGACGTCGCGCGGCTGCAGGTGCTGGGCGTGCTCGACCCGATTTCGGAGTCGGTGCCGGCCGGCGACCTGCTGATAGGCGTCGAGCACCAGGTGGGCGCCCTGGTCACCGATCGCATGGGTGGCGACCGCGATGCCGGAGCCGTTGGCCCGCCGGACCAGCCGTTCCAATTCGTCGTACTCGATGACCGCGATGCCATGGCTGCCGTCCGGGAACGGTTCGCTCAGGTGGCAGGTGCGCGAGCCGAGTGCGCCGTCGCTGAAGATCTTCACCGGCCCGGTCCGAACCCAGTCGTCGCCGTCACCGGTCCGGCGTCCCTCTGCGATCGCCTGCTCCAACGCGGCCACCGGGATCGCTTTGTGCACCCGCAGTCTGAGTCGGCCGTCGTCGCGCAACCGGAGATAGCCGGCCCGGCAGGCCTCGCTGTCGATGTCGTGCACACTGGTCAACCCGACACCGAGCAGCACGTCCTGCGCCTGGTCCAGCAAGTCGGCCAGACCGCTGTCGCCCTCGGCCTCGGCCAGACCGCGCAGGCGCTCCCGGGCCGCTTCCCGCAGGATTCCGGTCGGTTCGCCGGTCTCGTCGCGGACGATCTCGCCGCCGATCGGATCGGGCGTGTCCCGGTCGATACCGCTGGCCCGTAGCGCGGACGAATTCACCCACAGGGTGTGCCCGTCGATGCTGTTCAGCACGGCCGGTCGATCGGGGCAGACCGAGTCGAGCGCATACCGGTCCGGCTGCACCGGAACGTCCCAACGATTCGAGTCCCAGCGACCACCGCCCAGCCAGGACCCCTCGGCCATCCGGGGCAGGAATGCGGTGATGCGATCAAGCGCCTGTTGCAGCGACGCCGCGCCCCGCAGGTCCAGCGCGTTCAGGTCCCGGGCCAGGCTCGCGGTGTGGATGTGGGCGTCGTACAGGCCCGGCAGCACGCAGGCACCGGCCAGATCGATCAACTCGGCCGACCCGCCGACCCGTTCGCGTACGTCCGCCTCGTCGCCGACCGCGATCAGCCGTCCCCCCTCGACGGCCAGCGCAGTGGCCACCGGCCGAGTCCGGTCGCCGGTGTAGATCCGGTCATTGCGGAACACGCGAACTGACATCGATGACCTCCGGGTACGACAGATGCGAACGGCTCTCCCGAGAGCGCGCCGAGGCTGCGAGTGACCCTACTGCTCGCTGCTCGGACGATCGCCATCCCACCCGCCGATCCGAGCCTCGATCAGCCGCGCGGGGCGAAGAGCTGCTCCTCGGCGGCGATCTCGGCGGCGGACGCGGTTGTTCGGTCCAAGATCATCATCGCGGCCTGGTCGAGAATGATCTTGCCGGCGGCAACGTTCTGCTCCAGGTGGTTGATCTTGGCGGTGCCGGGGATCAGCAAGATTTGTTGATCGTGCTGCAGCAGCCAGGCCAGCCCGACCTGGGCCGGTGTTGCGCCGATCCGTTCGGCGATCTCGACCACCGCGGGATGCCCTGTCACCTGCGGCAAACCGGAGAATGCCGAGCCCAGCGGAAAGTACGGGACGTACGCGATGCCCTGCTGGCGACACAGCTCGAGCACCGGCTGATCGGTCCGACGCAGCAGGCTGAAGTAGTTCTGCACACAGACGATGCCGACCGGCAGCGCGGCCGTCAGTTGATCAACACTGACGTTGCTGAGCCCGATCGCACCGATCTTGCCCTCGTCGCGGAGCGCGACCAACTCGGCCAGCTGGGCGTCGAGATCGACCCGTTGATCACCGGTCGCGATGATGCCGGGCTGGGCATCGGCTCGCCGCAGGTTGATCACGTCGACCCGCTCGACGCCGAGGTTGCGCAGGTTGTCCTCGACCCCGGCTCGCAGTTGCTCCGGCCGCTGCGCCGGGACCAGCACCTCGTGGGGGTGGTGGACGGCTCCGAGCTTGGACACCAGCACAAGATCATCCGGGTACGGGCCCAGCGCGTCGCGGATCAGCCGATTGGCCACCCCGTCGCCGTAGAAGTCGGCGGTGTCGATGTGATTGACCCCGAGGTCGACCGCTCGCCGCAGGACCCGGATGGCAGCGTCGCGATCGACGCCGGATTCGGCGAGCTGCATTGCGCCGAAGCCGACCCGGGACACCGCGTGTCCGGCCAACAAAGAGGTGTGTGGTGATGAGGTCTGTTGGGATGAGGTCTGTTGGGATGAGGTCTGGGGGGATGAGGCTGACATGAGGTGCAACTCCCAATAGAGTGAGACAGAGACGCGGAGGCCCCTCCGCTTCGACCACCCTAACAGCTATCCGGAGGACCCTCCGCTTTGCCTGCCCGATCACGAGCCGACAGCACGATCAGCGACCGCTCCGATCCCGATCCCCATCCGGCCGAACGCCGGCGTACCGACGCCCAACGCAACCGCGACCGATTGATCGACGTCGCGACCGCGGCCTTCACCGCCGGCACGGGCAAGGTGTCGTTGGAGTCGATCGCCCGCGATGCCGGCGTCGGGATCGGCACGCTCTACCGCCACTTCCCCACCCGGGAGGCGCTGGTCGAGGCGGTCTACCGATCCGAACTGGAACGGCTGTGCGATCAGATGCCGGCCCTGGTCGAGTCGCTGCCCGCCGACGTCGCACTTCGCCGGTGGATGGGGCGTTACGCCGACTTCTTCGAGACCAAGCGGGAGATGGCCGATGCCCTCCGGGCGGTCATCGCCTCCGGTGCGGTCACCGCTGAGCAGACCCGGGCCCGACTCAGCGACGCCATACAGATAGCCCTCGACGCCGGGATCAAGGCCGGTGTGTTGCGCAGTGACGTCGCCGCGACGGACATCTCGGTCGGGATGGCCGGAATCATGGTGATGGCCGGCTCGGCTGATCAGCGGGATCAGAGCGATCGACTGCTCGATCTGCTCCTCGACGGCCTCCGCCCGACACGTTCGTGATGGACCCGCACGATGATCAGAGCAGATTCACCAGCAGCACGAAGACCAGGGTGCCGGCGCCGACACTGAGGATGGTCCGTCGTCCGAAGATGAGGTGAACGGCGACGGTCACCGCGAGGGCGATGAAGCCGTACCAGAGGGCGGCCGGCGCCACCTCGATCGTGCTGTGGAACGTCGTCACCACCAAGATCAACAGGATGCCGACCGGCATCCAGACGGCGAGCGAGCGGACGAAGGCAGACTTCCGTAGGCGTCGCAGCAGTACGAACGGCAGCGCTCGAAGGATCAGCGTGGTGACCACGAAACCGATCGCCAGGGCCAAGATCAAATAGACCGTCTCAGCCATCGCGATTCCTGCCTGAATGCCGAACGACCAGGAAACGAATCGTCAACAACAGCACGAAGATCACCAACGACAGCAACATCGCCAGCTGTGGCGCGACGATCAAGGAAAAGGCCACTGCGGCAGCGGCCAGTAGCAGCGACGGCATGGTGCCCCGACCTCGTACCGCATCCAGGGTGAGCACGGCGAACAACGCCACCAGGGCGAATTCCAAACCCTTGATCGGAGCCGGCAACGCCGCGCCGATCAGCACTCCGATCAGCGCGCCGCCGACCCAGTAGGACTGGCAGGCGATCTGCAGGGCGATCATCCGCCGCGCCGAGCGCTGCTCCTCCGGCATGCCGACCTGGACGGCGTAGGCCTCGTCGATCATCGCGTACACCGCGTACGCCCTGGCCGACCGACGACGCACCAACTGCAGCGGAAACGAGAAGGCATAGAACACGTGCCGGAAGTTGATCACCAGCATGGTCGCGGCGATCAACGCCAGCGATTGGCGGGCGGCCACCAACCCGACCAGGACCAGCTCCGACGAACCGGCGAAGACCGCGATCGACGACGCCGGGGCGTACCACCACGGCAGCCCGGACTGGATCACCAACAGTCCCAGCGCGATCCCGATCGGGAAGATCCCCAGGCCGGCCGAGAAGGAGTCCCGGATCCCGGCGACCACCTGCGCTCGATGACCCGCCGGCACCACAGCGGCAGTCGGCTCGGCGGAATTCACCGGCCCATTCTGTCTCTTCGGGGACTCTCCTATGGTGAGGGCATGCGCATCGCCATCGTCGGCGGCCACGGCAAGGTCGCACTCCAACTGCATCCGATCCTGGTTCGCTTCGGCCACACGCCCGTCGCACTGGTCCGCTCGGAGAGCTATCGGACCGAGCTCGAGGGCCTCGGTGCCGAGGTCCGGTTGCTGGACATCGAGCAACAGGGAGCAGCGGACTTCGCGACCGCGTTCGATGGCTGCGACGCGGTGGTCTTCTCGGCCGGCGGCGGCCCGGACGGCAACAAGGAACGTAAGCGGACGGTGGATCTCGAGGGTGCGCTGAAGTCGATCGAAGGAGCGAAGACGGCCGGCATCCGCCGCTTCCTCCAGGTGTCGGCGATCAACGTCGACGAACCGCTGCCGGCCGGCACCGAGGAGGTCTGGCGGGCCTACGTCGAGGCCAAGCGGGACGCCGACGCAGCGCTGCGGCAGAGCGGGCTGGACTGGACGATCATCCGGCCCGGGCGGCTGACCGACACCGCCGGCACCGGCCTGGTCGCGCTCGCACCGGACCTCACCCGGGGTGAGGTGTCCCGTACCGACGTCGCCACCGTGCTGGCGGTCGCCCTCGACAACGACGACACCATCGGCCGGCAGTGGGATCTGATCGGCGGCGACACCCCGATCGCCGACGCGGTCGAGGCCGCGATCGGCTGACGACGCCCCACCGACCAACGCCGCGGCCGGCGGCCAGGGGTCGGACCTGATCTCGGTCAGCTGCCGCAGTCGGTAGTGTCAGCGCCCGTGGATGATCAAGATCCCGAAGCGACGTCGCTGTCCCTACCCGCGCTGGTCGACTCGCCACCGGTACTGATGAGCCCTCGACCGGACGGCATCGAAGTCGTCTGGTCGATCACCGCACCGGCCCGCGGATGGGTGGAGTGGGTGCCGACAGCCGACGAACCCCAGCACGCTCGCACCGTCGAGCGGCGCGTTGCTGATCTTGATCGATTCGGCTTCGTGCCGCAGGGATCGCGGATCCTTCGGGTCCGGATCGACGGCTGGGATCCGGGCACCGAGTACGCGATCCGTACGGTCACGGCGGCGACCCGGGACAATCGTCGGATCGAGTCGGCGTGGAAGCGGGTCAGAACCCTGGATCCGTCCGGAGCGAGCACCTCGTTCGTGGTCTGGAACGACACCCATCAACGCGAGGAAACCCTGTGCAGGTTGGACGATGCCTCGCCGCGAGCCGACTTCTGGGTCTGGAACGGGGACGTCTGCAACAACTGGAACGACCCGGACGAGATCGCACCGACGATCTTGTCTCCGGGCGGCCGGGACGCGACCGACGGCCGGCCGCTGCACTTCGTCTGGGGCAACCACGATGTCCGCGGACCGTGGGCCTACAAGCTGCCCGAGGTGGTCGCCACACCAGACGGGCGCCCGTACTACGCGGTGCGCAGCGGACCGCTGGCAGCGATCTTCCTCAACACCGGCGAGGACAAGCCCGATGATCATCCGAGCTTCGAGGGACGGCCGGCGTTCGAGCAGCTCCGACGGCTACAGGCGGAGTGGCTGGCCGAGCAGATTCGCCAACCGGGGTTCGCCGATGCGCCGTACCGGATCGTGTTCTGCCACCTGCCGCTGCGCTGGCTGGACGAGCGGGTGCTCACCGAGGCCGACTACGCCGACGGCGAGTGGGACAACTACAGCCGGGTCGGCCGTGACCTGTGGCACGACGCGCTGGTCGCCTGGGGAGCCCAGGTGGTGATCTCCGGGCACACCCATCAGTCGGCCTGGATCCCTGCCACAGAAGGATTCCCGTACGCCCAGCTCACCGGCGGCGCACCGGCATCCTGGGCCGCCACCTGGATCGAAGGCGATGCGGACGCCGACCGCTTCAGCTTGATCACCCGCCGACTCGACGGCTCGATCCTGCACGAGACCTCGTTCCCTCCGCTCGCCGCGGCCTGAACGCGAACGCAGGAGGATGACCGTGCCCGACCTCGTGGTCCGCCGCGCCGAAGAAGATGATCTTGAAGCGGTGATCGGTGTGCTCGATGACGCGGCGGCCCGGCTGCGGGCCGCCGGCGTGGACCAATGGCCGGACCGGTTCGAGGCCGAGTCGATCCGCCCCGCGATCCTCGCCGGCGAAACCTGGCTCGGCTTCCTGGACGACCGCCCGGTCGCGACGGTCACGATCGATTGGCAAGACCCGATCTGGCCCGACGACGGCGAGGCCGGCTACTGCCATCGGCTGGCCTCGGTCAGCGGTGTTGCCGGCGCCGGATCCGCACTGTTCGATTGGGCCGAAGATCATGTTCGCGCCCATGATCGATCGATGATGCGGCTGGATTGCGTGGCCGCCAACCGTCGACTCCGGCGCTACTACGAAGATCGCGGCTACCGCCATCAGGGCGATGCCACGGTCGGCGGAGGGCCGGGCGAGCGGGCCGCCGACTCAACATTCCAGACCGTGGTCAGCAAATACCAACGGCAGCTGGCCACGACCCCCAGCGCGATCTAGCCGTCCGCAATGTGACCCTCGATTCCCAGATTCCGGGCATCCGGGAGCAAACTGAGGGGCGTGTCTCGACCGCTACGCTCCGCAACCTCCACCACTGGACGCAACATGGCCGGCGCCCGCGCGCTCTGGCGCGCGACCGGGATGACCGACGGCGACTTCGGCAAGCCGATCATCGCCGTGGCCAACTCGTTCACCGAATTCGTGCCCGGCCACGTACATCTGCGCAACCTCGGCAAGTTGGTCGCCGATTCGGTACGGGATGCCGGTGGCGTCGCCAAGGAGTTCAACACCATTGCCGTCGACGACGGCATCGCGATGGGCCACGGCGGGATGCTCTATTCGCTGCCCAGCCGAGAATTGATCGCCGACGCGGTCGAGTACATGGTGCAGGCACACTGTGCCGATGCGCTGGTGTGCATCTCCAACTGCGACAAGATCACCCCGGGCATGCTGCTGGCCGCGCTGCGGCTCAACATCCCGACGATCTTCGTCTCCGGTGGGCCGATGGAGGCCGGCAAGATCGTCGCCGTCGACGGGGTCGCACGTCCCAAGCTCGACCTGATCGACGCCATGATCGCCTCCGCCGATCAGAAGGTCAGTGATCAAGAACTCAGCCAGATCGAGCAGTCCGCCTGTCCGACCTGCGGATCCTGCTCCGGCATGTTCACCGCGAACTCGATGAACTGCCTGACCGAGGCGATCGGGCTCGCCCTTGCTGGCAACGGGTCCACGCTGGCCACCCACGCCGCCCGCCGGCAGCTCTTCATCGATGCCGGCAGCAAGATCGTTGATCTTGCTCGGCGCTACTACGACGACGAGGACGACACCGTGCTGCCGCGATCGATCGCCGACCGGAGGTCGTTCGAGAACGCCTTCGCGCTCGATGTCGCGATGGGTGGTTCGACCAACACCGTGTTGCATCTGCTGGCGGCCGCCCGCGAGGCCGAGCTGGACTTCTCGGTCTCCGACATCGACGCCGTCTCCCGCCAGGTGCCGTGTCTGTCCAAGGTCGCACCGAATACGCCGAAATACCACATGGAGGACGTGCACCGGGCCGGCGGCATCCCTGCCATCCTGGGCGAACTCAACCGGGCCGGCTTGATCAACAACGACGTCCATCGCGTCGACGCGGACACGCTGGACAGCTGGCTGGCCGAGTGGGACATCCGCAACGGCACCGCATCCGACCGGGCCATCGAGCTCTACCACGCCGCCCCCGGTGGCGTCCGGACCACCGAGGCCTTCTCCACCGAGAACCGCTGGGAGTCGTTGGACACCGATGCCGCCGACGGCTGCATCCGCGATGTTGATCATGCCTACTCCACCGACGGCGGTCTCTGCATCCTGTTCGGCAACATCGCCGTTGACGGCTGCGTGGTGAAGACAGCCGGGGTGCCGGACAACTGCCTCACCTTCACCGGCGAGGCCAAGGTCTTCGAGTCGCAGGAGGCTGCCGTCGACGGCATCCTGGCCGGCGAGGTACAGGAGGGCCACGTCGTGGTCATCCGGTACGAGGGCCCGAAGGGCGGGCCGGGCATGCAGGAGATGCTCTATCCCACCTCGTTCCTGAAGGGCCGCGGGCTCGGTCAGTCCTGCGCCTTGATCACCGACGGTCGCTTCTCCGGCGGCACCAGCGGGCTGTCCATCGGGCACATCTCTCCCGAGGCGGCAGGCGGCGGACTGATCGCGCTGGTGCAGGACGGCGAC
>DATCVL010000227.1:0-4689 GCA_036566865.1 Microlunatus sp.
AGTTCACGCTTGCCCGGCTGGTGTCTGAAGGTTGCGGCATGATCGGTCCGTGACCGAGGAATTGCCGCGTCGCGGCCCGCTGGCGATGGATCTCGGCAGCCTGCGAGCGATCGGTGCTGGTGGTGTGGTGACAGGGCGACCACCGAGGAGCACCGGTTCAAGCGCTCGACGCTCAAGCGGATCGCCCATGAAGACGGAGTTGTCGACCCTCGAAAGATCTTCAAGAAGAGTTCGGACTTTGAGGGCACCCTGCGAAGCATCGACAAGGGATCGCAGGTCCGCTGGCCGAGAAACCTCTGCGCCAAGTGCAACAACACGCGTAGCCAGCCGTTCGATCAGGCGTACGACGTTTTCGACGCCTTTGTCGTCCATAACGCCGACGTGATGATGACGTGGAAGCGCCTTGATTGGGCCACGATCTACGGGGCGGACTGGCGTCGAGGATCGGCCGACCTGGCGCGGTATTTCGGCAAGCAGTTCGGCTGCATGCTCGCCTCCCAGCGGCTCCCGATACCTCGGGACCTGATTCCGTTCTTGGATGGTGCAGAACGCTGCCCGTCGTGGTGCTTCATGGTGGCGATCAACTGGCGTGGTGGCGACTGCCATCGGATGATGCGACGCCACGGGTTCGCGGACGGATTGTCGAATTTCATAGGGATCATCGACTCCGCCGCCTACCAGAGCCAGGGATCCCTCTCGGGGTTCACGTACACCTACCACATCGGCTACGTGTGGATCTGCGCGGACTGGCACGATGGCATGGATCGTCAGTCATGGTTCGAGCATCCGTCAATCGAGTTGATGAGCATCAACGGCACCGTCGGTGAACGCATCGCGTGGATGCCCCGTCGGCCGGCCAGCGAAGGGCGGTACCTGTGGAATCGGGTGCGAAAAGTGCATCCGGAGTGACTACCAGGGGCTGGAGCTCTCGCGAGCGCCGTCAGTGAGACTACGGCGTGATCGGACACCCGGTGCGGCACCGATGCAGCCCGATCATCGATCCTCGTCGAACAGAGTCGGTGGTGCCTGGCAGGGTTTCCCCTGTGATTCAGGGAAAGCTTGTACGCGATCGGATTCCAGAGATCATCGAGTCAAAGGGTGAAGTCCCAGTCTCTCGGCAGCTGACTGATGAGGAGTACGAGCCGGCGCTGCTGAGCAAGCTCTTCGAGGAGAGCCAGGAACTCGCGCTGGCTGGGTCGCGCCAGGAGCGTCTGGAGGAGGCCGCCGACGTCTACGAGGTCTTGGCGGCGATCGCGGCAGTAAATGGGTTCAGTCTCGCCGAGGTTGAAGCTGCTGCCGAACAGAAGCGGGCGGAGCGCGGCGGCTTTCAGAAGAAGATCTGGCTCGATTCCTGGTGAGTCCGCTGCCCCGTGGAGGATCCCTGCGGGCAATCGGCGGTGATCGTGGCACGATCCTGGCTGTGGATTCTGCGGTCCTGTTGACATTCGATGAACTGCGCGAGGTGGTAGATCCATGGCGTCGAGACTCGGTGATTGCGGATGGCGATGGGGTGAGTCTGGCTGACGTGATCCCGCCACACATGACGATTGCGTCGCCGGCTCATTCTGATCCGCTGAGCGATGCTGCCGGTGGTCTCTTGCAGGAGAGTGTGGAGGGCATATCGCCGTTCTGGTTGCGGTTTTCGGAGGTGGCCACGTTTCCCCATGGCACTGTGTTCATCGCCCCGGATCACAGTGACGACCTCGACCGCCTCTTCCAGCAGCTCGCCGACGGATTCCGCGGGTTCGGTGGAATTCGCGCCGATCACGTTTGGCATTTGAGTATCGCTCGGCGCGGTGGGATGCCGCTGGCTGAGCGGTTCCGGACATCATTCGAGCCGATTCGGGTGCCGGTGGAGCATGTTGCGATCTGGACCCAAGACGAGCCAGCGTCGCCATGGTTGATGCGTCATCGAGCACGGCTGACCGACCCTGCCCGTTGAGCGATCCCTTGTGCGTCATCGATTCAGCGCTCAGTCGGGTGCCCGGTGAGGTTGCCCGATGATCTACGCGCCGACGGACGCCACCGGCCGGAAGCTGATGCGTCGGTCTGCGAACCTCTATCGGGGTGGTTGGTCCAGACAGAGATGCCGGATTTGCTGTCGCCTGTGAACTCGGATCGAGTCCAGTCGGCGTACCGGTTGGTGAGCTCCAGCCCGGCCATTTTGGCCATCACGTCCATTTCGGAGGGCCAGACGTAGCGGTGCGGTGTCCCGCCGGAGTCAATGACCTTGCCATCCTTCAGTGTGTAGTGCTGAGAGACCAGTCGCTGGGAGACGAGGTCGTAGCTGTCGATGATCAGCCGGTCTTTGGTTGCTGTTCCGGGCACGAGGGTTTGCCCCGGCGGCAGTTGGCGAAGTTGGGGAACCCACACCTCGATCACGAAATGTCCGCCGGGACGAAGATGGCGGGCCGCGTTCTGGAAGCAGGCGATCTGTTCGTCCTGGTGCAACAGGCAGGTGATCGCGTTGTAGACGATGTAGATCAGCTGGTAGTCAGTTCCGGGCGGCGCGTCGGTGGCCATGCTGCCAACGGTCGCCAATAGTTCGTCGGCAGGGACCGCCGCGTGCAGGACGTCGATCATTCCGGGTGACACATCCATCCCATGCACCCGGACGCCGCGGCGATACAACGGGACGGCGATCCGGCCACCTCCGACCGCGAACTCCAGCGCGGTGCCACCGCCAGACAGCTCCTGCAGGAAGTCCAATGTCCCGGCGATGGCTTCGGTTTCTACGGCATCGTCAGGGCTATAGCCGGCGGCGATCCGATCCCACAGGTCGCGCTGCTCAGCACTGGAATCCAGCAAGGTCTCGGTCCTCTCCTCGGCGAGATGCAGGATCCACCCTTGCAGCCCGCCACTCGCCCGGCCAGAGACTTTCAGAGAGGACCGCGCCCGCGCCCGCTCTGCCCGGTGATCGATCCGCTTTCGGCGACGATGCTCGGTCGTGATCTTGGCCGGCGGTCGAGGAACGGCTTGGGGCGTGCTGGACACGAATTGGATGGGTAGGCCGGTCAGCCGCTCGCTAGGGTCCGACGACATGGCCTCCTTGCTGATTAATCCCCGGGTCGAGCAGCTCGCCGCCCATCCGGAGCTGCTTGAGCAGGTGGGCATCCTTCGCTGGAAGGAGTGGGCGTACGGCGAGAAGGATCCGGCGCGGTTCGTCGATGTCTCTCGCGAAGAGGCGGGCGACGGGGTAGGTCTCCCGTTGTCGCTCGTTGCGATTGCTGCCGCGCAGAACGCCATAGGAGTCGTTGGACTCGGGCCGATCGATGATGAGGTCAGTTCGGCGGAGCGAGCGGGGCGCGCTCCGTGGATCCTGGGCATGGTCGTTGCGAAGGAGGCTCGAATGCTCGGTGTCGGTCGTCTCCTGCTTGCCGCACTGCAGGAGGTTGCTGCAGCTCTCGGGCATTCCCACACATGGGTTGCGACAGGGAAGGAAGCGAACGGGTTCTATCAGCGGTGTGGCTGGGTGCCGGTCGAGCATCTGCGATTGCAGTCGACCGGTATCCCAACCACCAACCTGTGCAAGCCAACCGAAGTTTCGGGTAGCACCGCCCGCTGATCGATCCGTCGTGGACGGCGGCACGGGCGGCAAAATTGCTGGCTGGTTCGGTTCGGTGTCGGTAGCGTCCAGCCGCGTGGCCCGTGATGACTATTCCGACGTTTCGAGGATGATTTTGTGACGACGTGGGACACAAGTGTGACGTCGACGGCATTGGACCACCTGCTGGGCATCGTCCGTCAGCGCAAGGCTGGGATTGATGGTGGCCGACCGGTATTGATTGGCGAGGGCATCAGCACCCTGGCCTACGGGCTGTCCTCACCTGATGGCGAGTGGGCGCTGCGGGTGTCGCGGCGGTATCCCACACCGTGGACTTGGCGTGGTGTCCGCGGGAACGAGGTCGCATTGCTCGCCGAGCTGCGCCGTCGTGGCGTCCCAGTCCCGGACGGGGCGATGGTGATCGAGGAGGTGGATGGCCTGCCGGCGGCGATCCTTGAACGCCGGGTTGTTGGGACGCCGCTGAGCCCGGAGATGGTCCGCTCCGATGCGGGATTGACGATCAGGATCGCCGCGGTGCTTGACCGGCTGCACTCGGTCGATGTTGACGGTCCGGTCGGGCGCGGTGTGCCTCGCGATGATCCGGCCGCGGCATTCCGACAGGCACTGGCCACGGTGGGTTTGGATGGCGCTCTGCGTCGACGGGTGGAGGCTGCGATCCGGGTGTTGGAGGCTCGGATGTCGATCCGTGCCTTCTGCCATCGAGATTTTCGGGTTGGGCACCTGATCGTTGACGCCGGGGGTGAGCTGGTTGGCCTTCTCGATCTGGGGGATGTTGGAGTGGATGACCCGGCGATCGACCTGGCCTTCCTGTACGGCGACCTTGGCGCAGTCCTCGTAGCCCAGATTTGTGGGGCCATGGAGACTGCCGACCCGGATCTGAATGTTGCGGCTCGGACGGTGTACAGCCTCTGGCCGTTGCTTGAGCTGCTGCCCGGCGGTGACCAGTGGGGCGACCCAGGCACGGCACGTGACCGGCTTGAGGCGCTGGTCTGACCGGGCCGCGACCGACCCAAATCGCCCGGTCAAGGATCCTCTGCGGACGCCGATCAGCGCCTGATGGGTGCCCGGTGAACCCGCCCGGTGGCCTTGCCCGTCGGCTGGCGTGGTCTGGCTCGAGAACTTTG
>DATCVL010000228.1:0-3446 GCA_036566865.1 Microlunatus sp.
GGGCATCGCGATGCTCTGGGCCTATCGCCGACAGCCGGTGCAGATGCTCAAGATCTGTGCCGGTGCAGCGATTCCGATGGCCCTGGCGTACGGATTGTGGGAGCCGACCGCCTTGCTGCAGGTGTTGCGGAACAGCGGCTACATCGGCACCGGCACCTGGGCCGCGCCCTTGTACACCCTGAGCGTGTCGCTCTTCGGTCGATCGGCCGGCAAGATCGTCATCGTCGTGATCAGCTACACCCTGCTGCCGTTGGTGATCTTCGCGCTGTCTCGAGTGGTGCCGTGGCAGGCCGCACCCGGCACGCCGAAGGGCGTCGACCCCAAGTCCGATCCGATGACGGTGGCGCTGCGGACCGCCATCATTCTCGGTGTCGGCTGGGTGTGCACGGCGATGTACTCGCTGAGTTGGTACGACCTGATGATCT
This sequence comes from Microlunatus sp., assembly GCA_036566865.1. GTDB lineage: Bacteria > Actinomycetota > Actinomycetes > Propionibacteriales > Propionibacteriaceae > Microlunatus. Next base: position 426 of record DATCVL010000228.1, read on the forward strand.
GGCTGCCGTTGGCCCTGGTGGCCGGCGGCAAACTCGATCGGTTGTTGATCTTGCGCGGCGTCGGACTGTCCTCGGCCTACGTACCCGGGCGGGCGATCGTCTTCGGACCGGCGCTGGCGTTCGTCGCGGCCCGGTTCCGAGACGTGGTGTCACCGGCCGCCCAAGTGCTGGTGCTGATCGCGATCTTCATCTGGTGGAAGTGGCCGGATCGCGAGCCGCTGTGGGCGTTCTGGCGCGACCGAGGCGACCGCGAAGATCGCCCCGGTGGCAAGATCACGCCGGCTCCAGAGGCGGATGCAGATCACGAACAGCAAGTCGCTGCCTCTTGATCATCGTCAAGGTCCCGAGTCCGAGTGCGACCACCGCGGTGGAGCCGATCACGATCAGGTCCCGGAGCAGATGCGCCGTCTCACCGCCGGAGATGGTCACCCGGAAGGCGTCGATCAAGTAGGTCATCGGCATGTACGGATTGATCGTGGCGAAGAACGGTGGCAGCACCGCGGCCGGATAGGTGCCGCCGGTCGACGCCAGCTGCAAGATCAGCCAGACCAGCATGATCGCCGAACCGACCGTGCCCAGAGTCATCCGCAGGAACTGGGCGACCGCGGAGAAGGCGATCGCGCCGAGCGCGGTGACCGCGATCAGGGCCAGCGGCCGTACCGGATCCAGGCCGAGGAACAGCCAGATCGTGCCGATGGTCAGGAAGCCACCGAGGACGGCCAGCATTCCCGCGGGCAGCCAGCTCCCGAGCTGCCGAGCCAGTGCGCCACTTCGGCCCAGCAGGGTCCGACCGGTCAACGGCCGCAAGATCAGGAACGCGGTGATGCCGAACACCCACAGCGCGATGGAGAAGAACATCGGCGCCAGGCCGCGGCCGTAGTAGGTGGCCGGATTGTCGACGTGCATGGTGACCTGGGCCGGTGAGGACAGCACCTGCGCCGCCTGGTCCTGCTGATCGCCGCTCACCGCCGGTACCTTCTTTGCCGCCACCGAGAGTTGATCATGGAGGGTGGTCGCACCGTCGGACAGCTGACCGAGGGCGGTGTCGAGATCGTGCGCACCGGTCTTCAGACTGTCGGCCCCGTTGGACAACTTCTTCGCCCCGGTATGAAGATCATCGGCGCCGTCGGCCGCCTTGCCGACACCGTCGGAGAGGCTGCTGGCGCCGGTCGCAGCGCTGGCGATCGCGGTGTTCAGCTGATGGTTGCCCTTGGCAACCTGGTGGGCGCCCTTGTTCAGCTGGTTCACGTCCTGCTTGGTGGACGCGATCGAACCGGACAGCTGGCTGATGTTGTCCTGGACGCCGTCGGTGATGCCGGAGACCACGGTCGCCTGCTCCCGGGCGGCATCGGCGACGTTGTCCGCCCGATCCGACGCCGAGCCGACCCGGTCGCTCAGCCGGGTGAAGGCGGGGTCGTCCGCCAGCTCCGGGTACTTGGTCTCCAGCCGGGCCAGGTCGGAGTCGGCCTGACCGAGATCATCGGAGATCGACTCCGAGCCGCCGGCGGCAGCATCGGCGATGTCGTTCATCGCGTTGCCGGCGTTGGTCGCGTCCTTCTTCAACTGGGGCAGGGATTTCTGCAGCTGGGTCAGCGGCGGAACCACGGTGTCGGTCAGCTGCTGCGTGCCGGTTGCGACCTGATCGGCGCCGTCGGCCAGCTCGGCCGACTTGCCCTGCATCGTCGTCAGTCCGTCGGACAGGTCGTCGGCACCGGTGCTGGCGGTTTCCAGTCCGCTGGACAGGGTCGCCGAGCCGGTCTCCAGCTGCTGCGCGCCGGTGGCCAGGGTCGTGCTGCCGTCGGCCAGCTTGCCGGATCCGGTGTGAGCCTGCTTCAGCCCGTCGTCGAGCTGCCCGGCGCCGTCCGCGGCATCGTCCAGCCCCGACTTGATGGTGGCCAGATTCTGGAACACCACATCGAAGTAGCTTCGGACCGCCGACTGGTCAACGGCCTGTTCGATCTTGGTCTGGGCACTGCCGGTGATGGTGCCGATCACGAAACCGTTGGCGTCGTTGCGGCGGATCTCGATGCCGGCGCGCTGGGGGTCGTCGGTCTGGCCGCTGACCAGGTCGGTGGAGAAGTCCTCCGGCACGGTGACAACCAGGTAGTAATCGCCGTCCTGCAAGCCTTGCCGGGCCGATGCCTCGTCGGTCTCGTGCCAGTCGAATTCGCCCTGGGACTTCAGCTCGTCGACGAAGTCGTCGCCGGCGGTGATCGTCTTGCCCTCGGCCTTGGCCGGCTTGTCCTGGTTGACGATCGCGACCGGCAGCTCGCTCAATTTGCCGTACGGGTCCCAATTCGCAGCCAGGTAGATGGCTCCGTACAGCAACGGGACGAGGGTGACGAACACCAGCGCGAGCTTCGGCAGCGGGCCGCGGAAACGTCGGAATTCTCCGGCAGCGATGCGGAATGGATTGGTCATGATCACCTGCTGTGCTCTTCTGCGACGCCGGGGGCGGGGAGTTGGATACCGACGGCGTCGTACGGAATGGTCGTTGGCTCGACCGTGGAAACGATCACGGTGCTGCCGGTCTCGGCGATCAGTGATCCGAGTGCTGAATAGAGCCGATGTTGACCATCAAGGCAGAGGCCGTGGTCGGCGTCGTCGAGGACGAGCAGCGTGTTCGGCCGGAGGCAAGCCAGCGCGACCGCGAGCAGCGTCTGGTGGTAGCTCGGGAGTTCTTCGACCAGCTGGTCCAGCGGTGCGGCGAGCTGGAGGATCTCGGCAGCCTCGCGGAAACTCTGCTCTGCTGCGGATCTGCGCAGGCCTTCGATCGCGGCTCGCTCCCGGACGGCGTCGGAGACCGAGTGGCGTGGTTCGATGTCGATCAATGCGTCGATCCGGGCCGCGGTGCTGATCTTGTGCAGCTGCCGGGGCTCGGCGAAGGCATCAAGACCGGCGACCCGCAGCGATCCGCGGACGCCGCGAGCCCGTCCGATCAGTGCCAGCAGCAGGGTCGACTTGCCGCTGGCGTTGCCGCCGACCACGACCGCCAGGCTCTCGGCAGGGATGCTGAAGTCG
>DATCVL010000229.1:0-11249 GCA_036566865.1 Microlunatus sp.
ACCGCGCAGGTCGGCCGGCAGCACGCCGGCGTTGATCACCCAGTTGTCGGTCACCCGGTCGCTGGGGAACGTGCCCTTCATCAGTGCAGGCAGGAACACCACGTCCCACTCCAGCCCCTTGGCCTTGTGCATGGTCAACAGCTTCACCGACTCCCGGTCGGTCGGGACTGCCTGCTCCAGCCCGCTGCCGTGCTCGGACTCGGCGCGCAGGAAGCTGAGCAGACCCGAGAGTGAGGCCTGGCCGTCGACGTCGGCGTAGTCGGCGACCGCATCCATGAAGGCGCCGAGTTGATCACGCCGCTGGGTCCGGCCGAAATCCGGTGTGGCCAGCAGTTCGACGTCGAGTCCGAGCACGGCCACCACCCGCCGGCAGAGGTCCAGCAACGGCTCGTCGCAGTGCCGGCGCAGGTAGCTCAGCTCCGCCGCCAGCTGTGCGAACCGCTGCAGCGTCTCCTCGCTGAAGCCCTCCCCCGGATCCTCGACCGCATCCAGCAGGCTGATCACCTCGGTCGGATCGAGGTCACCGACGGCCTGCTCCAGCGCACCGAGCAGTCCACCCACACCATGATCATCATCGGGCGTTTCCCGATCCAACCGAGCCGGCTCGAGCGGGTCCTGGCCGGCGTCACGACGAGGTTGGGCCTGGTCGGCTTCGGCGATCTCGCGGGCGCGGCGGCCGAGTAGCGCCAGGTCCCGCGGACCGATGTTCCATCGCGGGCCGCCGAGCAGCCGGACCAGATCGGGATTGGCCGTGACGTCATCGATCAACCGCAGGGTCGAGACGACATCCATCACCTCGGGCAGACTGAGCAGCCCGCCGAGCCCGACGATCTCGGTCGGTACGTCACGGGCCACCAACTCGCCGTAGATCGGTCCGATGTCGGCATTGCGCCGGGTCAGCACCGCGATCTCCGACCAGCGGTCGACCGTCTGGCTGTCCCGGGCTGCGACCACTTCGTCGGCGAGCCAGCTCACCTCCTCGCCCCAGGTCTGGAACGTGGCCGCACGCACCTCGCCGGCGCCCGAGCTCTCCGGCGCATACAGCATGCCCAGCCCGTCCACCGGCTCAGATCCCTTGCCGGCTTGCGATCCGCCGGCCTCGCCGGGCTCGGTGAGGAGCATCGACTCGTCCGCGCGCAAGGGTTCGGAGAGCACATTGGCGACGTCCAGAATGGTCTGCCCGCTGCGCCGATTCACGGTCAGCGCGAACCGTCGGCTGTCGCGTCCGTCGGCCCGCGGGAAGGAGGACGCGAACCGCAGGATGTTGCTTGCGGCGGCGCCGCGCCAGCCGTAGATCGCCTGGAACGGATCGCCGACCGCGGTCACCGGATGTCCTCGCCCGGTCCGCTCATCCGGACCGGAGAACAACCCACGGAGCATGATCGCCTGCGCCGCGGAGGTGTCCTGATACTCGTCCAGCAGGACCACCTTGAACTCGGTCCGCAGCGCCTCGGACACCTCCGGCAACTCGGTGGCCAGCCGCGCCGCAACGGCCATCTGGTCGGCGAATTCGACCACATCCAGTCGCCGCTTCAGGGCCTGGTAGTTGTCGACCAGACTGGCCAACTCCAGCCGCTCGTCGACCGCGGCCAGGGCCCGCTTGACGTCGGCGTACACGTTGCCGCGGTTGTTCACCGGTGCTGCCTGCATGGCCAACCGCCAGCGCCGGGCGTGCTGATCCAATGCCGTGGTGCGGACCAGGTGCTGCTGCAGATCGGAGTCCAGTTGCAGCACCCGTTCGGTCACCGTCTGCGGTCGCAGTCGGGAGATCTGCTCGAACGGTCCGGACGCTTGCTCCACCACCCGGGAGGCGAGCCGAAACCTGGCCGCACCGGTGATCATCACGCTCTCCGACTCGACCCCCAGCCGCAACCCCTGCTCGGCCACCAGTCGGGCGGCGAAGGCGTCGTAGGTCATGATCAACTGCTCGCCGGCCTCGTCCACACCCTGCTCGTCGATCACGCCGGCCTTGAGCAGCGCGGAGCGGACCCGTCCGGACAGTTCGGCCGCCGCCTTGCGGGTGAAGGTCAGGCCGAGCACCTCCTCCGGCCGGACCGCGCCGATGCCGACCAGCCACACCACCCGGGCCGCCATCACGGTGGTCTTGCCGGAGCCGGCACCGGCGATGATCACGCCCGGCTCCAGCGGCGCCGTGATCGCGGCCAACTGCTGCAGCGAGAACTCGATACCGAGTGCCTCGATCAGATCATCGGTGGACTCGAACCGCCGCGGTCCCTCGCTCATGACACCACCTGCCGTCCCTCGGACTGCGCCGGGCAACTGCTGCGGAAGGGGCAATACCGGCAGGCCGCCCCGATCCGGGCGTCGAACCGTTCCGAGCGGATGATCGCCGCCGCTTCGGCCAGCCGTTGATGCACCCAGGTCGGATGCTCGGTCGGTGCATCGTCGGCCGGTGCGATCGGGAACGGTACGTCCTGCAGTGACGCCTGCTCCAACACCTTCGGCAGCGGACCCTTGCCCTCCGGCAGCCGTAGGTACACCAGCTCGGCGCCGCCGGTCCGGGCGTCGGAGCCGGTCACCTCGGCCAGGGCACCCTCGGCCACCGCCAATTGATAGACCCCGAGTTGATCTTGGACCGCCATGTCCGCGGCGGTCGGCGGTCGGCGACCGGTCTTGAAGTCGACGATCCGGATCCGGCCCTGGTTGTCTCGTTCGACCCGGTCCGCGGTCCCGGTCAACCGGACCCGATCCGTACCAAGATCAACTTCGCAGCTGAAGGGCACTTCGGTGCCCAGCAGTTCGCGGTCCGGCCGCGCGGATTGCCACAGGGCAAAGCGTTCCAACGCGGACTCGGCCTCGATCCGTTCGGTCGCGGACAGCCAGTTGGCATCGAAATCGAGTTGGTCCCAGATCGAGTCCAGGTGGCCGGCAATGGCATCGGCGTCCAACTGCTGGGTGGCGCCGTACTCGGCCAGCACGTGCACGACCGAACCGAAACTGGCAGCCGTACCCCTGACCGATTCGGCCCGAGCCTTCCGGGACAGGAACCACTGCCGAGGGCAGTCCAACACGGAGGCGAGCTGGCTGCCGGAGAGCTGCACCGGTGCATCCGGATGCTGTACGGGGCCGGTCGCCTCGCTGGGACCGCGCATCCCCCACCAGCGTCCGGGCCGCGCGGCGGCCGCCAACGGACGGCCATGATCATCTACGGCATCGGACAGCTGGGCCAGCCGGACGGCGGCCGCCGTCCGCATTCCCGGCGGTGCTTGCGGATCGATGCTGACCCGACGAAGATCACCGATCAGCGCCGGCAGCGACAGCGGTCGGGCCGGTCGCCCGGCCAGCCGCCGGACCTGGACACCGAGCTCGTTGATGAACCGAGACGGTTGATCATTTTCGCCGTCGGTGCCCTCCACCGCAGTCACCACCAGCCGTCGGCCGGCCCGGGTACAGGCGACATAGAACAGTCGTCGCTCCTCGGCGATCCGCGCGGCCGGCGGCTCCGCCTCGGCCACCCCGTGCCGACTCAGCCGGTCGGCCTCGAGCAGCGAACCGCGGCGGCGGACGTCCGGCCAACTGCCCTCCTGCACCGACGCAACCACGACCAGCGGCCACTGCAGTCCCTTGGCCCGATGCGCCGTGAGCACCCGGACCGACGAACCTCGCACCGCAGCCTCGCTGCGGGTGTCGGCCGGGATCTGCTGGGCTTCGACCTCGGCCAGGAAGCCGGTCACCCCACGCAGCCCGGACACCTCCTCCGATCGGCCCGCGACGTCGAACAGCGCGACCACCGCATCAAGATCACGATTGGCGCGCATCCCGGTGTCACCACCGTGCCGGGAATCGGCCCGCAGCCGCTCGGGCCAGTCGGTGCCGGTCCACAGCTCCCACAGTGCCTCCTCCGCGGTGGCACCGTCGGTGATCAACTTCCCGACCCGGATGATCAACTCGGCCACCCGCCGGGTCGCCTCCACCTCGAGGGACTGCGGCAGGTCGTCCAGCCGGGACGGATCACCGATCGCTTCCTTGATCAACTCCGGTGAACGGCGCGGCAGCGCCGCCCCGCCGAGCTCCTCCCGCTCGGCGTGCCGCAGCATTCGGCCCAGCCGCCTGATCGCCATGCTGTCCAGGCCGCACAGTGGAGAACTGAGCAGCAGTTGGGCTTCCTCGGCCTGCAGTGGATCGACCGCGGCAGCGACCCGCAGTCCCAGCAGCAATGGCCGGGTCGCCAGCTCGGCAGCCAACGGGATCTCGTCGCCGGCCACCTCGACCGGCACGCCGGCCGCGGTCAGCGCCCGGGTCAGTCCGGGAATTCGCTGCCGACCGTGCCGCACCAGCACCGCCATCTCGGACCAGTCCAGCCCGTCCAGCAGATGCGCTCGGCGGAGCAGATCGGCGATCTGATCGGCCTCCGCGCCTGCTGTCACACAGGTGTACGCCTCCACCCGGCCCCGCGGCAGTCCGTCCGCCGAGACCGGTCGGCGGAAGCCGTCCAACACCGTCGGCGGCAATGCTCGCTGGATGCCGAGCCGGTCGGCCAGTCCGCGACTGGCCCCCTGCAGCGCCGCTCCGCTGCGATGGTTGGTCGGCAAGGCGATCACCGGTGCAGGTTCACCGTCGGCGCGACCGCCGACCCGGAAACGGTCCGGGAAATCGAGGATCCCGCGGGCCTCGGCGCCCCGGAATCCGAAGATCGACTGGTCCGGATCTCCGAACGCGATCACCTCCCGGCCGTCGCCGGCCAGCGCCTGCAGCAGCCGGACCTGGGCCGGATCGGTGTCCTGGAATTCGTCCACCAGGACACAGTCGATCTCCCGGCGCAGTGTCGCCAGGATCTCCGGGTCGGCCAGCAGGATCCGGCAGCGATGCACCAACTCGGCGTAGTCGATCACCTCCTCGGCGTCAAGCACGTCCAGGTACTCGTCGAAGAACTGACCGACGCTGCTCCACTCGGGGCGACCGGCCTGCTGGCCCGCCTCGATCACATCCTCCGGATCCATCCCGAGCTGGCGCGCCTTGGCCAGCACCGCGCGGATCTCGGCGACGAAGCCACGCGTACTGAAGGCACGGCTGACCGACTCCGGCCAGCCCACCTTGCCGGACTGCAGGCTGCCCTCCAGCACCTCGCGGACCCGGAATTCCTGCTCCGGCCCGGTCAGCAGTCGTGGCCCGATCCGTTCGCTGGAGCCGCCCTCGATCGGAGTGAACCGGCGAATCAGCGCATAACAGAAGGCGTGGAAGGTCATCGCCCGCGGGCTGGCCACGGATCGGCCGAGCCGGGCAGCGATCCGGATCCGCAGATCCGCCGCGGCACGCCGGGAGAAGGTCAGGGCGAGCACCCGATCGGCGCCGATTCCTCGGGCCGCGATCCGGTTCACCGCCGTTTCGACCAAGGTGCTGGTCTTGCCGGTGCCGGGTCCGGCGACCACCAGCAGCGGGCCGCCGGGATGCTGGACAACGCGTTGCTGGGCCCCGTCGGGCTCGATCGGCCGCTCCAGCAGCGGCCGGCGGACGAGTGCATAGCCGTCGGTCTCGGCGCGGTGACTGCTACCGGTTGTCCTGGATCCGCTTGTGCTGGTCGTGGACTCCCTGGCGCCGGTCACCGTCATGGGGCCCATTTGAACATCCGCCCCCGACAATGCGTGGACGACGTGCCCGGGCTCAGCGGCCGAGCTTCTGCCAGGCCTCGATTCCGATCCGGACGATGTCGGCGTGCGGCTCGTCGGCGACCCTGCCGATCGGCAGCCAGTCCGCCCGATCGGTGGTCCCGCCGACCTCGAGAGTGCCCAGGGTGCCACCGGTCACGGTGGCGGTGTAGAGGACCCGGGCCGCCCGGTACGGTCGCCGCCCCGGCTCCCGGGTGGTGAAGGTGCTGGTGGTCAGCGGCATCCCCAGCTCGATGTCGTAGCCGGTCTCCTCCTTGGCCTCGCGCACGATCCCCTGCTCGATGCTCTCCTCGAACTCGATGCCGCCACCGGGCAGCGACCAGCACTCCCGGGCACGCCGCTGGTTGCCTCCGTTGAACCAGCTGAGCAGGATCCGATCGTCCTCGTCGATGATCACCGCGTACGCGGCCAGTCGGGTGTCGTACTCGGAGAAATGCACTCGGCGACCCTATCGGGCGGGCCCCGGCGTGGTCAGAATTTGCGGTTGGCCAGCACCGGGATGCTCTTGCGGACTTCGGCGACCCGGGCCGGATCGATCTCGGTGATCAACAATTCCGGTTCGGCGGTGGCACCGGCGATCGCCGAGCCGGTCGGGTCGATCACGGCGCTGTAGCCGATCCCGGTCGGGGCACTGCCCCTCGGCTTGATCCCGCGGGTGGCCGGATCCGCCTGGCCGACGGCGACCACGAAGCAGGTGCTGTCCAGAGCCCGGGCCTGGGTGAGCAACTCCCATTGCTCGATCTTGGTCGGGCCGGCGCCCCAGGATGCCGAGACGATGATCAACTCGGCACCGCGATCGGCCAGGGTCGTGTAGAGGCCGGGAAACCGTACGTCGTAACAGACCGTCAGCCCGACCCGTACACCGTTGACCGTGATGATCACCGGTTCCCGGCCCGCCACCACGGTGTCCGACTCGGCGAAGCCGAACGCGTCGAAGAGATGGATCTTCTGATAGCCGACGAGTCCGCCGGCGCCGGTCGCGACCAAGGTGTTGATCACCTTCTGCCGGCCGTCCGGACCGTACTCGCCAGCAGGAGTGAAGACGCCGGCCACGGCGGTGACGTCGTGCTCGACCGCCAGCTCGGTCAGTCTGCTGACCCACGGGCCGTCCAGCGGCTCGGCGACGGTGTCCAACCGATTGCCGAAGGCGCACATGGTTGCCTCGGGGAAGATCACCAGCTCGGCACCGGCCTCGGCTGCCCGCGCGATCTGATCTTCGACCATCGCCAGATTGGCGGCCTTGTCCGCCGAGCTGATCACCTGTGCCAGAGCCAGCCTGATCACGACTCTTCCCTCCCGGTGCCACCGGTGATCACGAGCTCGCCATGATCAACATCGCTGCCGCGCAAACCCAGCATGAACAAGATCGCGTCCAGATACGGCACCGAGACGGTCACCTCGGCCTGTTCCCGGACCGCCGGCTTGGCGTTGAACGCGATGCCCATGCCGGCCGCGGACAGCATGTCAAGATCATTGGCGCCGTCCCCGATCGCCACCGTCTGGGACAACGGAACGCCTTCTGCAGCAGCGATCTCGGCCAGCAGCTCGGCCTTCCGGGCCCGGTCGACGACGACTCCGGTGATCTCGCCGGTCAATCGTCCGTCGATGATCTCGATCGTGTTGCCGTAGGCATGATCAAGATCGAGTCGTTCTTGCAGCCAGTCGGTGAAGACGGTGAAGCCGCCGCTGACGATGGCCACCGCATAGCCCAGCCGTTTCAGCGTACGGACGAAGGTTCGGGCGCCCGGGGTGAGCTGGATCCGGCCGCGGACCCGTTCGATCGCATCGGTGTCCAGGCCCTTGAGCAGCCGAACGCGTTCCCGCAGCGAGCCTTCGAAGTCGAGCTCACCACGCATCGCCCGTTCGGTGATCGCGACCACGGCCGCGGAACAGCCGGCCTCCTCGGCCAGCAGGTCGATCATCTCGTTCCTGATCAAGGTCGAGTCGACGTCCATCACCACCAGCCGTTTGGCCCGCCGCTCCAGCCCGCCTGCCTGGACGGCGATGTCGAGGCGATGATCACGGGCCACCTGCAGCAGCCGCCGCTTCAGTTCGGCGACGTCGCCGGCGATCACCGCGAAGTCGTACGCGGTCACCGGCTCGGTTGCCAGCCGGACGACCCGGTCGATGTTGCCGCCGGTGTCGGCGACCACTCCGGACACCGCGGCAAGGCCGGCCGGGGTGAGATCCTCGCCGAGCACCGTGACCGCGTGCCGCAGCAGCTTGGATCGCTGCGAGGTGGCCTCGACCTGCTCGAAGTCGACCGACAGTCCTTCGGTGTGGCCCCAGTAGAGAATGTCGCGGATCAGACCCGAGTCGGCGCCGTCCAGCCGGACCAGGACGTCGAGGGTCAGCCGTTCGCGGACGACCAGTTGCTCCATGTCATCCACCACTGCACCGGCGCTGTCCAGCAATCCGAGCAGGTCGTGCAGGACTCGCGGTTGATCCCTGCCGGACACCCTGATCAGCAGCGGTTGATCGAACGCCTCAGCTCCCACGGCGGTCAATCTACCGGTCGGCTCGCGGGCCGAGTGTCCTGCCCGGATGCCGGGTCGGTCCGCCGCCGCCCGGATCCGTGAGGCAGCCGGATCAGTGATTGAGGACGGCGCGCAGGAAGCGCCGGGTGCGTTCGTGCGTCGGATCGGAGAAGATCTCACTCGGCGGGCCCTGTTCGACCACCGCACCGCCGTCGAACATCACCACTCGGTCGGACACGTGCTCGGCGAACCGCATCTCGTGGGTCACCAGCAGCATCGTCATATCGGTGGACAACGCCAGGTCGCGGATCACGCCCAGGACGTCGCCGATCAGCTCCGGGTCCAGGGCCGAGGTCGGCTCGTCGAACAACAGCACCTGTGGCTGCATCGCCAGCGCCCGGGCGATGGCGACCCGTTGCTGCTGACCACCCGACAACTGTCCGGGCAACTGGTCGATCTGCGCACTCAGCCCGACCTGCTCCAGCAGTTCTGCGGCCCGCCGGCGTGCCTCATCGTGTCCGAGTCCGAGCACCTTGCGGGGCGCCTCCATCACGTTCTGTGCGGCCGTCATGTGCGGGAACAGATTGAACTGCTGGAACACCATCCCGACCCGGGTGCGCAGCTGCCGCGCCTGTCGGGTGAGCTTGGGCTGCCGTCCGTTCGTGGCCGACCACAGAGTGTTGCCGCAGACGTTCACCACTCCGTCGCTGGGCACCTCCAGCGTCATCGCGATCCGCAGGATCGTGGTCTTGCCCGACCCGGACGGGCCGATGATGGAGACTTTTTCGCCCGGCGCTACGGCGAAGTCGAGACCCTTCAACACCGCGCGATCGCCCCAGCTCTTGCTGACGTTGACGAATTCGACTGCGGGCGCGGCGGCTCTCGAGGATTCAGGCACTGACGGCACGACGACGCTCCAAGGCTCTCAGTAACAGCGAACAGGGGTAACTCACGACGAAGAACAGAATCCCGACCAGGGTGAAGGCCTCCATCGGATGATCAAGGTGCTCATTGGCCCGAGTGATCATCTCGGCAACGGTGATCGCGGACAGGATCGCGGAGTCCTTGAACATCTGGATCAGATAGTTGCCCAGCACCGGCAGCACGACCTTGATCGACTGCGGCAGGACCACCCGCCCCCAGGTGGGGACCGGCGGCAGGCTGAGCGCAGTCGCAGCCTCCCATTGCCCCTTCGGTACGCCGTCGATCCCGGCTCGGTAGACCTCCGCGGTGTAGGCGCTGTAGTTCACCCCGAGCACCAGGAACCCGGTGATGAACGGCTCAGGGTGACGCCGCTGACCAGCGGTAGCACCATGAAGGCGAAGTAGGCCTGAACCAGTAACGGGGTGCCGCGCAGGAAGAGCACGACGAAGCTCAACAAAGGAGCCAGCACCGGCACCTTCAGGGTCCGGGGGATGGCGATGATCAGTCCCAGCACCAGGGACAGCAGGAACGCCGCCACCGTCACCTCGACCGTGACCCGCAGGCCGGCCAACAGGTCCGGCAGCATCGAACGAGCCGCTTCCCAACTGAAGATCTGCAGCGCGATCACACGCTCACCTGCGCACGATCGACGAACAAGCCGCGTCGACGAATCACCGAGCGGTCCAGCGAGAATCGCGATTCGAGGGCCCGGACCAACAGCGCCAGCAGCATCGACAGGGCGAAGTACAGCACCAGCAACGCGCCGAAGAGCACCCCGGTCTGCCCGCCGACCGACTGCTGGATCGCCGTCACCCGCTGGGTCAGGTCGTAGACCGTGACCAGCGACACCAGCGAGGTCGCCTTCAGCAGATCGACGCCGACATTGCCGAACGAGGGCAACATGATCGGGATCGACTGCGGGATCAGGATCCGCCACAGCCGATGCCGCGGACGGATACCCAACGCGACCGAGGCCTCGGTCTGCCCGACCGGGCGGGAGGCAATGGCACTGCGGACGATCTCGGCGGCGTAGGCACCCTCGTTCAGGCCGAGAACGAGGACTGCGGCCACCATCGGGTTGAGGTAGACACCCAGATACGGCAACGCGTAGAAGAACCAGAACAACTGGACGACCAGCGACGTACCACGGAAGACCTCGGTGAATGCGATCGCCGGCCACCGCAGCCACCGGTGTTCGGAGAGCCGGGCAAGCCCGACGGCGAAGGCTACGACCACGGTCGCCAAGATCCCGTACACGGTCAGCTGGACGGTGATCCACAGCCCCTTCATGATCAGCGAGGCGTGATCAACCAGAACGGTCATCTGCGGTGATCATCCCTCGTTCTTGCACAACTCTGAGGTGGTCACACCGTCAGTGTCGGAGGCACGGAATCCCCACTTCTTCTCGATCGCGCTGAACTCGTCGGTGGCCTTGAAGTCGGTCAACGCCTTGTTGTAGGCGGTGACGAAGTCGGAGTCCGACTTCCTGAACGCCGCCCCCGAACCGGTCTTCGGAGCGTCTGTGATCACGTCGGTGACATCGAATCCGCCGGAGGTGATCGACTGCAACGACAGGGTGGGCAGCAGGAATGCGTCACACCGCCCGGCCTTCAACGCGGCAACACCGCTGACGCCGTCCTTGACCTTGACGACCTGATCGGTGGGTACCTCGGCTGTCTGGAGAATGCCGTCCTCGAACCCACCTCCGATCACCGCGCATTTGATCAAGCTGTCGGACTTGACGCGGGCGACCGTGGTGATCTTCTTCGGGTTGCCGGGCAGCACGGCGAAGGACTCGGTGGAAACGATCACCGGCTCGGTGTAGGCAACGGCCTCGCAACGGGACTGCTTCATGAACAGCCCGGCGGCGATGACATCCCATCGGTGGGCATTCAGCCCTGCGATCATCGCGTCGTAACCGGCCACCACCGGCTCGACCTTTCCGTAGCCCATCGAGGTCAGAACGGCTTGCAGCACGTCCGGCTCACAGCCGGTGACGGTTCCGTCGGCGTTCATCTTGGTGTACGGCGGCTCGTTACCGATCGCGACCTTCAGGCTCTGCCCGTTGCCCTTCGCGGCCAGTGCTCTGCCGCCGGCACCGTTGCCCGCGCCACCGGCCGAGGCGCCGCCTGCGTCGCCGCAACCGCCGAGCAGCACCGCGCCCGTTGCTGCGGTCGCGGCGGCTCCGGCTGCCTGCAGGAAGCCACGGCGACTGGAGCGG
>DATCVL010000230.1:0-2698 GCA_036566865.1 Microlunatus sp.
GCCCGGCGACATCGTGCTCGGCACCGAACTCGGCGTCACCTTCATCCCGCCCCACCTGGCCGCAGAAGTGGCTGACGTCAGCCGGCGCACCAATCATCGCGATCGCTTCGGCAAGCAACGGTTGGCGGAGCTGCGCTACACCACCACCGAGATCGACGTCCCGACCTGGCCGGATCACATCGAGGCCGACTACGCCGAGTGGACCCGCGACAATCCGCTCTGAGGTGAGCCGTCGACGCGGCAGCCCGCTCGGCCGGGACCCGCGGCTCGGCCCATCAACGTTCAAGATCAACAAAGGACGACACCGATGAAGATCGCGGAGATCCTGCCCGGAGACCAAGCCGATGGCCCACTATGGCACCTGATGCGCCAGACCGGCGTCACCGATGCCGTCGGCACCTTGCCGCCGGTCAGCAAGATCGACAACAGCGGCGGCGACGCCCCCTGGGATTACCTTCCCTTGCAACGCCTCAAGGACAAGTACAACCGGTTCGGATTCGATCTCGGAGTGATCGAGTGGCGACCGCCGCTGAACCTGGCAAAGCGAGGGTTGCCCGGCCGGGACGAGGAGATCGATGCCGTCTGCGCCTTGTTGCAGAACATGGGTCGACTTCAGATTCCGGTCTGGTGCTACGAGTGGATGACGGACCGGAACTGGGTGCGTACCAGTACCTCGGTGGAGTCTCGCGGCGGCTCATTGGTCACCGGCTTCGACCGCGCGGTCTTCGAGGCAGGACCAACCACCTCCGAGCCGATCGCCGAAGATCAACTCTGGGAGAATCTCGAATACTTCCTGTCCCGGGTTGTCCCGGTCGCCGAGGACGCCGGCGTTCGGCTCGCGATGCACCCGGACGACCCGCCGATCTCGCCGTTGGGCGGAATGGGTCGCATCATGTCCAGCCTCGATGGCTACCGACGACTGCTGCAGACGCATCCGAGCCCGATGAACGGGATCACCTTCTGCCAAGGCAACTTCCGACTGATGACCGATGATCTTCCTGCTGCCATCCGCGAACTGGGTGCGGACGGCAAGATCTTCTTCGTCCACTTCCGCGATGTCGAAGGCACCCGGGAGAGTTTCGTGGAGACCTGGCATGACGCCGGTCCGACCGACATGTACGCCTGCATCGAGGCCTACCGCGACATCGGATTCGACGGCCTGATGCGCTGTGATCATGTGCCGAGCTTGTACGGCGAGCCGATCACCGACGTCGGCTACGGCACCCTCGGCCGCCTGTACGCCGTCGGCTACATGCGCGGCCTGGTCGAAGCCGCGCTCAAGTCACCAACTCCCGCTCTCGCCCTGGCGTGAGCGACGCCGCCCGCAGACCAAGAAGCTCCCAGCTCACGCCACAGGATGATCATGACAACCGATGCCACAACACTCACCGAACAACACCTGAACACCGCTTCCCGGCCGAGCCGGTTGCGGATCACCGACATGAAGATCACCAACCTGGTCGGAGTGCCGTTCCGGTCGTCGATCCTCCGGCTGGAGACCAATCAAGGCATCGTCGGCTACGGCGAGGTCCGCGACGGCGCGAGCGCCAGCTATGCGCTGATGCTGAAGAGCCGACTGATCGGCGAGAATCCCTGCAACCTGGACAAGATCTTCCGCAAGATCAAACAGTTCGGCTTCCACGGTCGCCAGGGCGGCGGCGTCTGCGGCATCGAGATGGCGCTGATGGACCTGGCCGGCAAGGCGTACGGGGTTCCGGCCTACGCCTTGGTCGGCGGCCAGTTCCGGGATCGGATCCGGTGCTATGCCGACACCCCGACCGAGCTCGACCCGAAGGCGATGGGAGCCCGGCTGCTGGAACGACGCAGCCGCGGCTTCACCATGCTCAAGATGGACGTCGGGATCAACCTGCTCCGCGACACCCCGGGCACGCTGATCGCACCCGACGGCGCCTACGACGACGGCGACCTGATGCACCCGTTCACCGGGATCCAGGTGACCCAGAAGGGCGTCGAGCAGCTGGCTGCCTTCGTCGAGGAGGTGCGATCGATCGTCGGTTACGACATCGCCCTGGCGGCTGATCATTTCGGCCACATCGCTCTCGACTCCTGCATCCGGATCGGCCGGGCACTGGAGCCGTACACGCTGGCCTGGATCGAGGACCTGATCCCCTGGCAGTACACAGATCAATGGCGACAGCTGACCGAGGCGGTTGCGGTTCCGACCTGCACCGGCGAGGACATCTACCTGGCCGAGAATTTCGAGCCCCTGCTGGACGCCGGGGCGATCCGGGTCGTCCATCCGGACCCGGCCACCTCGGGCGGCATCGCCGAGACCAAGCGGCTCGGCGACCGGGCCGAGGAGAAGGGCATCGCGATGGCACTGCACCTCGCCGCTTCTCCGGTCGCGACCATGGCAAGCGTTCACCTGGCAGCCGCAACCCACAACTTCCTCGCGCTGGAACACCACGCTGCGGATGTGCCGTTCTGGCATGATCTTGTCACCGGACTGCCGAACCCGATCATTCAGGACGGCTACATCGCCGTACCCGACAAGCCCGGTCTCGGCTTCGACGACGTCAACGAAGATCTGTTCGCAGAGCACCTCGATCCTCAGGCCCCGCTGCTCTTCGCTGATACCGCCGGATGGGACGGCGAGCACGCTCATGATCGTTTGTGGAGTTGATCACTCGCTGTTGATCATTCCGATTCGGGCGATCCGATGAAGATCATGATCACC
>DATCVL010000231.1:0-22287 GCA_036566865.1 Microlunatus sp.
GTCGCAGACCATGCTGTTGTTCACCAGCTACTTGATCATCACCGGCTTGGCCATGTTCTTCACCAGCTTCGTCTCCAGCCGGATCGGGGCCAAGAAGACGTTGCTGATCGGCCTGGTGCTGATCGTCATCTTCGCCGCCGCAGCGGGGGCGTCGGACTCGGTGGGCATGATCATCGGCTTCCGGGCCGGCTGGGGCCTGGGCAATGCGCTCTTCATCTCCACCGCGCTGGCCACCATCGTCGGTGCCGCCAGCGGTGGCATCGACAGCGCGATCATGTTGTACGAGGCCGCACTCGGTGTCGGCATCGCAATCGGACCGCTGGTCGGCGGCCTGCTCGGCTCGATGTCCTGGCGTGGCCCGTTCTTCGGGACCGCAGTGCTGATGGCGATCGGCCTGATCGCGATCTTGGTCCTGCTCGGCAAGTCCGCGGAGAAGCCGCAGCCGATCAAGCTCAGCGCGACGCTGACAGCGCTGAAGCACAAGGGCCTGCTGACGTTGGGAATCGTCGCGCTGTTCTACAACTTCGGCTTCTTCACCCTGCTGGCCTACAGCCCGTTCCCGTTGGAGGCCGCCGCCAAGGGGGCCGGAATCGAGGAGTTCGGTGCGATCCAGCTCGGCCTGGTCTTCTTCGGCTGGGGCGTCTGTCTGGCCTTCACCTCGGTCTTCGTGGCGCAGCGGTTGGCGATCAAGATCGGCCGCCGCAACACGGTCTACCTGGCGCTGTTCTGCCTGGCCGTGATCGAGGCGATCATGGCACTCGCGATCGACTCCTTCGTCGGCCTGACCGTCTGCGTGATCGTCGGCGGTCTCTTCCTCGGCATCATGAACACGGTGATGACGGAGTCGGTGATGGAGGCAACGGAGCTGCCGCGCAGTGTCGCGTCCTCCACCTACAGCGGCATCCGGTTCCTGGGCGGTGCGATCGCACCCGCCGTCGCGGGTCCGATCTCCGCCGGACTCGGTGCGCCGGTCCCGTACATCTTCGGTACGGGGGCCTTCGTGGTCGCCATGGTGGTGCTGTTCATCGGTCGTAAGAACCTGGCCCACATCGATCAGCCGGAGAGGTTCGACGAGTTGGAGGAGGCCGAACTGCTGACCGCAGCCGACTCCTGATCAGCGCTTCTGCTTGATCAACTCCAGCGCCTGCCGCAGACTCACCCTGGTGAAGCCTGCGGCAGTTGCGCGTTCACGGAGCGCCTTGTCGGCGTGGAACAACGCAATGCCACGACGAAGCAAGATCGGCAACGGTTTGCGGTGCTCACGCAGATCGCGGACGAAACGCAAGATCATCACCACCGCCCGTGGCCGATCGAGATAGAGCGGCATCGTGGTCAGCTCGGCAGCGCGGCACTGATCGGCCAGCTCCATCGCAAACACACCCTCGGCGATGAAGCTGTCGGCGTCGCCAAGATCAATTCGATGGGTGCCGACGGCCGCGTTCGCCGTGATGTCGTACTGCGGGACCGTGGCCACACCGTCGGCGAGCAGCTCGGCCACGGCTGCAGCCGCTGCTTGTGCATCCCAGCTCCGGGGATCGTCCCAGTCGACGATGCCGAGCGTCAGCGGCAGATCCGGATGATCGCCGTCGTGGTAGAAGTCGTCCAGATTCAGGCTCGGACAATCGGCCAGCCGCGCCACCCGGGACTTGCCACTGCCGGACGGTCCGGCGAGCAGCACAACCCGACGCTCGATTCTCTGCACCGGCCGAAGACTAGTACGTCCTAATAGCTCGAGCCGCCGGCCAGGGAGGGTGCGCCGGTCGGATGCCAGACCGTCTTGATCTCCAGGAAGGCCCGCAACCGTGCAGTGCCCGGCACGGCAGAGAAGTCTGGCCGGCCCTTGGGACGGTAGATCCGTTTCACCGTCTGGGCGGCGCTGCGCTCGAGCTCGGTCCGCAGCTCGCCATCGGCGCCGGTCACGTCGATCGCGTTCACCTCGGCGTGGGCTGCCAGGTGCGGCGCGATCTCGGCGGCCTTGCCAGTCAGGATGTTGACGACCCCTGCCGGCACGTCGGAGGTTGCCAGCACCTCGCCCAGGGTCACCGCCACACAGGGATCCTGCTCGGCGGCGATCACCACCGCAGCGTTGCCTCCGGTGATCACCGGGGCGATCACCGACACCAGCCCGAGCAGCGGGGCATCGGCCGGAGCGACGATCGCGACCACCCCGGTCGGCTCCGGGGCGGAGTAGCTGAAGTACGGCGCCGACACCGGATTGGCAGACCCGAACACCGCGGCCAGCTTGTCGGTCCAGCCGGCGTAGTGCACCAGCCGATCGATCGCCGCATCGACTTCGGCCCGGGCTCCCTCTTGATCAACTCCGCGGCTGGTGATCAACAACTCGACGAACTCGGCCGCCCTGCCCTGCAGCATCTCGGCGATCCGATAGATCACCTGCCCGCGGTTGTACGGTGTCGCCTTCGACCAGGAGCGGTAGCCCTTGCGGGCCGCCACCACCGCGTCGCGAGCATCCTTGCGGGAGGCCAACACCGCGTTCGCCATGAAGGTCCCTCCGGCATCGTTGACCTGGTAGGTGCGGCCGGACTCCGATCGACCGAATGCGCCGCCGACGTACAGCTTGTAGGTCTTGGACACGGTCAGGCTCATGCCAGCACCGCCTCGTCATCGGTGTCCAGATAGGCGGCCAGGCCGGACGGCCCGCCCTCCCGGCCGAAACCGGACTCCTGATAGCCGCCGAATGCCGCTGCCGGGTCGAACCGATTGAAGGTGTTGTCCCAGATCACCCCGGCCTGCAGCCGAGCAGCCATGGCCATTGCACGCGATCCCTTCTCGGTCCACACACCGGCCGACAGCCCGTACGGGCTGTTGTTGGCCTTGGCCAGTGCCTCGTCCGGAGTGCGGAAGGTGATCACCGTCAGCACCGGACCGAAGATCTCCTCGCGTGCGATCCGCATCGTCGCCGAGGCCGAGGTGAGGATGGTGGGGGCGACGTAGAAGCCGCGATCCGGAAGCGGACAGTTCGACCGCCACACCTGCGCACCCTCGTCGATGCCGGCCTGAGTGAGCTCGGTGATCTTGGTCAGCTGCTGGTGTGAGTTGATCGCACCGACGTCGGTGTTCTTGTCCAGCGGGTCGCCGACCCGAAGCGTCTGCGCCCGATCCCTCAACCGGAGCAGCAATTCCTCGGCGATCGGCTCCTGCACCAGCAACCGTGATCCGGCGCAGCAGACTTGACCGGCGTTGAAGAAGATGCCGTTCACGATGCCTTCGACGGCCTGATCAAGGGCAGCATCGGCGAAGACGATGTTGGCGCCCTTCCCACCCAGCTCCAGGGTCAGTTTGCGCCCGGTGCCTGCCAGCGACTGCTGGATCTGCTTGCCCACCGCGGTCGAACCGGTGAAGGCGACCTTGTCGATCCCGGGATGGTTGACCAGACTCGACCCGACGTCTCCGGCGCCGGGCACGATGTTCACCACACCCGGCGGCAGATCGGCATCGGCGATGATCTCCGCCAGGACCAAGATCGACAACGGCGTGGTCTCGGCGGGCTTGATCACCACCGTGTTGCCGGCGGCCAGGGCGGGAGCGATCTTCCAGGCCGCCATCAGCAACGGGAAATTCCACGGAATCACCTGCCCGGCAACGCCCAATGACCGGGGCGCCGGACCGTAGCCGAGGTAGCCGAGCTTGTCCGCCCAGCCCGCGTGATAGAAGAAGTGCTGGGCTGCGGTCGGGACGTCGAAGTCGCGGGTTTCCTTGATCGGCTTGCCGTTGTCCAGACTCTCCAGCACGGCGAGCTCGCGGGCGCGCTCGGCGATGCCGCGGGCGATTCGGAAGAGGTACTTGCCCCGCTCGGCTCCCGACAGCCGTGACCAGACACCCTCGTAGGCTCTGCGGGCTGCGCGCACGGCGGCGTCAAGATCAGCGTCATTGACGGTGGAGACCGTCGCCAACTCCTCACCGCGACCCGGATTGACGGTGATCAGGTCCTCGCCGCCGCCCTCGATGAACTTGCCGTCGATGTAGGGCAGATAGCGTTCCTTGACCCGCGCAATCGCCTCCGACTCCGGCGCCGGCGCGTACTCCCAGTCCGGCAGAGAGGCGGTCTTGATCGAATCAGACATGATCACTTCTCTCAGTCCACGGTCACGTAGTCGGCACCCCAGTAGTGCCCGGACTGCTGGGTACGGCGTTGCATGATCAAATCGTTCAGCACCGACGACGCGCCGAAGCGGAACCAGTACGGGTCCAGCCACTCGGGCCCGGCCACCTCCCGAACCGCAACCAGGTAACGGATTGCGTCCTTGGCCGTGCGAATGCCGCCGGCCGGCTTGACCGCCCGCTGCTGTCCGGTCAGCCGTTTCCAGTCCTTGACTGCCTGCAGCATCACGTGAGTGACCGGCAGGGTGGCGGCCGGACTGACCTTGCCGGTCGAGGTCTTGATGAAATCGCCGCCGGCCACCAATGCCAGCCAGGAGGCCTTGCGGACGTTGTCGTAGGTGGCCAGCTCGCCGGTCTCCAAGATCACCTTCAACCGAGCTTGGCCGCAGGCCTGTTTGACCGCAACGATCTCGTCGTAGACCTTGGCGTAATCACCGGCCAGGAAGGCGCCCCGGTCGATCACCATGTCGATCTCGTCGGCACCGGCCTCGACCGCGCTGCGTACATCGGCGATCTTCACCGACGTCGCCGCCCGGCCGGACGGAAACGCGGTGGCAACGGAAGCGATCTTGATCTTGCTGCCGGTCTGCTCCGAGCCGGCGAGGGCCTCCACGGCGACCGGGACCAGATCGGGGTAGATGCAGATGGCGGCGACTCGCGGGGTGTCCGGCCGTTCGGGATCCGGCTGCAGCGCCTTGCGGACCAGATTGCGCACCTTGCCGGGGGTGTCGGCACCCTCGAGCGTGGTCAGGTCGACCATCGAGATGGCCAGGTCGATGGCGGTCAGTTTGGACTGCTTCTTGATCGACCGGGTGGCCAGGCCGGCGGCCCGCTGTTCCAGTGCGACCGGGTCGACTCCGGGCAGCCCGTCCAGGAATCGGCGCAACGAACTCTGGTCTGCGACGACGTCGGCGAAGGGGGCCGGCGGACGGGCCGACGAGGCCGGGTGGATCACGGTGCTGGCCATGGTTCAGACCTTATCGCGCGCTCAGGTAGATCGAGCTGCGTCCTTCTACACTCCGTAGGACACTGGCGATGAGAATGGGGCGACCGGACGCGCATGAAATGGATTGATTCCCTTCGATGGCGCGGACCGGCCTTGTTGGCGATCACGGTGCTGCTGGCCGGCTGCGATGTCTCGGGCGGCCACGTCGCCGGCATGGCCCCAGGATCATCGAACGCTCCGTCGACCTCGGCTGCGCAACCTACCGCTGCCTCGAGCAGCAGCAGCCCGGCCGACGGCGCCGGGTCGGCGGGTAAGCCGTCGATCGACAGGCTGCAGGCGGCGCTGGCCGACTACTTCGGCCTGCAGCCGAAGCTGACCTCGGACCAGGTCCGCCGGGCTGCCGCCTGTGCGGCCTACCCGAGCTTCCAGGAGCTCTCCCGAGCCGGGCTGTCCAAGATCATCAAGGGAGACGCCAGCGAATTGACCGGCGGCGACGCCACCGCATTTCAACACGTGGTGACCGAATGCGTCACCGCCGCCGGTGGTCCAGGCAACTGACCATGCTGCCGAGCTGTTCATCTGAGCCGGATCCGGGCCGATCGTCGGGCAGCGGAATCGCGGCAACGACGCCGTCCAGCAGGCCTTCGGCGTAGCGAGCCTGCTCGGTCATGGCCATCCGGTGGGTGGTCGAGCCGGCGGTCAGTGCACCGGCCTCGTTGTAGACCCAGGGGACGTCGGCGAGCAGTTGGACCATGGCCAGGTTGCCCGGCTCGAGGCCGGAACGGCCGGTGAAATTCTCCTCGGCAATGGCGACCGGACGGCGCTGTGCGATGGCCCTCTGCTCGGAAATGATCTTGGCGTAGCGGGCGCTCCGACGAGCAACCTGGAGATGATCGAAGACGGTACGGTTGGCGTCGCTGCCACGCCACATCGGCCCGTAACGGCCGTCGTGCTTCAAGCCGCGCTGGCTGTACACCGCCTGGAAGCTCGGCCGTTGGCTGTGATCATTGTGCACGCTGATCGCGAGGTCGGCGTCTGCACGGTTGGCGATCTTGGCTCGCTGGGCCAGGCTGACTGTGTCGTCGGCGCTGTGTTTGGTCATGATCACCCGATAGCCACGATCCCGCAGGCCGTCGGCGACGCAGGCGCTCACCTCGTAGACCTCGTCCATTTCGGGATCGTTGGGGTAATCGAAGTCGGTCAATCCGGTGCTCGGCTCGGTGCTGCGGATGGATCGGCCGCTGTGGCCGGGATCGATCACGATCACCGGCTTCGCCGTGGTCGTCGCCCGCGTCGTCTTCGTCGGGGACGGCGATTGCTGGGCGGCTCCGGTGCGGGAAGGCGAGGTCTTCGAAGCTGCGGTCCGACTCTGCTCCGGGGTGCTGGAGGGATACCGGGTCGGCGTCGTCGCGCTGTCGGCCGGTGTTGTTGAGCCGTGGGCCAGTGTCGTTGAGCCGTGGGCCGGGGTCGCTGGCGGAGGGGTGGTCGGTTCCGGCGATGCGGCGCGCTCGGCCGGGTCCGAGCAGCCGGCCAGCATCAGGCAGCCGAGCAGCATGCCGCCAACGGCACGCACGCTCTGCCTTCCAGCCATGGCAGGACTCTACGAGACCGATTAGGCTCGACCCACTCGGACGCCCGGAAGGGCCGGTGATGATCTTGAGATTGATGACGTACAACGTCCATCGATGGGGTGATGATCGAACCGCTCTGGCCGAGGTGATCACGACCTGCAAACCGGAGCTGTTGATGGTGCAGGAAGCGCCGACCTGGTGGGGGACTCGACGGCGTCGACTCGGCTTCGCCGACAGCATCGGGTTGAGCTACCTGGCCGGCGAGGCACGCACCGCGGCGTTCGTCAGCGATCCGACCCGCTGGAGCATCCGTACCAAACGGATCTGGCGCCCCGCCCTGCGTCGCCGGAAGTCGTACTGGATCCCGCAGCTGCCGGGTGGTGCGGTCGCCCTGACCACCACGATCAATCCCAGCAAGATCAATTCCGGCAAGATCGATTCGGGCAAGATCGAATCGGGCAAGATCAATTCGGGCCAGCTGAACGGTGTTCAGCTTTCGGTGCTCGGCTGTCATCTCGGCCTGAGCAACTCGGGTCGGGTGGTGGAGATGGATCAACTGCTGGGCATGGTCCGCGATCTTGCTGACGCCTGCGTGGTGGTCGGTGATGTCAACGAACCAGCAGGAGGTCCCGTCTGGCGGCTCGCCGGACAGGCCGGCTTGATCGACGCAGCGGCGAAGCAACCGACGATGACCTTTCCATCGGCCGAACCGCGCGCCCGGATCGACGCGGTCTGGACCTCGGCGACGGTGCGCGCCGATGTGGTGGATCTCGGGGCCATCGGTCTTGATCATTCGTTGCTGGTCCCGGCATCCGACCACCTCCCGCTGGTGATCGACCTGGTCGTGTCGCCGAGCTGAGCGTCGGCGTTACAGGGTGATGATCATCTTGCCGGTGTTCGCACCCCGCAGCATTCCGATGAACGCGTCCACCGCCTGATCCAACCCGTGCACGACCGTTTCCCGGCTGCTGATCTTGCCGTCGGCGAACCAGCTGCCCACCGTCTCGGTGAACTCCGCGGCCAGATCCTGATGATCAGGGACCAGGAATCCGGTCATGCTGATCCGCCGACCGATGAACAGGCCGAGGTTGCGCGGGCCGGGCTGCGGAGACTTCGCGTTGTAGCCGGAGATCATGCCGCAGATGGCGATCCGGCCATGCAGCTTCATCGCGCCGATGGCGGCCTCCAACTGCTCGCCGCCGACGTTGTCGAAGTAGACGTCGATACCGTCCGGCGCGGCCTCGGCCAGCAGCTCAGCGGCAGGACCGTCGTGGTAGTTGAAGGCCGCGTCGAAACCAAGATCATTCAGCAGGTAGTCGATCTTGTCCTGACTGCCGGCGCTGCCGATCACCCGGGCGGCGCCGGACAGCTTGGCGAACTGACCGACCATGCTGCCCACCGCGCCGGCCGCGGCCGAGACGAACACCGTGTCGCCGGGTTTGAAGGCCGCGATCCGGAAGAGGCCGACGTACGCCGTCCGCCCGGTCATCCCGAGCGCGCCTAGATAGAGGGTCGGCGACAGGCCAGCACGGCGCGGCACCACGATCACCTGCGATGCCGGCAGCACGGCGTGTTCGCGCCAGCCCCGGTCGTGCAGGACCAGGCTGCCCACCTCGATGTCCGGGCTCTCGGACGCGATCACCTCGCCCACCGCACCACCGAGCGCTGCCTCGCCCAGCTGCCACGGAGGTGCGTACGACGGTGCATCGCTCATCCGCCCGCGCATGTACGGATCGACCGACATCGCCAGGTTCTTCACCGCGACCTCGCCCGGACCGGGATCGTCCAGGGTCACCTCCGTCAACGCGAAGTTGTCCGGTGTCGGCTCGCCGTGCGGACGGGACACGAGCTGGATCTCACGGGTGCTGATCGGCATCTTCGCGCTTCTTCCGAAAGTCGGGCCAGGGCCATTCAGTATCACCCGGTTGCCACCTGATCCCGCCTGCGCACCCTCATCGGTGTGGATCGCGCCGCTGCCACGACGGGCCAATTCCCCGCTGGCCCTGCGGACCAGGCAGAATGCACGACTGCCGCGCTTTGCCGCGGCACGTCGTCGCGTGGGGATCGGCCAGAGGAGAACAGACGTGCAGGTGCAGACGATCGAAGGACGAATCGCGACCGAGTTGGTGGTCGGCGAGGCCCAGGTCCTGGCCGCCGTCCGGTTGCTCGACGAGGGTTCGACCGTCCCCTTCATCGCCCGCTATCGCAAGGAGATCACCGGCGGCCTGGACGACACCCAGCTGCGCACCCTGGAGGAGCGGCTGCGGTACCTGCGGGAGCTCGACGAGCGCAAGCAAACCATCACCGAGTCGATCGACAGTCAGGGCAAGCTGACCGACGAGCTGAAACAGCAGATCGCCGGGGCCGAAACGAAGGCCAGGCTCGAGGACATCTACCTGCCCTACAAGCCCAAGCGGCGGACCAAGGCGATGGTCGCCCGTGAGGCCGGGCTGGAGCCGTTGGCCGATGCGTTGCTGAACGACCCGACGCTGGACCCGCAGCAGACCGCAGCCGGTTATGTCGACGAGGCCAACGGGGTCGCCGACGTGACTGCGGCGCTGGACGGCGCCCGCGCGATCCTGATCGAACGCTTCGCCGAGGACGCCGATCTGATCGGCGAGCTGCGGGAGCGGCTCTGGAACACCGGCCGCCTGGTGTCGACGGTGCGCGACGGGATGAAGAAGTCCGGGGCGAAGTTCTCCGACTACTTCGACTTCGCCGAACCGTTCACCAGCCTGCCCTCACACCGGATCCTGGCGCTGAATCGGGGCGAGCGGGAGGAAGTGCTCACCCTGACGATCTCACCGGATGCCGAGGATCCGGAACCGACCACCACCAACCCGGTGCTGGCCAAGCTCAAGCAGGCGCCGACCAAGATCAACTCCGCGCCGAGCGAGTACGAGAACCTGATCGCCCGGCGTTTCGGCATCTCCGATCAGCGCCGCCCGGCCGATCGCTGGCTGCAGGGCGTGGTGGGCTGGGCGTGGCGGACCAAGATCCTGGTCAGCCTCGGCATCGATGTCCGGATCCGGCTGCGTCAGCTCGCCGAGGAGACCGCCATCGGGGTGTTCGCCACCGGGGTGAAGGATGTGCTGCTGGCGGCGCCGGCCGGCACCAGGGCCACCCTGGGACTGGATCCGGGGCTGCGGACCGGGGTCAAGGTCGCCGTCGTCGACGCCACCGGCAAGGTGGTCGACACCGGAGTGATCTACCCGCACGCGCCGAAGAACCAGTGGGACGAATCGCTGGCCACGTTGGCGAAACTCTGCGCAGCCCATCAGGTCGACCTGATCGCGATCGGGAACGGTACGGCGTCCCGGGAGACCGAGAAGCTGGCCGCGCAGTTGATCAGGAAGCATCCGGAGCTCGAACTGACCAAGGCCGTCGTCTCCGAGGCTGGTGCGTCGGTCTATTCGGCTTCCGCGTATGCCGCCGATGAGCTCCCGGAGCTGGACGTGACGCTGCGCGGCGCGGTGTCGATCGCCCGCAGACTGCAGGATCCACTGGCCGAGTTGGTCAAGATCGATCCGAAGTCGATCGGCGTCGGCCAATATCAGCACGATCTCTCCGAGGTGGCGCTGTCCCGTTCGCTGGATGCCGTGGTCGAGGACTGTGTGAACGCGGTCGGCGTCGACGTCAACACGGCGTCGGCACCCTTGCTCACCCGGGTGTCCGGCATCACGCCGGGACTGGCGGAGAACATCGTCCGGCACCGTGATCAACACGGTCGTTTCCCGACGAGGCCAGCACTGCTGGAGGTGCCGCGGCTCGGACCGAAGGCGTACGAACAGGCGGCCGGGTTCCTGCGGATCCGTGGTGGCGAGGAGCCGCTGGACGGTTCGGCCGTCCATCCCGAGTCCTACGATGTGGTCCGCAGGATCCAGGCGGCTGCCGGAGTTGATCATGACTCGTTGATCGGCAAGCCGGAGGCGTTGAAGGGCCTGAAGCCGAAGGACTTCACCGACGAACAGGTCGGACTGCCGACCGTGACCGACATCTTCGCCGAGCTGGAGAAGCCCGGACGTGACCCGCGGCCCGCCTTCGAGACCGCGGAATTCACCGACGGCGTGGAGACGCTGAACGACCTGGTCAAGGGAATGATCTTGGAGGGTCAGGTGACCAACGTCGCCGCCTTCGGTGCCTTCGTCGACATCGGCGTGCACCAGGACGGACTGGTACACATCTCGGCGATGTCGAAGAGCTTCGTCGCCGATCCGCGCGATGTGACCAAACCGGGTGACGTGGTCAAGGTGAAGGTGCTCGACGTCGACATCGAGCGGAAGCGGATCTCGCTCAGCCTCAGACTCGATGATGATCTTGCCGACTCCGGCGCCGAAGGCAAACCGGTTGCAGAGCGTGGAAGCCGGGACAGCCGCAGTAATGATCGACGCGGCAACCGGGACGGGCGCGGCAACCGGGACGGGCGCGGCAAGGACGGGCGCGGCGACCGGGCGCCACAGGGTGGGACCAACAACCAACGGCGCGGTGGCAAGCCGCGTCAGCAGGATCGGGACCGCAAGCCGGCGCCGGCGAACACGGCGATGGCCGATGCGCTGCGGCGCGCCGGTCTCGGCTGATCCCGGTCAGTTGAAGGCGCTCTCCCCGGTGAGCGCCTGCCCGATCACCAGTTGATGCACCTCACTGGTGCCCTCGTAGGTGAGCACCGATTCCAGGTTGTTCGCGTGCCGCATGATCGGATACTCGCCGGTGATCCCGTTCGCGCCGAGGATGGTCCGGCAGTTGCGGGCGATCTTGATCGCTTCCCGGACGTTGTTCAGCTTGCCCAGGCTGATCTGTTCGGGGGCGAGTTGATGATCATCCTTCAGCCGACCCAGATGCAGTGCGAGCAGGAAGCCCTTCTGCAGTTCAAGGGCCATGTCCGCCAGCTTGGCCTGGGTGAGCTGGTACGAGGCGAGTGACCGATCGAAGACCTCTCGGGTGCGGGCGTACGCCAGGGCCGTGTCCAGGCAATCCCGGGCGGCGCCCAGCGCGCCGAAGACGATGCCGAAGCGGGCCTCGTTCAGACAGGACAGCGGCCCGCGCAGGCCACGCACCTGTGGCAGCATCGCATCGGCCGGCAGCCGGACATTCTCCAAGATCAGTTCCGAGGTGATCGATGCTCGCAGCGAGAGCTTGTTCTTGATCTTGGGTGCGCTGAAGCCGGGTGTGTTGGTCGGCACCAGGAAGCCGCGAATTGCTTTGCCCGGTTGATCCTTGTCGGTCTGCGCCCAGACCACGGCGACGTCGGCGGCGGAGCCGTTGGTGATCCACATCTTGGTGCCGTTGAGCACCCAGTCGTCGCCGTCCCGGACAGCGTTGGTCCGCATCCCGGCCGGATTGGAGCCGAAGTCGGGTTCGGTCAGGCCGAAGCACCCGAGCGTCTCGCCGGACGCCATCCCCGGCAGCCAACGCTGTTTCTGATCTTCGCTGCCGAACTTCCAGATGGCGAACATGGCCAGCGAACCTTGCACCGACACCAGGCTGCGGATGCCGGAGTCACCGGCCTCGAGCTCCAGACATGCCAGCCCGTAGGAAACCGCACTGGTGCCGGCACAGCCGTATCCGGTCAGATGCATCCCGAGCAGGCCGAGGGAGCCGGCCTGCTTGGCCAGACCAAGATCAATCTCGCCGCGCTCGTACCAGTCGGTGATGTTGGGCCGTACCCGCTCGTCGACGAATTCCCGTACGGTGGCGGCGATGTCACGCTCGTCGGAGGACAGCAGGTGGTCGATCTTGAGTAGTTCCAACGGCGACGTCGGCATCTGTTGCTCCTCGTAGTGCGCGGGATGATTCAACCGATTCTGGGACCGGGGACAATTCTGAAAGGAGTCATGGGCGGAACCGACGAGCGTTGATCCGCCCGACCGCCACGAGTTGTTGGGCTGCCTTCTCGATCTCTTCGGCATCGATCAGCACCTGGTTGGCAACGGCGCCGAGCGGGATGAAGCTGTCCCGGCTGGCGACCCGGGTGACCCGGCCGGCGAAGTCGGCTTCGACCAGGGCGGTGATCACGCCCTCGCCGACGCCGCCGTTGTGCCGGGTCTCGTCGACAACCAGGACGTGATCGGTCAGCGCAGCCGCGGCCACGATGTCGTCGATCGGCAGCGGCGCCAGCCAACGCAGGTCGAGCACAGCGGCCTCGATCCCTACTGCGGTCAGCCGCCGGGCCGCCTGCAGACTCATCGGCACCCCGTTGCCGAAGGTGATCATGGTCAGATCACTGCCGGATCGCCGTACCCGGGCTCGGCCGATCGGTGCATCCTCGCCATGATCAACACTGAGCCAGCCGTTGTCGCCCTCGGTGTAGAGGTCGCGGCGATGATAGAGGGCGATCGGTTCCAGCAGGGCCGAGACGGTGCCGTCGATCCCGGCGGCCGCCACCAAGGTCCGCAGCATCGCCGCGGCATCGTCCCCGGAGGACGGGCAGCCGACCACGAGACCGGGGATGTCCCGCAACGACGCGACCCCGTTGTCGTTGTGAAAGTGACCGCCGAAGCCCTTCTGGTACGACAGACCCGGCACCCGCAGCACCATCGGATTGCGATATTGCCCGCGGGAGAAGAACTGCTGGGTGGCGGCCTCGCCCCGGAGTTGATCAATGGCATTGTGCAGGTAGGCGAGATACTGCACCTCCGGGATCGGCAGCATCCCGCTGAGACCGGCGCCGAGCGCGAGTCCGAGGATCGACTGCTCGTCCAGGATGGCGTCGAAGACCCGCCCACTGCCGTGTCGTCGAGCCAGTCCGCGGGTGACCCCGTAGACGCCTCCCTTGACGCCGACGTCCTCGCCGAAGATCATCGCCCGTGGCTCGCGCGCCAGGATCGTGCCCAGGGTCGTGTTGATCATCTCGGCGAGAGTGCCCGACGTCCCGGATGCTTCTCCGGCAGGCCCGCCGTCGCTGAGCTCGGCAGCTAGCTTCGCGACCCGGTCCGGGTGCCGCGGGGCAATCGGCGCCATCACCTCCTCTGCCGAGGCAAGCCGTGGAGCGCCGCGCAGCTGGGACAGCTCGTGATCAACGAGATCGCGTTGCGCCTGATAGCGCTGCAACAGCTGATCCGGCCCGGCGCCAAGATCAACAAGAGCGCGAGCCGTTGCCAGCAAGGGATCCCGGGCATAGTCGGCCTCGATCGCCGATTGCGTGCGGTAGGCGATCTCGGCATCGCTGCCGGCGTGGGCCCCGAAGCGTACGCAGTGCAGGTGCAGGAAGACCGGACGTCGCCGGGTCCGTACCAACTCGGCCGCCCGGGCCGCGGTCGCATACACATCGGCGACGTCGGCCCCGTCGCAGCTCAGGTACTCCAGGCCGGGGCGGGAGCCGTACGCCTGCTCGATCCATCCGGTTGGCGTCGGCACCGAAATGCCGTAGCCGTTGTCCTCACAGACGAACAGGATCGGTACCGGCAGACCCCGGTAGGCGGTGTTCAGCGCGGTGTTGATCGCGCCCGCGGCGGTGGAATGATTGGCCGACGCGTCCCCGAACGAGCACACCACCACCGCATCGTTCGGCCATGCCGGCGTCGGCAACTCCGGGTGTCGGCGGGCGGCTCGTTGGGCCCGCGGCAGCGCGACCGCAAGACCGACCGCACGCGGCAGATGGGAGGCGATGGTCGAGGTCTGCGGGATGATGTTGAGCTCGCGCCGGCCGAAGACCTTGTGTCGACCACCGGCAATCGGCTCATCGGCATGGGCCATCAGGCCCTGCAGCACATCCCTGATCGGTGTCGAGCCGGGCACCTGGGCCGCCCTCGCGACGTAGAAGCCACCGGATCGGTAGTGCAGCAGGGCCGGATCGGACGGCCGCAACGCGTACGCAATGGCCGCATTGCTCTCGTGCCCGGACGATCCGATCGTGTAGAAGCCTTCACCCGCCGACTGGAGCTCCCGGGCCACCGCATCCAGGTGTCGACTGGTGGCCTGGGCGTCGAAGATCAACTCCAGTTCGGCCCGAGTGAGCCCGCTCTGATCAACCTGGCCCTGATCACCAGCGTCTCGATCACCGTCGTTCGGCGTCAGGTCGGCAATGGCGTTGCGTAGCCACGAGTCCTGATGGGTGGAAGCGACCATGTCCGATTATCAGCGCTTGTCCTCGTCCAGCTCGTAGCCGGGGTCGCTCTCCAGCTCGGCGACGTCCATCTGCGCCTTCTGCAATCGGCCGGAGTAGTCCCAGTTCATCGA
The DNA here is from genome assembly GCA_036566865.1 of Microlunatus sp. GTDB lineage: Bacteria > Actinomycetota > Actinomycetes > Propionibacteriales > Propionibacteriaceae > Microlunatus. Next base: position 14,815 of record DATCVL010000231.1, read on the forward strand.
CTGCCAACGGGTGAACTGGTCCAGCACCCAGATGCCGGACTGCCGGGAGCCGTTGCCCGACTTGCCGTTGCCGCCGAAGGGCAGATGCGCTTCGGCACCGGACGTCGAGTTGTTCACGCTGGTCATGCCGGCCGAAATCCTGCCTGCGAAGGTGAATGCTTCTCGGGCGTCGTTGGTGTAGATCGCCGAACTCAATCCGTAACCGGGTGCATTGGCCAGCTCGATCGCCTGATCCAGATCGCGATAGCTGGTCACTCCGACCAGCGGCCCGAAGGTCTCCTGGTCGAAGATCGCGTCGCCTGGCTGAACACCGTCGACCACCACCGGGTGATAGAACAGGCCGGCCGCCGGGTCCCCGACGAATCCGTCCCGCCCGTTGTCGGCAGTGATCCTGCCGCGCGCCGCCTGCACCTTGTGATGGGGTTGGATCCAGCTCAGGTAGTCCTCGTAGCGATCGGCGAATTTGGCATCCATCATCGGACCCATCAGCACATCGGTGGCCGGATCACCGATCGCCGCCGCGGCCAGCGCGGCATTGAAGCGGCTGAGGAAATCGTCGTGGACGGATTCGTGCACGATCACCGTGCCCAGTGACGTGCAGCGCTGCCCGGCGGTGCCGAAGCCGGCGAACAAGGCGCCCTCGACCGCAAGATCAAGATCGGCGGCCGGAGTGATCACCATCGGGTTCTTGCCGCCCAGCTCCAGGCAGGCTGTCTGCAGATGACGACCGGCCAGCCCGCCGACCTCCCGGCCCACTGCCGACGACCCGGTGAAGCCGATCTTCTCCACCAGTCCGGCATCCAGTGCCTGCTCCAGCCCGGCGAAGGTCTGCGGGCCGTCGGCATGCACGATGTTGAAGACGCCGTCCGGCAGGCCACCACCGCGGGTGAAGATCTGATGGAAGGCCGCCGACGCCGCGGGCGAGTATTCGGCCGGCTTCCAGACAATGGTGTTGCCGGCCAACAGCGCCGGCACGATGTACCAGGACGGCACCGCGACCGGGAAATTGCCCGCGGTGATCACCGCGACCGTGCCGACCGGGCGACGGAACGTGAACAGCTGCTTGTCACTCATCTCGCTCGGCACCGTCTGGCCGTACAGCCGCCGACCTTCGCCGAGGAAGAAGTCGCAGGTGTCGATGATCTCCTGCACCTCGCCCAGCGCCTCGGCATACGGCTTGCCGATCTCGGCCGTGACGATCTTGGCCAGCGCCTCCTTGTTGCGCTCGACCGCGCGGCCGATCTGGGCAATCGCCCGGCCTCGTACCGGAGCCGGGATGGCGGCCCATGCCGACTGCGCCCGGTGTGCAGACCGGGCCGCCGACAGCAGCGTGTCGGCGTCGCCGAAGGAGACCTCGGCGACCACCTCGTCCAGCCGGCTCGGGTTGCTGCTGTTGGCCTTTCGTACGCCGTCGACGGGTCGTCCGTCGACGATCGACGTCACCTGACGTGTCACCGGTTGCCTCCCGCAATGTCTGCCACGGCTCGGCCGAGGGCCGAAGCCACCTGGTCCAACTCGGCCTCGGTCACCGACAGCGCCGGCCGGAACCGGATCGCTCGCTCGCCACTGGGCAGAGCAAGCACGTGTTCATGATCACGAAGCGTGGTCAGCACGTTATCGCGGGTCTGCGGATCGGGCAGATCGACCGCGACCATCAGGCCACGGCCACGGATGTTGGACAGCGCGCCGTCGGCGATGCCCGCGACCTCCCAGAGCCGCTCGACCAGGTGCGCACCCTTCGGGCCCGCCGCTTCGATCAGGCCGTCCCGCTCGATGATCTCCAGGATCCGGGTGGCCCGGACCATGTCCACCAGGCCACCGCCCCAGGTGGAGTTGATCCGACCGGAGACGTTGAAGACGTTGTCCGGCACCTCGTCGACCCGCCGTCCGGCCATGATGCCGCCGAGTTGCGCCTTCTTGGAGAACGCCACCACATCCGGTTCCAGGCCGAGTTGCTGGTAGGCCCAGGCGGTTCCGGTGGTGCCCATCCCGGTCTGCACCTCGTCCACGATGAACAACGCGTCATGATCATGAACGAGTTGTTGCATCACCCGCAGGAACTCGGGCCGGAGGTGGTTGTCGCCGCCCTCGCCCTGGATCGGTTCGCAGATGAACGCGGCAATATCGTACGGATGCTCGGAGAATGCCATCCTGGCTTGGGAAACCGCCCGTTCCTCGGCTGCGATCACCTCGGACAGATGATCTTCCAGCGGGAAGGTGATCGCCGGTACGTCGATCCGCGGCCAGCTGAGCTTCGGATACCGGGCGACCTTGCCGGGCTCGGTGTTGGTCAGCGACATGGTGTATCCACTGCGGCCGTGGAAGGCCCGGGTCAGGTGCAGGATCTTGCTGCCCAACTCCGGCGACCGGCCGGCCGCCTCGTTCTTCCGGCTCTTCCAGTCGAACGCAACCTTCAACGCATTCTCGACCGCGAGCGCTCCGCCTTCGATGAAGAAGAGATGGGGCAGTGCGGGATCGCCGACCACACGGGCGAAGGTCTCGGTGAATTCGGCGTATTCGGTGCTGTAGATATCGGAGTTGGCCGGCTTGTTGGCGGCAATCCTGCCCAGCTTCTCCAGGAACGCCGGGTCGTCGGTGATGCCGGGCGGATTCAGTCCCAGCGGTGCGCTGGCGAAGAAGGTGTACATGTCCAGGTAGCGGTCCCCGGTGACCGCGTCGACCACCGTGCTGCCGCGACTGGCGGCGAGGTCGATGACCAGCTTGAACCCGTCGGTGAGCAGGTGCCGCCCCAGCACCTCGTGGACTTCCGCGGGCTGGACGTGTGTTTGTTCGGCCATGACATCCTCCTGTGCAGCTTCCTCGACGATGAGGGAATTGTGGCGTCACGGCCACTCTATGCCGGAAGACTTCCGCATGTTTGGCGACTGTACGAGAGATTTACCTTCGTGAAACACTGGCGCGCATGTCTCGCGTGATCACCGCCGACGATGTCCGTCAGTTGCAGTCCGCCGGCCTCGCCGACGCGCAGCTCGCCGACACTCTGGTGGCCTGGACCGAAGAGCCCGACGTCCGCTACGGAGTGGGTGTGTCCCCGGCGGAACTGCTCAGCCTGGCGGCCACCCATCGCGGCGTCACCGGTGATCTTGATATCCAGTGGGAGCTGTTGCAGCGAGCTCGGTCGGCTGATGGTGCGACCACGATCGACATCGAGGCGAAGATGATCGCGTCGCTCGCGCTGCGCGGACAGCGGCAGGAAGCGCTGCAGTTGGCCGATGAGTTCCGGCATCAGGGTGTGCAGTCACTGATCTCCTATCTCCTGATCGCCTCCTCACTCAACGACATCGACGAGGTTCGGCAGGCGCTCCGCTGGCTGAACATGGGGCTGCGCGCGTTCGAGCGGCAGGAGCACAGCGAGGCCGACGATGCCATCCTGCAGGCGTTGTTGACCGATCGATATCAGCTGCGCCGGCAGGCAGGGATGGGCAAGGACAGCTACGACGAAGAAGCCGAATTGATCTTGCAGCGCTGGACCGCCGAGCAGCAGAACGCGGCCGACGCCTGAGTGCACCGCAGGGCTGCGACAATTCACGATCGTGCAGGATCAACAACCGACCGAGGGAACCGATGGTCCCCGACGCCGACCGGATCTGTGGCTGCCGCCCGGTAGTCCCGAAGGAAGTCCAACCCCGTCGGGGAATCCTGGCCAGCCCGGGTTTCGGCAGCCGGACTACGGCCGCACCGAGCCCGGCCAGTACCGGGTGGTCGATCGGCCGGAGGCGCCGATCGGTAGGACGCGGCCATCTGGCGTACGGTCGCGGCGCCGGGGATTGATTGCGGGCGCGGTCGTGCTCGCGCTGGTGGTCGTACTGCTGCTGGGGGTGATCTGGAATTCGAGTCATCGCGCCAACCGGGTGGAGCGCCCGCAACCGACCTCGACCGCGACGGTCAAGGAGTTGCCGACCAAGATCAACTGGAAGGCCGAGCCAGGTCGGCTGAGGACTGATCTTGCCGGAGCGGAGTTCGTCTCCTCGATCGACGGCGACTTCAACGGATCCTATGCCGCCGCGATCGATGATGTCTGGCTGACGATCACCGGTCGTGAGAACGCCACTGACACGATGTTGCATGCGCTGGATCCCCAGACCGGCAAGGCCGTCTGGCAACGCCGACTCGACGGTGTGCTGTGCGCAACCGAGACGCCGAGGACCGGGATCCTGTGTGCGTCGGTGCTGCAGCGGGATCCGGCCACCGGACTCGGCACGCGCTGGCGACTGCATCGGATCGACCCTGCTGACGGCAGTGATCGAGCGACCACCGACATCAACGGATGGCTGACCGCGATGCACTTCACGGCCGACACCTTCGTCGTCCTCGAGCAGCGGCAGCCGGCTCCGCACGCCGTGGTCCGCGGTTTTGATGTCAAGGACCTGACAGAGCGGTGGAGTCGTGATCTTCGGCGTGAACCGGGGCAGTCGGAGATGTTCAGTGAGGACCGCATCATCGGCCGCCCCGAGCCGGAACGCGCTGGACTGGCGCTGGACCGGCCGCGCTTCCGCGATGTCGGCCAGGTCGGAGACCGTGCCGGTCTGGTGGCGATCTGGGCCGGGCAGCGGACAGCGTTCATCGACCTCGGCACCGGGAAGTTGATCATGATGCCGCATTGTTCCCGGCTGATCGACGACGGGCACCGGCTGTGGTGCAACCTTCCCGACGGTGCGGCGGCGTACTCCTATCGCGGGAAGCTCCTGTATCGGGTTCACGGGCCACGACTGGCGTTCCCTGACGACGACGGTGTCGGCGTCGACCGGAATCGACCGGTCTTCATCGACGACAGTGGCGCGCCGATCTCGGTTGATCCGAAGACGGGGAAGGTCGGCGGCCCGTACGGCGGACCGGGCGCAGGATCCGCGTTCGGGATGAGGACGATGCCGAGTGCTGAGACCGTCGGCCCGTACACCTTCCTGGTCGGCGAGGGCGGCACGATGTTGATCGACCCGAAGAAGGATCGGGTGCCGTGGGTCAATCCCGAACTGCAGCAGACCGACCTGCCGATTCTGCTGAACGACAACGTGCTGATGGGGTCCTACCACCTGTCGGTGGTCGATCCGACCACCGGCCAGGTGTCCGCAGAGGTCCGCCCCGGTGTCGGTCTCTACACGGTTGCCTTGGGTGAGCGGATTGCCGGCATCGGTCCGGACGAGATCGCCGATCTGGATATCGGTTGATCAACTCCTGATCACGCCGCGCAGGAGGACCTGTCGGGGCCGGCGGAGACCGCCGGTGTCCGCGGAGAGGTCACCGTCGACGACCAGCAGATCGACGTCGCCCCACCATTGAGGAACCGCTCGACGTCGAACCCACGCCTGCAGGAACGCCTCCAGCGATGCGTGGTGACCGCCAGCCCCCACCGGGGTCGTCATTCCAAGCCCAGAGCTCCGGTCATCTCCTCGCGCAGCCGGCGAAGCAGCGTGCTGGCGACGGTGTGGGCCTGCGCCACCGTTCGGTCCTCGGTCGGCACCCTGGCCTCCAGGTAGCACTTCAGCTTGGGTTCGGTGCCGGAGGGACGAGCCACCACCTTGATCGACTCGCCGGTGATCAACACGCCGTCGGTCGGCGGCAGGACGCCGGCCGGTCCAAGATCAACACCATCGGCCAGATCCCGTACGGTGACCGGCTGGTTGGCCAGCGTTGCCGGTGGTTGACGGCGGAGCCGGGCCATCGCGCCGGCGATGATCGACATGTCCTCGACGCGTACGGACAGCTGATCGGTGTCGTACACGCCGTAGCGGGAGCTGATCTCGTCCAGTCGGTCGGTGACGCTCTGCCCGTTGGCCTTCAGCTCGGCCGCTATCGCCAGGACGCGCAGCAGTGCTGTGATGCCGTCCTTGTCCGGCACCGCGGCGGAGTCGCAGCAGTAGCCGATCGCTTCCTCGTAACCGAAGGCGAGCTCCGGCACCCGGCCGATCCACTTGAAACCGGTCAGGGTGTATTGGAACGGCTGATCATGATCGATCGCCAACGTCTGCAGCAATGAGCTCGAGACGATCGAACAGGCATAGCGGCCGGATACCCCGCGCCGCAAGGCATCATCGGCCAGCAGGATGCCGAGCTCGTCGCCGCGGAGCATCCGCCAGCGCCGCCCGGCCGGCAGCTCGTAGGGGACCGCGACGGCGCACCGGTCGGCATCCGGATCGTTGGCGATCACCAGATCGGCGTCGGTCTCCTTGGCCCGGGCGATCGCCAGATCGAGAGCACCCGGCTCCTCCGGATTGGGGAAGGGCACGGTCGGGAAGTCCGGGTCGGGATCAGCCTGATCCTTCACCACAACGGGTTCGTCGAAGCCGATCCGCTGTACGGCCTCGGCGACGATCCGTCCACCGACGCCGTGCATCGGCGTGTACACCCAGGACAGCCTGCGCGGACCCTCGCCGATCAACGACACGGCCCGATCGAGGTAGCCGTTGATCAGCTCGTCACCGAGCACGCGGTAGTCCGTCGACCGAGGCACCCGGTCCAGGGGTGCGGCCGCCACAGCATCGATCCGGGCCGCAATCTCATCGTCGGCCGGCGGCACGATCTGTGAACCGTCGCCGAGGTAGACCTTGTATCCATTGTCCCGTGGCGGATTGTGGGAGGCGGTCACCACCACGCCGGCCACGCAGTCGAAGTCGCGGATGCCGAACGCGACCACCGGAGTCGGTGTCGGGGCAGCAGTGACCAGGGCCTCGAAACCGGCCGCTGCCATGATCTCGGCGGTGTCCCGGGCCAACAGGTCTGACTTGTGCCGGGCGTCGAAGCCGATGATCACCCGGCCCCCGCCGAGTTGTTGATCTTGGAGATAGCGGGCCAGTCCGGCCGCAGCCTGACCGACGGTGACCCGGTTCATCCGGTTCGGGCCGGGGCCGAGCGCTCCGCGCAAGCCGGCGGTGCCGAAGGTCAGCCGAGCGGCGAACGCGTCGGCCAGCTCTCGTCCAGCTGCCTCGTCTCCGTGTTCGGCCTGCTCCAGCCGCCGATCCAGCTCGCCGACAGTGTCTGAATCAGGATCCTGCGCCTGCCAGGATTTGATCTTGGTCCGCAGTTCGGGCTTCACAGTACGCTCGCCAATCCGGCCAACAATTCGCGCAGTCGCTCGGTCGCGTCTCGACCGGCCTGGACGACCTCGGCATGGTTCAACGGTTCCGCCGCGATCCCGGCTGCCGGGTTGGTGACCAGCGACAGGCCGAGCACCTCCATCCCGGCCTCACGGGCAGCGATCGCCTCCAGGGCGGTGGACATGCCGACCAGGTCGCCGCCGAGGATGCCGGCCATCCGCACTTCGGCCGGGGTCTCGTACTGCGGCCCGCGGAACTGGACGTACACGCCCTCGGGCAGATCCCCGGAGACCTGATGAGCAAGATCACGAAGTCGCCCGGCGTACACCTCGGTCAGGTCGATGAATGTCGCACCCCGCAGCGGGCTCTGGCCGGTGAGATTGATGTGATCGGAGATCAACACCGGCGTGCCGGGTGCCCA
>DATCVL010000232.1:0-5978 GCA_036566865.1 Microlunatus sp.
CCAACCACCCCAATGACGGACGGGTCCATGGCGGCCCGCTCTCCTATCCAGAGCTCGGCAGCCCTTGGGGCGCTCCGGCGCCGGACGATCGGGTGCCCTTCGGCAGCGACGTCCAGGTGCAGGACATCACCATCGAACCGAACTATCAGTCGGGCAACAGTTGGGTCGCCTCGGTCCTGGTCGCCCAGTTGATTGCCGGTGACGGATTCTTCACTCCGAAGCAAGGTTCGGAGATCGTGGCCAAGTGCGTGGTCGGCGCCTTCTACGGCGACAATCCGGTGCAGCGTCATGATCAGGAGAGCAAGAAGATCAAGGTCGACGGCCACAATGCGTGGTACCTGAAGTCCCACCTCACCTTCGACATCGAAGGGCTGAAGGCCAAGGGCGAAACCATGGTGGTCGTGATCGTCGACGCCGGCTCCACCTCCGGGCTCTACTACTCGTCGATCCCGGACAACGCCAAGCAGTACCAGCCGGATGCGGACAAGGCGTTGAGCGAGCTTACAGTTGACAGTTGAGCGAGCTCACAGTTGACAAATGATCATGATCAGGCGGTGCAGTCGGTCAGGCCGTAGCGCGCTTTCATGATCAGTACGCGGGTCGCGGCCTCGGTGATCCGTTCCCGGAGCTGAGCATCGTCTTCGGCGGCGCTCCGCACGGTCCGGACCATCGGTTCGATCGCCGACGGATCGCCGACGATGGAAAGATCGCCGCCGGCGTTGATGAAATCGAGCGCCCGGCTACGGCTGGGCACACTGCTCAGCGCCCTGCCGACCAGATCATCGGAGATGATCACGCCGGTGAATCCAAGATCGTCGCGGATCATCCCGGACACGATGGTGCTGGAGAAGGTCGCCGGCGTCTCCGGGTCGATCTTGAGGTAGCGCGCCGAGGACACCATCACCAGGTCGACGCCGGCGTTGATGGAACCGCGGAACGGACGCAGGTCGGGGTCGTCCCGAGTGGTGTGATCATCGGTGACATCGGTCGCGAAGTCGGTGTTGCCCATGACCCGGCCGAGGTTGGGGAAATGCTTCACACTGGTTGCCACCCCCGCGGCCTGCATTCCTGTCAGGAAAGCGATGTCGCGCTGCTCGACCGTCCGCGGTCGCGGCCCGTAACCACGGTCCAAGGCGCCGATCGGCTGATTGCTGTCGCCGACGGAGGCCGGCACCACGTCGGCCACCGGGGCAAGATCGACATCGATCCCTGCCGACTGCAGTTGATCACCCCAGCGACGGGCCGACTGGCGTAGTTGATCATTGCCCAGCTCGGCCTGTTCGACCGCACTGGGGATGGTGTCGAAGCCGGGGCCGGCGAGCCGTTGCACCTGCCCGCCCTCCTGATCGGCAGCCAGCAGCGGGCGTACGCCATGATCACTGCCGACCCGGCTGCGGATGCTGTCGGTGACCTGCTTGATCGCACTCCGGCCGGCGGTCGAATTCTCCAGCAGGATCACCGAGCCGACCTTCAACGACGCCAACCGCTCGGCTTGTGAATCGGTCATCCCGGACGAACTCGTACCGGCCATGAAGAGCTGGCCGACCTGCTGCTTCAGTGACAGTTCGCCGGCCAAGGTACGACAGCTGCCGGCACTCGCCGACGGCGACACCGACCTCGGCCGCCCCGACGTCGATGCACGACTGGACGTCGATGCAGGACTGGATGCCGATGCAGGGCTGGACGCCGAGGCGGGGGTGGAAGCCGATGATGCCGGTGCGGTCGTCGGGGCAGACGACGCTGCAGAGGTCGAACCGGAGGGCGCACCCTGGGTCGGGCCGGGCGCCGGGCTGGACCCGGCCCGGTTCGACCCGTTGCATCCTGCGGCCAAGGTCAACGTCAACACCAGGCTCGTCGAGACGAGTCCCCGCCGCAGCCGCGCTCGACGCTCAGTCATCGAACTTCAACGACAACAGGGCATTCTCGATCAGCTCCGGTAGCGCTGGATGAATCCAGTACTGCCCGCGCGCCATCTGTTGCGCCGGCAACCCGAAGCTCATCGCCTGAATCAGCGGCTGGATCAGCGAGGACGCCTGCGGGCCGATGATGTGGGCCCCGAGCAGCTGCTGAGTCCGCCGATCGGCAATCACCTTGGCGAAGTGTCGGGTGTCCTCCATCGCCCAACCGTAGGCAACGCTGCCGTACTCCTGGATCGCTGCGGTGTAGTCGATCCCCTGTTCGATCGCGGCGGCCTCGGTGATCCCGACGGCGGCGACCTGCGGATCGGAGAAGACCGCATGCGGTACGAAACGATGATCGGATTCGATCATGGAATCGGGATGCAACAGGTTGTGTTGGACAACCCGTGCCTCGTGGTTGGCGACGTGCTTGAGCTGATGCGGCGAGCAGACGTCACCGAGCGCGAACACGCCGTCGGCTGTGGTTCGCTGATACTCGTCGACGATCACCTGACCTTCATCATCGAGTTGTACGCCGGCGGCCGCCGCCTCGAGTTGATCACCGTTGGGTCGGCGACCGGTTGCCACCAACAGCAGATCTGCCGCAAGATCACCGGCGTGTCCGGTTCGGACCACGACACCACCGGAATCGCCCGGATCGACGCGGTGGATCTCGGCGTTCGGCTCGATCCGTACTCGCTCACCCATCAGCTCGGTGAATCGGATCGAGATGTCTTCGTCCTCCTGCCGCAGCATCCGATCGTGTCGCAGCACCACGGTCACGTCGACGCCGAAGGCGGCGAAGATGTGCGCGAACTCTGCGGCGATGAACCCGCCGCCGATGATGATCATGGACTGCGGCAGCGCGTCGATCCGCATCACCGAGTCCGAGGTGTGCACCAGACCTCGGGACGAGTCCTGCAGGGCGCTCAGGCCGGGGATGTCGGGGATGGTCGCCCGGCTGCCGGCTGCGATCACCCAGCGATCGGCGGTGATCTGCTCGTCGCCGGCCTGCAAGGTCCCGGGCGCGACGAAGCGAGCATGATCGCGATACAGGGTGATATTCGATGCGGTGGCCCGATACTGCTCGCCGCCGGCCGAGATCGGGTCGATCCGGCCGAAGATCCGATCCCGGATCCCCGGCCAGTTCGCCTTGTCGAAGCTCAGATCGACACCCAACCGGGCGGCGTGGCGGGGACTCTCGGCATAGTCGGCCGGCAACACGAACATCTTGGTCGGGATGCAGCCCAGGTTGAGGCAGGTGCCGCCGAACACGGCGTGCGGGCCGACCCCCTGATCGACCAGGGCGACGTCGAGCTCGGCGAAGCGCTCGTCGACGATGGTGTTGCCGGATCCGGACCCGATGATGCAGAGATCGAAGTGCTGCATGTCCGAATCGTCGCATGCGCCCGGAATGTCCGGCTGAGACGGTCCGGTCACCGATCGGTCGGGCTGTGAAAGGCTGACCGCGCGGAGCCCGCATCGTCGCGACCGACAACCCCAAGGATCACAGGACATGGAGCACCTCGACCGGCGCATCCTCTTCGGAGCCGCGTACTACCACGAGTACCAGCCGACGCCGCGGCTGAGCGAGGATCTGGATCTGATGCAGCGGGCCCGCTTCTCGGTGATCCGCGTCGGCGAATCGGTGTGGTCGACCTGGGAGCCGGAAAACGGACGCTTCGATCTGGACTGGCTGCAGCCGGTACTGGACGGCGCCCGGGAACGGGACATCGCTGTCATCCTCGGCACCCCGACCTACGCCGTACCGCCGTGGCTGGCCCGGCTGTATCCCGAGATCAACCTCGAACGGCGGACCGGGCAGCCGATCGGATGGGGTGCCCGACAGGAGATCGACTACACCCACCCGGCCTTCCTCTTCCACGCGGAGCGCCTGATTCGCAAGATCATCGCGCAGTACGCCGATCACCCGGCCGTGATCGGCTTCCAGGTCGACAACGAGCCGGGGCTGGCGATCTTCCACAACCATGCAGTGTTCCAGCGGTTCGTTGATCATCTTCGACATCGGTACGGTTCGGTCGAGGCTCTCAATCGGGAGTGGGGGCTGACCTACTGGTCGCACCGGTTGTCGGAGTGGGCCGATCTGTGGACACCGGACGGCAACGCCCAGCCACAGTATTCGCTGGCCTGGCGTCGGTTCCAGGCAGAACTCACCACAGCCTTCATCACCTGGCAGGCAGAGATCGTTCGCGAGTATGCGCGCGATGACCAGTTCGTCACCACCTGTATCGCCTACGAGCGGCCGACTGTGCAGGACGAGGAGTTGACAGCGGGGCTGGATGTCGCTGCCGGTAACGCCTACTACCGGATGCAGGACAAGCTCGCACTGCCGACCGCCGACACCGCCGAGCAAGGTTGGACGACCTCGGGCACCTGGTCGTTGTTTGCCGCTGCAGATCGGATGTACGCCTCCAAGCAGGCACCCTTCCTGGTCACCGAGACCGATGCACAGTCGATCGGGATGAGCTGGCAGCACGAGCCGGCCTACGACGGTCAGTGGCGGCAGGTCGCCTGGGCGTTGATCTCCCGTGGCGCGACCATGATCGAATACTGGCACTGGCACACGCTGCACTACGGGGCCGAGACCTACTGGGGCGGCGTTCTGCCACACAGTCAGCAACCGGGCCGGGTGTACGAGCAGATCGCCGAGTTGGGCGTGGAATTGGAACGGGCCGGCAGCCTGGTGACCGAGCTGAAGCCCGATCATGATGTGACCTTCGTCTTCTCCAACCCCAGCAAGTGGTCACTGCAACAGCACCCGCAGTTGGGCGGCTACCGCGAGCGGGACACCCGCGGCTATCAGCGCATCGTCGAATCGCTCTATCGCGGCTTCTTCGACGCCGGCCGACAGGGCCACTTCGTCCATCCCCAGCAAGTCGTTGATCTTGATCCGGCCGAGTACGTGACCGATCATCCGATCCTGGTCGCGGCCGGACTGACCATCGCTGATGATCATCTCCTGCAGTGGCTCGAGCGCTATGCCGACGCCGGCGGCCATCTGGTGCTTGGAATCCGTACCGGATATGAAGACTTCGAGGCGCGGGCGAGGCGAGAACGCAAGCCGGCGTTCCTCGATCAGGCAGCAGGTGTGTGGTACGACGAGTACTCAACGATCGATGATCCGATCGTGGTGATCGGCGCGACCGGCGGACTCCCGTCCACCGCGGTTGTCCAAGATCAGCATTCCGCCGACGCCGAGGTCGACAAAGTTGATCATGGACTGGCCGGGCGGGCGACCCGCTGGATCGACGGGCTGCAACTGGACGGCGCCGAGCCGCTGGCGCACTATCAGCATCCGCACTTCGGCCGCTGGCCGGCCGCGACCAGCAAGCGCCACGGGACCGGCCGGGTCAGCTACCTGGGTACGCTCCCCGATCCGGATCTGGCCCGGTCGTTCGCTGCCTGGGTGGTTGATCACACGGTCGGTCGATCGCGGTGGCGGCGGCAGGCGGAGAGCCAGACGGTGACCAGTGCAACCGCAGCCGACGGCACCCGGCTGCACTTCGTTCACAACTGGTCCTGGGCATCGTCGTGCTACAGCCTGCCCTGCGACGTCGTCGACCTCACCAGCGACGCCAAGTTCGACTCCGGTCAGCGCCTCGACCTCAGGGCTTGGGACGTCCGCATCCTGGCCGAGCGGTGATCATCGCATCCGGAGGTAGCGCTGCCGCTGCGCTGGATCCAATCGCTCGATCGCGTACCTCAGAGCAGTGCGCGGCAACTCGGGCGCATGTCGATCCAGGAACTCCAGCAGCTCGGCCTCGCTGACGCGCTTACCCGCCTCACGCAAGGACCATCCCACCGCCTTGTGGATCAGATCCTGATCATCGTTGATCAGCGTCAAGGCGATCCGATAGGTGTCGGCAGACTGCTTGAGGGGCAGGAATTCGTGCGTGCTGATGATGGCGATCCGGCGCTCCCACAGGGATGCGGATTCGGCCAACTGGTCCAACGGTCTGCGATCTCGATCGAGCAGGTAGCCGCCGACGACGGTGCGGCAGCTGAGGTCAACCAGGTCCCAGTTGTTGATCATGGCCGTGTTGTCGAGGTAGCAACGGT
>DATCVL010000233.1:0-4801 GCA_036566865.1 Microlunatus sp.
GGCGTTGTCGACACCTACGTTGCCGGTGAGCAGGTGGAGGACGCGATCTCGACCGCCAGGACACTCTCCGACGCCGGATTGCTGATCACCGTCGATCAGCTCGGTGAGGACACCCAGGACGAGGACCAGGCCACCGTCGCCACCACCGGCTATCTCGAGGTCCTTGATCAACTTCGCAAGTCCTCGCTGTCCAGGGGCGCCGACGTTTCGGTGAAGTTGTCTGCGGTCGGCTTCTACGCCGGACCCTCCGGCGCCAAGCTCGGGCTGGAGAACGCCCGGTTGATCTGTACGGCGGCTCGCAACGCCGGTGCCAGCGTCACGATCGACATGGAGGACCACAACACCACCGACGACACCGTTGCTGCGGTGCATGAGTTGCGGCAGGACTTCCCGACCACCGGCGCGGTGCTGCAGGCCTACCTGCGGCGGACCGAGTCCGACTGCCGAGAGCTCGCCACGGCCGGATCGCGGATCCGACTCTGCAAGGGCGCCTACTCCGAGCCCGAGAGCGTCGCTTACGTCGAGCGGCACGAGATCGACAAGTCCTACGTACGCTGCCTGAAGACCTTGATCAACGGCGACGGTTACCCGATGATCGCCAGCCACGATCCGCGGTTGATCAAGATCGCCGAGATGCTGCTGTCCCGTTCCGGCCGACCGGCCAACAGCTACGAATTCCAGATGCTGTACGGAATCCGCTCGGCCGAGCAGCGTCGGCTCGCCGCCGCCGGGCATCAGATGCGGGTCTACATCCCGTACGGCACCGACTGGTACGGCTACCTGGTCCGCCGGCTGGCCGAACGCCCGGCGAACTTGATCTTGTTCGCCCGCAGCATCGCCGGTCGCCGCTGATCAACCGCCGACGGCGATCAGGACGATCCCGACCAACACCACCGCGGCACCGATCAGCCGTGGCCTCGGGTTCGGCTCGTGCAGCAGCAGCCAGCCGGCGAGGCCGACCAGCACCACGCTGACTTCCCTGCCCGGAGCGACCAGGGCGGTCGGCGCGAGCCGCATCGCGTACATGATCGAGATGTAGGCCAGCGGTGAACCGATGCCGACGATCAAGGCCGATCGGGTGTGGCGGGTGATCGTGGATCGCAAGGCCCCGCGGACCCGTAAGGCCCACGGGAGCAGGATGATCACCACGACCAGGCTCGACAGCCAGCTCTGCACCATCGGTGAGATCGCCAGCCGAGTCACGGAGTAGGAGTCCCACAGGGTGTAGCAGGCGATGGCCACACCGGTGGTCAGCCCGAAGCCGACGGCGCCCGGCGCCAGTTGGACGCCGCGGCCGCCGAAGAATCCGATCACGGCGACGCCGGCGATGACCACCAGCGCGCCGGTCAGGGACACCGGGGACGGGCGTTCGCCCAGCACCGCGATGGAGATGATCATGGTCAGCAGCGGCCCGGTGCCGCGCGCCAGCGGGTAGACCATCGAAACGTCGCCGAGTCGGTAGGCCTGTTGGAGCAGTAGGAAGTAGCCGGCGTGCAGCAGTCCACTGACTCCGCCGCCCAGCAGCAGCTGCCATCCGAGCGGCTGACCGTTGATCAACGCCGCCACCGCGAACGGTGTCACGGCCACGGCCGAGATCAGGCTGGCGAACCAGACGAACGCCACCCCCGAGCCGGAGCCCGACTTGGCCGCGAGATTCCAGCCAGCATGCGATACCGCACCGAGCAGCACCAGCAGCAGTGCAATGCCGGACATCGGGTGATCTCCCTCGAGCGCGGGCGACCCCGCGGGTGATCGTGCGCGGGTCGGCGCCGGACTTCAGGGCGCCCACGCGAGGCTATAGCCAGCCGACGTGCGGCGCCAGCACGGCGTAGCCGACGAAGGCAGCGATGTCGAGCAGGGTGTGGGTGATCACCAGCGGCATCACCCGCTTCCACTTCAGGTAGATCAATCCGAAGATCACGCCCATGATCAGATTCCCGGCGAAGCCGCCGAAACCTTGATACAGGTGATAGCTGCCGCGGATGACCGCGCTCACGATGATGATCACCGGCCAGGCCCAGTTCAGTTGCCGGAAGCGGGTGTAGAGGTAGCCGAGCATGATCGTTTCTTCCAAGATCGCGTTCTGCGCAGCGGCGATGATCAGGACCGGAATGGTCCACCAGTTGTCGGCGAGGTTGGAAGCCTGGACCTGGGTGTTCAGGCCCAGGGCTCTGGCGCCGAGGTAGAGGCCGAGCCCTGGCACGCCGATGCACAGCGCGGCCAGTGTGCCCAGACCAAGATCAAATCCGGGTCGCTGCAGGTCGAAGCCGATCACCCGCCAGGACCGCCGTTCACCGTACGGGTTGTTCAGCGCGAGCAGATAGAGCACGAGCAGCACCGGAACCAGCGGAAAGATGATGTTGACCAGCTGGTAGCTCAGGTCGAGCCAGGGCCGGTCCGGCGCCACCGAGTTGTTCAGCTGCGAGGACTGCTGGTTCAGCGCCTGCTGCCGGGTCAGCCGATCGATGATGCTCAGGACCGAGTAGATCGCCGATTGACCCAGTGACAGGCCGAGGACGATCGCCACCTCGATGCCGATCCACGCTCGCGGTGTACGGACCGGTCTGCCGGTGTTCGGATCCGGGGGACCCGCGGTCGGATCCGGGGCAGCTGCGGTGGCGTCGCTCACCCGCCTATCTTCCGCCAGCTGTCGAGTGGTGCAAGTGAGCCGGGGTCCACCCACTGGCGCGGATGCGGTCGGCTCGGCGGTCGCCTCTTATGCTCGGCACATGCGAGTTGGAGTATTCGGTGCGACCGGTCAGGTCGGCGGCGTGATGCGTCGCCTACTGATCGAGCGCAATTTCGACGTGTCCGAGATTCGGTTCTTCGCCTCCGCCCGGTCCGCCGGCACGAAGCTGCCATGGCGGGACACGGAGATCACGGTCGAGGATTCCGAGACCGCTGATTTCTCCGGGCTGGACATTGCGCTGTTCTCCAACGGCAAGTACGCCTCCAAGCAGCTGGCGCCGAAGGTCGCCGCTGCCGGCGCCGTGGTGATCGACAATTCGTCGGCCTGGCGGATGGATCCTGAGGTGCCGTTGGTCGTCTCCGAGGTCAACCCGGAGGACGTGGTCGCGCCGCCGAAGGGCATCATCGCCAATCCGAACTGCACCACGATGGCGGCGATGCCGGTGCTGGCGCCGCTGAACAGGGCGGCCGGGCTGACCCGGCTGATCATCGCCACCTATCAGGCGGTGTCCGGGTCCGGCGGTGTCGGAGTGGCCGAGCTGGAACGGCAGGCCCAGGCGGTCACGGCCGACTCTGCGAAGCTCGCCTTCGACGGCTCGGCGGTGGAATTCCCGGAGCCGAAGACCTACGCCAAGCCGATCGCGTACAACGTGCTGCCGCTGGCCGGCTCGATCGTCGACGACGGCAGCGCCGAGACCGACGAGGAGCAGAAGCTCCGCAACGAGTCCCGCCGGATCCTGCATCTGCCCGAGCTGCTGGTGGCGGGGACCTGTGTCCGGGTGCCGGTCTACACCGGTCACTCGCTGGCCATTCACGCCGAATTCGCCGAGCCGATCAGCCCGGAGCAGGCGACCGAGCTCCTGGCGAGTGCACCCGGCGTCTCGCTCAGTGACGTGCCGACGCCGTTGGAAGCGGCCGGGCAGGACCCGGCCTATGTCGGTCGGATCCGTGCCGACCGGTCCGCGCCCGCCGGCAAGGGGCTGGTGCTGTTCGTCAGCAACGACAACCTGCGCAAGGGCGCTGCCCTGAACGCGGTGCAGATCGCCGAACTGGTCTCGTCCCGACCGGTCGGAGGATCGTACGGTCTGCCCGAGGAACTGGTCGCACCGTGACCAGGCTGGCCGTGATCGGCGCCGGAGTGATGGGGGAGACCGTCTTCTCCGGACTGCTCCGAGCCGGCTGGGAAGCTGCCGACATCGTGGTCACGGCCCGACGTCCCCAGCGACGAGCCCAGCTGGCCGACCGGCACGGCGTACGGACGGCAACCAACATCGAGGCCGCGGCCGAGGCCGAGACCGTACTGATCGCGGTGAAGCCGCAGGACATCACCGCCGTGCTGGACGAGATCGCCCCGGTGCTGTCGCCGGACACCCTGGTGGCGTCGTTGGCGGCCGGTGTCGCGACCGACGTGATCGAGGCGCATCTGCCGGCCGGCACCGCGGTCGTCCGGGTGATGCCGAACACGCCCGCCCAGGTGGACGAGGGGATGGCGACGCTGTCGGCGGGCCGCAACACCAGCGATGATCAGGTCGAGCAGGTGGCCAAGCTCTTGGCGGCCACCGGTCAGGTCGCGATCGTCCCGGAGAAGTATCAGGACGCGGTCACCGCGATCTCCGGCACCGGACCGGCCTACCTGTTCCTGGTCGTGGAGTCGATGATCGAGGCCGGCGTCCACCTCGGTCTGCCGCGGCACACCGCGACGCAGCTGGCGGTGCAGACCATGTACGGCTCGGCGAAGCTGCTGAAGGAAACCGGTGATCACCCCACGGTGCTGCGCGAGCGAGTGACGTCGCCGGGTGGCACCACAGCAGCGGCGATCCGGGTCCTCGAGGACCACAAGGTCCGGGCCGCGTTCCTCGGCGCGATGGAGGCCGCCCGGGATCGCAGTCGTGATCTTGCCGACGCAGCCCGCGGTGACAGCCAGACACCTGAGGGTCGGGCCGGTTGATGCCCGGTCAGGACGCGCCCGCGCGACTGATCTTCTCCGATCCGTTGACCCGCTACGACTTCGGACCATTGCATCCGATGGCACCGGGCCGGGTCGACAGTGCCGTCTCACTCGCGCGGGAGTTCGGCGTCCTGGATCGACTGCAGGTCGTCGGGCCGTCGCCGG
>DATCVL010000234.1:0-2449 GCA_036566865.1 Microlunatus sp.
TCTCCTGGCGATATCAACTGCCCGGGTTGGTCTTCTTCCCGTTGGCCGGAGCGATTGGATTCACTGCTTTGACTGCCCGCAAACGACCGGCCATGGCCGAATATCCCGACCCCGTCGACCAGGGCGCGATCACGGCATTCGACCAGCAGTACGGCGATGTCCGGTTCCCCGAGCTGGTGGTGGTGATCGCGGCGTACAACGAGGAGAAGGGCATCGGTCCGGTGTTGGAGCGGATGCCCAAGACCTGCCCGACGCCGGACGGCGGCAGCCTCCAGGTCGCCACGCTGGTGGTCGACGACGGGTCCAGCGACAAGACCGCCGCAGTGGTCGCCGAACACGATGCGCAGGTCGTGGTCGCGCCGGCCAATCGTGGTCAGGGCGGTGCTCTTCGGCTCGGCTACCATCTGGCCGCGCAGCGTGGTGCTCGCTACATCGTCACCACCGACGCCGACGGCCAGTACGAGATCGACGAACTGCCGGAGTTGATGGCGCCGATCCTGACCGACCGGGCCGATTTCGTCACCGGTTCCCGCCGACTCGGCCACGAGGAGGCCGACAGCCAGATCCGTTGGGTCGGTGTCCGGGTGTTCGCCACGCTGGCCTCGATCCTGACCCGTACCAAGATCACCGACACCTCGTTCGGATTCCGGGCGATGCGAGCCGACGTGGCCCAGCGGGTGCGGCTGACCGAGCCGCAGTATCAGGCCTCCGAGTTGCTGCTCGGGGTGATGGCGAAGGGCGGCCGGGTGGTCGAGGTGCCGCTGACCATGCGACTGCGGAACAGCGGCAAGTCCAAGAAGGGCGGCAGCATCACCTACGGCGCCAATTACGCCCGGGTGATGATCACCACCTGGGCCAGGGAATGGGTTGCCAGCAAGGAGAATCGCCGCCTGCGCAAACAGGGCGGATAGGCCTGCCGATGACAATTGCCTACGCGTTGCCCCGAATCAGCCGAAATCGGCCGCTGAACCGCAACTCGTAGGCAGATCTGGTCACCGACCGCGGAAGACGAACCGGTCCAGCAGAGTGAACTTGAAGATGAAGACGACGCCGTAGCTGGCGATATTGGCGATCTCCAACACGATCGTCCGCTCGGTGTTGGTCAGCCCCATCGGCGCGATCATGTGCTGGACCAACGTCGCCACCCCGATCGACACCGCGCCGCCGGCCGCGATCACCGCGACGTACGGGAGTGTCTCCTTGATCGGATGCGGACGGTGCTTACGCCCCCAGGTGAAGCGGCGGCCGACGAAGTAGTTGAAGAGGGCGCCGACCAGGAAGGCAATGGTGCTGGCCAGGGTCGCATTGGCGTGTGCGAAGCCGAGCAGCGCGACATAGCTGCCGTGCGACAGAACGGTGGCCATGATCGAGGTCGCCCCGGCCCGCAGCAGCCGTCCGAACAAGCCGGGTCGTTGAGCCCCACCCACCGGGTCGTTGGCCGGCTCCGGGCCGAGCGGGTCGGCGACGCCGGAGCCGTCCGCCGCAGCTGCTGCGGCGGGCACGGTCGACGGCGTACCTGCGGGACCGCTCGCGTCGGGGACTGCTGCCATGTCGCTCAGTGTTCACCTTCTGGCGCGGAAACGAGTATTTGGTCCAACTTCAGCCGCTCACAACCCCATCCAGAAGAACTTCAGAGCCTGCACCGCGCTCAGCGGAGTTGGTCAACAGGCTCGACAGGATACGATGCGATGAGGGTTTTGAGCGGCGGACCGCTTAAGACTAGCGATGCAATTATGTTTTGAAGCGATCCGCGGAGGTGGACATTTCGTGCGAGTACTGATCCTGGGTGGTGACGGTTACCTCGGGTGGCCGACGGCCCTGCACTTCTCCCAAGCCGGCCACGAGGTGGCGGTGCTGGACAACCTGGCCCGTCGTGGTTACGACGAGGAGCTGGGGGTGCAGAGCCTGGTCCCGATCGAGGACATGGAGACGCGGGTCAAGGCCTGGAACGAAGTTTCCGGCAAGACCATCACCAATTACGTCGGCGACCTGCTGGACGCCGATTTCGTGTACGAGACGTTGCGCGAGTTCGCTCCCGACGCGGTGATCCATTACGCCGAGCAGCGCGCTGCGCCGTACTCGATGATCGACCGTGAGCACGCGGTCTACACCCAGCACAACAACGTGATCGGCAACCTCAACCTGCTGTTCGCGATTGCCGAGATCAACCCGGACATCCATCTGGTCAAGCTCGGCACGATGGGTGAGTACGGCACGCCCAACATCGACATCGAAGAGGGCTGGCTCGAGGTCGAGCACAACGGTCGCAAGGACCGGATGCTCTACCCGAAGAAGCCGGGCTCCTTCTACCACCTGTCCAAGGTGCACGACTCGCACAACATCGAGTTCGCCTGCCGGATCTGGGGACTGCGCGCCACCGACCTGAACCAGGGCGTGGTGTACGGCTTGGAGACCGACGCCACCAAGCTGGATCCCCGATTGGCCACCC
>DATCVL010000235.1:0-6052 GCA_036566865.1 Microlunatus sp.
GGCCGCGAGGTGCCGTGGCTGGCCTCGGTCTGCAGTGGCGGCATGGTGCTGGCCTCCGCCGGCCTGTTCGCCGATCACGCCGCGACCACCAACCGCGCCTGTTTTGACGAATTCCGTCCGCTGGTCGGTGAGTTGATCAACGAACGGGTCGTTGATGATCATGATCGGATCTCCGCCGGTGCTCTGTTCTCGGGTGTTGATCTTGGTCTGTGGATCGTCGAACGAGAGCTCGGAACCGAGGCCGCGGACCGGGTCTCCAGTGGCACTGAATACCAACGCCAGGGTCGGGTCTGGCGGGCCGGTCAGCGTTCCGCCGGCCTCGGGTGAAGCGGCAGCGACCGATCTCACCGATGCCCTTCGGAGCCTTGACACTCCTCCGGGCACGATGATCTACTGTCGGCTGAAAACGTTTCAACGAGCTCTTCGACGATGATGAACGGATACGTTTCCATGCCGGACGCAATGCCCGACTTGTTGGCAGACGCGCAGATGATCGCCTCGGACGATGATTTCTCCGGGGCCCCGCTCCTCCGCACCTCGTTCGTGCTCGACACCGGCCACGGACCCGTCGCATCAGCCGCCTTGGTTGCCACCGCGCTCGGTGTGGTCGAGCTCGAGATCAACGGACAATCGGTTGCGGCCGACGTCCTGACGCCAGGCTGGAGCAGCTACGAGTGGCGGCTCCGATATCGGAGTTACGACGTGGCCGAGCTGCTGCCCGAACCAGGACAGACCGCCGTCCTCGGTGCGTCCCTGGGCAACGGCTGGTACCGGGGACGCCTGGGCTTCAACGGCAAGAACGCCTTCTACGGCGACGAGCTCGGGCTGCTGGCGCGGCTGGACCTGACCTACGCCGACGGCCATCTGCAAACAGTCCTCACCGATCGCTCCTGGCGGTCGGCACCGTCAGGAATCACCCGCAACGACATCTACGACGGCCAGACCATCGATGCCCGGGAGCGGATCACCGGGTGGTCCTCGCCGGAGCTCGACAGCTCCGGTTGGGCCGGCGTTCACCAGCTGGAATTTGATCATGGTCGGCTGACCGCTCCGATCGGGCCGCCAGTCGTCCGACATGAGGTGATCAAGCCGGTCCGCGTGTTCAGCTCTCCGTCCGGCAGGACCTTGATCGATTTCGGGCAGAATCTCGTTGGCTGGTTGCGTTTCTCCGTGTCCGGGCCGGCGGGCCGGCAGATTGAGATCAAGCATGCCGAAGTGCTCGAGGGCGGAGAGCTCTGCACCCGGATCCTGCGTTCGGCCGAGCAGACCGACCGATTCGTGCTGTCCGGCGGCGATGACTTCTTCGAACCCACGAAGACATTCCACGGCTTCCGCTATGTCCAGGTGGACGGCTGGCCCGGTGATCTCGACCCCGACGCGCTGGAGGCCGTGGTGGTCAGCTCCGACCTGCCGCGGACCGGAACCTTCACCTGTTCCAACGATCTGGTGAACCAGCTGCACAACAACGTCGTCTGGGGTCAGCGGAGCAACTTCGTCGACGTACCCACAGACTGCCCGCAGCGAGATGAGCGCCTGGGCTGGACCGGTGATCTTGCCGCGTTCGCGCCGACCGCGGCGTTCCTGTTCGATGTCAGCGGATTCCTCGGCGACTGGCTGCAGGACCTTTGGGTCGAACAACGCGCCGCCGGTGGCCGAGTCCCGTACGTCGCCCCCGACTTGATCAAGTTCGACCCGGGGCCGCCGGAGATCGAGCACGGTCAGTCCGTCACCGCGATCTGGGGCGACGCCGCGGTCTGGGTGCCCTGGACCCTCTATCAGGCCTACGGGGACCGGCGTCTGCTGGAGCGACAGTACGACTCGATGGCCGCCCACGTGCAGTCGATCGAGAAGCTGCTCTCCGACGACGGCGTCTGGGACTCGGGATTCCAATTCGCCGACTGGCTCGACCCGGATGCTCCGGAGGGCGATTCGGCCGCAGCGAAGGCGGACAAGGGCGTCGTTGCCACCGCCTGTGCCTACCGAAGCACGGACCTGGTGGCCCGCACCGCCCAACTGCTCGGCAACACCGCCGACCATGATCATTTCCGGACGCTGGCCGACGAGCTGCGGAGCGCGTTCAACCGGGCCTACCTGGATGATCGCGGTGTCATCACCAGCGACTGCGCAACCGTCTACGCCCTGGCCATCCACTTCGGCCTGCTCGACGATGCCGACCTTGCGCGTGCCGGCAACCGGCTCGCCGAGTTGGTCGCTGCGGCCGGGTATCGCGTGTCCACCGGGTTCGCCGGCACCCCGTTCGTCACTTGGGCGCTGAGCCGGACCGGACACCTCGACGCCGCCTATCGCCTGCTGCTGGAGCAGGAGTGCCCGTCCTGGCTGTACCCGGTGACGATGGGCGCCACCACCATCTGGGAGCGCTGGGACTCCATGCGTCCGGACGGTTCGGTCAACGTCACCGGCATGACCAGCTTCAACCACTACGCCCTCGGGGCGGTCGCGGATTGGTTGCACAAGGTGGTTGCCGGGATCGACGCCCTGGAACCGGGATACCGCGCCGTCCTGATCGCACCCCAGCCAGGCGGCGATCTCGACTCGGCAGCGGCAAGCCTGCAGACACCACAAGGTCCAGTTGTCTCCAGCTGGACCATCCGGGAAGATCAATTCGAGCTGCAGGTGGCCACGCCGAACGGCGTACCGACCAAGATCATTCTGCCGAACGGTGAGTCGCACGCCACCCAGGGCGGCGAACACACCTTCCGTGCGCCGCTGACCTGACCGACAGCACCATCCTCCCGCGCCGACGACGGGCCAGTCCGCCGCGCCCGGGTGCCCCTTGCCTGCAACTCAAAGGAGAGGCCATGCCGACATCTGCCTTCACCCGAAGATCATTGCTGACTGCATCACTCGGGCTCGGATTGGTCACAGCGACCGGCTGCCACGTGATCAAGGGCGGAGTCGGCGACGTCAAGGATGTCGGCGGACTGAGCAAGGATCCAGCCCCGGGACGTGCGGTGACGATCGAGTGGTACAACCAGTTCGGCGCAGCCAGCGGCCGGGCCCTGGTTCGGTTGGCCGCCCAGTTCGAACAGATCCAGGACCGGATCGCCGTCAAGGTCACCTACGCGCCGCAAGCCACCGCCGACGTGCAAGCCCGGCTGCTGACCGCACTGGCGGCCGAGGATCCGCCGGACGTGGGTTTCGTGATTCCCGAAGGGGCGACCCAGCTGGCCGCGCACGGGGTGATGACCGACCTGGCGCCCTACCTGGCCCGCGACGGCTTCGGTGAGCAGGACTTCCTGGCACCGGTCTGGAAACAGATGGCCGATGGGCCGCACATCTGGGCGACCCGGTTGATGCTCGACGTGAACTTCCCGCTGTACTGGAACAAGGAACTCTTCAAGAAAAGTGATCTTGATCCGGAAGCCGGGCCGAAGACGGTTGACGACGTCGAGCGGATGTCGAAGAAGATCCTTCGTCGCAACGGCAACCAGGTCACCACCGCCGGAATGACTCCGTGGGGCTTCTACGGCTACAGCAATTCCATGTTCACCTGGGGTTTCGCCTTCGGCGGCAGCTTCCTCTCCGAGGACGGTCAGCAGGTCACGGCCGATCATCCCAACAACGTCACCGCGCTGGAATGGATGGCCGACTACGCCAAGTCGGTCGGCGGTGCCGATCGGGTGTCGGTCGCACCGCCCGGCTCCAATCTGCCACCGATCGCTCTCGGCCATCTGGGCATGCAGCCGATGACCACGCCCGATCTCCAACTCGTCCGCTCGGCGGCGCCCAAGCTCGAGTTGGGATTCACCGACGTGCCGTACGCCGACGGCATGGGCCGGCCAGGATCGGCCACCTGGCTCGGTGGCTGGGGCCTCTTCATTCCCAGCAAGGCAAAGCAGCCGCACGCAGCGTGGGAGTTCGTCAAGTGGCTGACACTCTCGCCGGAAGGCACCACGGCCAGCTTCCGGGAGGGATCGAACCTTCCTACGGTCAAGACCTCGCCGGCTGCGGCCCTGGCCGCCAAGGACGCCGACTCCGCGCCCTACGTCGCGGCCCTCGAGCGGGCTACCAACACCCGTCCGAACATTCCTGTCTCCACTGCCCTGTTCTCCGAAATGGAGATCGTCGTCGCCAATGCCGTGTACGGCGGACAGACCGCGAAGTCCGCACTGAAGCAGGCCTCGGACACGGCCAACGCCGCCTGGGACAAGTTCCGGAAGGAGAACCAATGACGGTGCCGAATCAGGTGGTAGATGCCGCGCCGGTCGACCGGTCCGTTCGCGGAGCAGGCAAGGAGCCGTGGATTCCCCGTACGGCAATGCAGAAGCACCGTTTCAGATGGGGGTTGATCTTCACCACACCGGCCATCATCGGGCTGATCTTCCTGACCGCGTACCCGGTGATCGCGTCCTTGATCAACAGCTTCACGTCCCGGCCCCTGGTCGGAAACACCGGACAGTTCGTCGGGCTGGACAACTACCGCGAACTGTTCGCGGATCCACGCTGGTGGCAGTCGCTGGGCAACACGATCTATCTGACCTTCATCGGCGTGCCGCTGGGCATCGTGGTCGCGCTGGTACTCGCGATCTTGCTGAACATGAAGGTACGCGGATTGACGATCTACCGGACGATCTTCTTCATCCCGTCGATCGTGCCGATCGTCGCCGCAGCCACGATCTGGCTGTTCGTGCTGAATCCGCAGTTCGGCATCCTCAACAATCTGTTGTCTGCAGTCGGTATCTCGGGTCCTGGGTGGCTCGAGGATCCGAACTGGTCCAAGCCCGCGCTGCTGCTGTTCGGGATCTGGGGTGTCGGCAATCTGATGATCATCTTGCTGGCCGGACTGCAGGGTGTGCCGACGGAACTGCAGGAGCAAGCACAGATCGACGGCGCGAACTGGTGGGCTCAATTCCGCAACGTGACCGTGCCGTTCATCAGCCCGCATCTGCTGTTCGCGTTGATCACCGGACTGATCGCCGGCTTCCAGTACTTCACCCAGGCCTACGTGCTGACCGGCGGCAACGGCGACCCGGCAGGGTCGACGCTGGTGTCC
This sequence comes from Microlunatus sp., assembly GCA_036566865.1. GTDB lineage: Bacteria > Actinomycetota > Actinomycetes > Propionibacteriales > Propionibacteriaceae > Microlunatus. The sequence continues at coordinate 5,015 of DATCVL010000235.1, forward strand.
GGCGTCTACCTCTACGCCCAAGCCTTCTACAACTACCGACTCGGTTATGCCAGCGCGATCGGCTGGGTCCTGTTCATCATCATCGCGATCATCTCCCTGGCCGCCTTCCGGACCGCGGGCCGCCGGGTCTACTACGGAGGACAGTGATGTCGTCGACGATCACCGAGATTGCCACCGCACCCGAAGCAGCGAAGACCGCTGATCAGGATCGGCGGGTACGCCGGCAGCGCCGGCCACTGACCGGCCGGCAGATCCTGCTCGGATTCGCCCAGCACACGGTGCTGATCGTGATCAGTGTGCTGTTCCTCATCCCGCTGTTCTGGATGGTCACCGGCGCATTCAAGACCCAGGCCGATCTCGGCGCCTATCCGGTGGTCTGGTTCCCCGACACCGTCACGATCGGCAACTTCACGGTCGGGTTCGCAACCTTCCCGTTCGTACGGTATTTCCTGAACACATTGCTGGTCGCCGTGCCGTCCATGATCGGGGCCGCGCTCTCCAGCGCCTTCATCGCGTACGGTCTGGCCAAGATCCGCTGGCGCTACAGCAATCTGATCTTCGGCACGCTGCTGGCCACGATGATGATCCCCTTCTACATCACGATGGTCCCGCTCTTCATGCTCTACAAGGCGATCGGCTGGACCGGGACCTATCTGCCGTTGATCGTGCCGGCCTTCCTGGGCGTCCCCTTCTTCGTCTTCCTGATGCGCCAGTTCTTCCTGCAGATCCCGGAGTCGCTGTCGGAAGCCGCACGCATCGACGGTGCCGGCGAGTTGCGGATCTTCTTCCAGATCCTGCTCCCGCTCTGCAAACCGGCGCTGGGGGCGATCGCGCTGTTCCAGTTCCTCAACTCCTGGAGCGATCTGCTCGGTCCGCTGATCTACCTGACCAACAGCAACACCTACACCCTGTCGCTGGGACTGACCTTCTTCCAGGGGCAGACCTCGGAGACGTCGATGGGTCCGTTGATGGCGATGAGCACCATCATCATCATTCCGATCGTGATCATCTTCTTCTTCGCCCAGCGAACCTTCATCC
>DATCVL010000236.1:0-6761 GCA_036566865.1 Microlunatus sp.
ATCCGGCGCACACCATCGGCGGATTCCGGCTGAACGACTACGTATCCGCCGCCGCCTTCCTGGCCGCTCTGATCTGCTTCCTCTGGTTGGTGAAGAACAAGCCGGGCCGGGAGGAGATCGTCGAGGGCGACTTCCGCTACGTCAACGGCCTGCCGCCGGAGCAGCCCTCCGTCGACGCTGCGGAGGCCTCGGACGAGCCGGTGAGCTCGGCAGTCACCTCAGCCAGTCCTGACGGCGGCGATGAGCCGGACCAGCCGGCCGATCCCGAGCGACCTCCGTCGAGCTGACGGCGGCCGCACCGTCCGATGGTGGTGGATCGCGGTCGCGAGGTCCCGGATCTCCGGCCGATCGGGATCCGGGGCCTGCGCTGATCCCGGGCAGTGCCTGATCGTGGGGGATCGGACGGCGGTTGAGGTCATCGAGGCGGTGTGACCGAGTCGTCACGAGCTGTAACATTTCCGGTGATCGCGCGATCTTCTGAAAAAAACATCCTCGATCGCCGCACGCAGGGGCTCCTGCGCCAGTTTTTCCTTCGGTCTACGAGACGGGCCCGGATCGTTAGAAGAGAATCGGATTCCGAATCCGGCGGGCCGCGGCAGTAAACTGCAGCGGATTGCCGTTCGCGGGACCCGGCACGGACTAGCGCCGACCCCGTACAGCCGTGCTCACATCGCGGATGAAGGGTGATCGCTACACAGACCTTGTGGGTTAGGTTTGTGCGTCCGATCCGGGCCGGTGCAGTCCCGGTGATCATGCTGTGTAGGCACCACCCGCCTCGCGGTGCCGCCGGTCGGAGTCGCTCCGCCCGCCGGAACCAACATGACTCTACTTTTCTGGCTCGGCCAGGAAAGCTGACCTGAGCCCTTCCTGGCTTGCCAGGAACGTGAATCGACGGGAGTACGCATGAGCGCTGGGTACACCACTGCGTCGCCAGCCTTCGAGGGAAGCGGGCAGACGCCCGGGACCTTCGCCGGGACACGGCTGCCGCGGCCCCAGGGTCTTTACAACCCTGAGTTCGAACACGACGCCTGCGGCGTCGCCTTCGTGGCCACACTGACGGGGGTACCCAGTCACGCCATCGTCGAACAGGGCCTGGAAGCGCTGGCCAACCTTGATCACCGCGGCGCCACCGGCGCGGACGCGGCCGCCGGTGACGGCGCCGGGATCCTGATCCAGGTCCCGGACGGGTTCCTGCGCGCGGTCTGCGACTTCGATCTGCCCGAGGCCGGTGCGTACGCGGTCGGCACGGCGTTCCTGCCGATCGACGACGAGGACGCCGGCAAGGCGCGCGCTGCGATCGAACGGATCGCCGCCGAGGAACAACTCCGCGTGCTGGGCTGGCGGCCGGTGCCCACCGACGCCTCCACCCTCAGCCCGATCTCGTTGAGCTCGATGCCGCGGTTCGAGCAGATCGTGGTCGCTTCGGCGTCCGGCTCGCTGGCCGGGCTGGAACTGGAGCGGGTCGCCTACGCGCTGCGGCGGCGGGCCGAACACGAACTGAGCGTCTACTTCCCGTCGCTGTCGCCCCGGACCCTGGTCTACAAGGGCATGTTGACCACCGACCAGCTCGGCCGGATCTTCCCCGAGCTGCAGGACGAGCGGATGGCCAGCGCACTGGCGGTGGTGCACTCGCGGTTCTCCACCAACACCTTCCCGGCCTGGGAGCTGGCCCACCCGTACCGGATGATCGCGCACAACGGCGAGATCAACACGGTCAAGGGCAACCGCAACTGGATGCGCGCCCGGGAGGCACTGCTCGAGTCCAAGCTGATCGGCGGCGACCTGGAGCGGCTCTACCCGATCTGTACTCCCAGCTACTCCGACTCGGCGTCATTCGACGAGGTGGTCGAGCTGCTGCACCTGGGTGGGCGGTCACTGCCGCACGCGATCCAGATGCTGATCCCGGAGGCCTGGGAGAACAACCCGCAGATGCCCAAGCTGCTGCGGGACTTCTACGCCTTCCACGCCGCGCTGATGGAGCCCTGGGACGGACCGGCCGCGGTGGTCTTCACCGACGGCAATCAGATCGGTGCGGTGCTGGACCGCAACGGGCTCCGGCCCGGCCGGTACTGGGTCACCGACGACGACCTGGTGGTGCTGGCATCGGAGTCCGGCGTGCTGGACATTCCGGCCGACAAGATCATCGAGAAGGGTCGGCTGCAGCCGGGCAAGATGTTCCTGGCCGACCTGGGCCAGCATCGGCTGATTCCCGACGAGGAGATCAAGCGCGACCTGGCCACCGCCGAGCCGTACGGCGAATGGCTGCTGGCCGGTCGGCTGAAGCTGTCCGACCTGCCGGACCGCGAGCACACCATCCACACCCATGCCTCGGTCGCGCGCCGGCAGCAGGTCTTCGGCTACACCGAGGAAGAGCTGCGGATCATCCTGGCGCCGATGGCGGCCAACGGTGCCGAGCCGATCGGGTCGATGGGTACCGACACCCCGGTGGCCGCGCTGAGCGACCGGCCGCGGATGATCTTCGACTACTTCAGCCAGCTGTTCGCCCAGGTGACCAACCCGCCGCTGGACGCGATCCGGGAGGAATTGGTCACCTCGCTGTACAACAGCATCGGCCCGGAGCAGAACCTGCTCGAGCCCGGCCCGGCTTCCTGTCGGCGGCTGGTGCTGGAATTCCCGGTGCTGGACAACGATTCGCTGGCCAAGATCAACCACATCAACCGTCGCGGCGATCTGCCCGGCTACGCCACCCACGTGGTGCGCGGGCTGTACAACGTGCACGGCGGGGCGGCGGCGCTGGAGGCCAAGCTCGACCAGCTGATGGGTGAGGTGTCGGCGGCGATCGCGAACGGCGCGCGGACCATCATCCTGTCCGACCGGCACTCCAACGCCGAGCTGGCGCCGATCCCGTCGCTGCTGCTGACCGCGGCGATCCACCATCACCTGGTGCGGGAGAAGCAGCGCACCAAGGTCGGGCTGATCGTGGAGGCCGCCGACGTCCGCGAGGTGCACCACGTCGCCCTGCTGATCGGCTACGGCGCTGCGGCGGTCAACCCGTACCTGGCGATCGAGACGGTGGAGGACCTGGCTCGGCGCGGAGTCTACCTGGGCGTCGGCCCGGAGAAGGCCGTGCAGAACGTGATCAAGGCCCTGGGCAAGGGCGTGCTCAAGGTGATGAGCAAGATCGGCGTCTCGACGGTGGCCTCGTACACCGGTGCCCAGATCTTCGAGGCGCTCGGTCTCTCCCAGGAGTTGGTCGACCGCTACTTCACCGGCACCACCAGCAAGCTCGGTGGCATCGGCCTGACCCAGATCGCCGACGAGATCCGCAGCCGGCACTCCCGGGCCTACCCGTCCGACGGAATCCCGCTGGCCCACCGCACGCTGGACATCGGCGGCGAGTACCAGTGGCGCCGGGAGGGCGAGCCGCATCTCTTCGATCCGGAGACGGTGTTCCGGCTGCAGCACTCCACCCGCTCCGGCCGCTACGACATCTTCAAGGAGTACACCGCCCGGGTCGATGATCAGTCCGAGCGGCTGATGACCCTGCGCGGCCTGCTGAAGTTCTCGTCCGACCGGGGGCCGATCCCGATCGACGAGGTCGAACCGGTGAGCGAGGTCGTCAAGCGGTTCTCCACCGGTGCGATGAGCTACGGCTCGATCTCCCGGGAGGCACACGAGACACTCGCGATCGCGATGAACGCGCTCGGCGGCAAGTCCAACACCGGTGAGGGCGGCGAGGACCCGGATCGGCTGTACGACCCCGAGCGGCGCAGCGCGATCAAGCAGGTCGCCTCCGGTCGCTTCGGCGTCACCTCGGCGTACCTGACCAACGCCGACGACATCCAGATCAAGATGGCCCAGGGCGCCAAGCCGGGCGAAGGTGGTCAGCTGCCCGGCAACAAGGTCTATCCATGGGTTGCCAGCACGCGGCACTCGACGCCGGGGGTCGGGCTGATCTCACCGCCGCCACACCACGACATCTACTCGATCGAGGATCTCAAGCAGCTGATCCACGACCTGAAGTGTGCCAATCCGTCGGCGCGGATCCATGTCAAGCTGGTCGGCGAGGTCGGGGTCGGCACGGTTGCGGCCGGCGTGTCCAAGGCCAAGGCCGATGTGGTGCTGATCTCCGGCCACGACGGTGGCACCGGGGCGGCGCCGCTGACCTCGCTGAAGCATGCCGGCGGGCCCTGGGAGCTCGGCCTGGCCGAGACCCAGCAGACGTTGTTGATCAACGGCCTGCGGGACCGGATCGTGGTCCAGGTCGACGGTCAGATGAAGACCGGCCGGGACGTCGTGATCGGTGCCCTGCTCGGTGCGGAGGAGTACGGCTTCGCCACCGCGCCGTTGGTGGTCGAGGGCTGTGTGATGATGCGGGTGTGTCATCTGGACACTTGCCCGGTCGGCATCGCCACCCAGAATCCGGAGCTGCGGAAGAAGTACACCGGCAAGCCGGAGTTCGTGATCAACTTCTTCGAGTTCATCGCCCAGGAAGTGCGGGAAATCCTTGCTGAGCTGGGATTCCGCAGCCTGGACGAAGCGATCGGCCGGGTCGACGCGCTCGATGTGCGGCCCGCTGTCGACCACTGGAAGGCCAACGGCCTGGACCTTTCGCCGATCCTGTACCGGCCGGAGCTGACCGATGGCGCGCCGCTGAAGAATGTGGTCGGGCAAGATCACGGTCTGGGCGAGAAGCTGGACCAGGAGTTGATCAAGATCTGCTCCGATGCGATCACCTCCGGCGAGCCGGTGCGGGCCCAGTTGAAGATCAGGAATGTTGATCGGACCGCCGGCACCCTGCTCGGGCACGAGGTCACCAAGGCGACCGGCGGCCAGGGCCTGGCCGACGGCACCATCGACCTGACCCTGATCGGCTCGGCCGGCCAGAGCTTCGGTGCCTTCGTACCGGCCGGTGTGACGCTGCGACTGGAGGGCGACAGCAACGACTACCTGGGCAAGGGATTGTCCGGTGGCCGGATCGTGGTCCGACCGAATCGGGATGCCGAATTCGTTGCCGAGCAGCAGATCATCGCCGGCAACGTGATCGGGTACGGCGCCACCTCCGGCGAGATCTTCCTGCGGGGACAGGTCGGGGAGCGGTTCTGCGTCCGCAACTCCGGCGCCACCGCAGTGGTCGAGGGCGTTGGTGATCATGGTTGTGAGTACATGACCGGCGGCACCGTGGTGGTGCTCGGCCAGACCGGCCGCAACTTCGCCGCCGGCATGTCCGGCGGGGCCGCGTACCTGCTCGATCTTGATCATGATCGGCTGAACACAGAGCTGGTCGATGCCAAGAAGCTCACCGAGGCTGATCGGGAGGAGCTGCGGCGGCTGATCGTCCGGCACCAGGAAGAGACCGACTCGGCAGTGGCGCAGCGGTTGCTGGCGGACTGGGGAATGAGCGCCACCCGGTTCACCAAGGTGCTGCCGCGGGACTATGCCCGGGTGCTGGCTGCACGGGAGCAGGCCAAGGCCGAAGGGTTGGACGAGGTCACCACCACGAGCAGGATGATGGAGGCGGCAAATGGCTGATCCCAGAGGGTTCATGAAGTACGGCCGGCAGTCGGCGACCCGGCGCCCGGTGAACGAGCGGATCCACGACTGGCAAGAGGTGTATCCCGGGACTCCGGGGCGGGCATTGCTGCCGATCATCTCCGAACAGGCCGGTCGCTGCATGGACTGCGGCATCCCGTTCTGTCACACCGGCTGCCCGCTGGGCAACCTGATCCCGGAGTGGAACGACCTGGTCTGGCGGGGTGACTGGGAGGACGCGTTGGAGCGGCTGCACGCCACCAACAACTTCCCCGAGTTCACCGGACGACTCTGCCCGGCACCGTGCGAGGACGCGTGTGTGGTGGCGATCGCCGACGATGCGGTGACGATCAAGAACGTCGAGGTCTCGATCATCGACAAGGGCTGGGACGACAACCGGGTCAAGCCCCAGCTGACCGAGTGGCACACCGGCAGCACGGTCGCGGTGATCGGCTCCGGCCCGGCCGGACTGGCCGCGGCCCAGCAGCTGACCCGGGCCGGGCACACGGTCGCGGTGCTGGAGCGCGACGACAAGCCCGGCGGTCTGCTGCGCTACGGCATCCCGGAGTACAAGATGGAGAAGTCGGTGCTGGACCGGCGGCTCGATCAGATGCGTGAGGAAGGCACCCACTTCAAGTGCGGGGTCGAGGTCGGCAAGGACATCACCGGCGCCGCATTGCGGGCCCGCTTCGATGCAGTGATCCTCGCCACCGGCGCCACCGTGCCGCGCGAGCTCGAGGTGCCCGGCCGCGAGTTCAACGGCGTCCATCACGCGATGGAGTACCTGACCCAGGCCAACCGGGTTGCGGTCGGGGAGAGCGTCGAAGATCAGATCAGCGCCGCCGGCAAGCACGTGATCATCATCGGCGGCGGCGACACCGGCAACGACTGCCTCGGCACCGCGACCCGGCAGGGCGCGAAGACGATCATGCAGTTGGAGCACAACGTCGAGCCGCCGACCGCCCGGGCGCCGCACGAACCGTGGCCGACCTTCCCGCGGATCCTGCGGGTGTCGCCGGCCAACGAGGAGGGCGGCGAGCGGGTGTTCAAGTCCTCCACCATCGAGGTGCTCGGTGACGAGCAGGGCAAGGTCACCGGGATCAAGATCATCGAGGTGGTCCGGGAGAACGGTGTGAACACGGCGGTCGAGGGCACCGAGCAGGTGCTGCCGGCCGATCTGGTGCTGCTGGCGATGGGCTACTCCGGGCCGGAGGCCGACCTGCTGGAGCAGCTGGGTGTGCCGACGAACGACCGTACCCACGCCGCCC
>DATCVL010000237.1:0-6821 GCA_036566865.1 Microlunatus sp.
CCTCCCACTCGCCCAGTCCCGCCGCTTCCGGTACCGGGATCCAGTTCTCGCTGACCCCGGCCACCATGGTCAGAGCGCCGTAGCGGACGGCCGCAGCTTGCCGATCCCGACGCTCGATCCGTGGCGTGGTTTCAAGATCGACATCGATCCGATCGCCGGGCGCCCACGGCCGAGAGATCCGTACGAAGCCGCCGCTGACCTCGACCGGGACAGGTGAGTTGTTGATCATGATCGTCGGCTCCGGGCACCACTGCGGGACATGCAGGCTGATCGGGAATTCCACCGGCCGGCTCGGCGACACCTCGATGCTGATCCTGTTCCGGAAGGGATAGCTGCCGTCGACCGCCAGCTCGACCGCGACCTGGTCGATCTTGGTCCGGACGGTGCACGGCGGGTAGCCGGTGAGCGCCAGCCCTTCCGGTCGGCCGTCATCGTCCAGCGTCTGCAGGCAGAGCGAACGCACCAGCTTCGGCCAGCCCTGATGCAGATTTGCCGTACAGCAACCAAAATGCGGCTCCAGGCCGAAGATGTTGGCGTCGTCGCTGGAATAGGTCCATGGCCGGTGCCCGACCGAGACCCTGACCTGATTGGCCTGCTGGTGATACTGATGAGCCAGCATCCGCGGGTCGCAGCTGGCCGGCAGCAGGTTGTACGCCACCGACTCCAGCCGGTCGGACCAGACACCGTCACCGAAGATCAACAACAGCTGCTCCAGGGTGTACATCAGCTCCACCACCAGGCAGGTCTCCACGCCCGCGGTGGCCTCACGGCCGCCGAGGAATTCGTCCCCGGAGAACCAGCCATGAGCCTGACCGTGCCAGCGTTCCAACGCGGCCAAGGCTTCCTCGGTACGCGCCCGGTAGCGCTCGTCACCGGTGCGCAGGTAACGGACCGCGTCGGTCTTCAGTCCCATCGCCACGTTCACCCCGTGGGTGCGGTGATCGAAGAACAACGCCCGCCCGGTGACCAGGTCCTCGGTCAGATAGTGGCCCCAGTCCTCGGTCTGCTCCAGCAGGAGATCGGCCAGCCGCAGCAGCCGCTCCTCATCGGTGTGCCGGTACAGCCAGAACACACTGAGCACATTGTCCGCACCGCGCGCCCGACCCCAGCCGGACAGCGGCCGGTCGGGCAAATTCTCAAGCTGGTAACGGAAGTAGCCGGTCAGCAGCGTCAGCACCCGGTCATCGCCGGTGGCGTCGTGGTGCTGGCAGAGCACCTTGGCCGCGATCATCCGCGGCCACCAGTCGTCATTGTCCGGCGGCCCGAACCAGCCGTCAGACCGCTGGGAGTTGATCAACCCGTCCACCCACGGCCGAGTCTTCTCGATCAGCTGCCGGTCCTCCAGCAGGTAGGCCAGCGGGAGCAGCCCGTCGAGATAGTATGGCCCGCGCTCCCAGGACTCCCCCGGTCCACCGAGCCACCCGCTGTCGGGTCCGACATCGGGCCAGACCTCAGGCAACCGGCCGGTCAGCCCGTCGGCCTGCAACCGAAGTTGATCTTGTAGCCAGCCGGCCGGGCGGACAGCGCCCAACGGCAACTCGGCATGACGGAGGCGACCCGGCGCGAACATGCCGGAGAGCCTACGAGCCCGCTGGATCAGGTTGCGTCCGGGTCGAACGGGGTGGCGATGGCGCCGACCGTCTCCACCGCCGGAACCATGGTGGCGGTGACGCCGGCGCGGGTGGTGACCGAAGTGCGGGTCTTGACGCGGGCCGAGGTCTTCGCCTCGGCGATGGCCGCGGTGGCCTCGCCGACGGTGTCCTTGCCCAGGCTACCGAGCCCCTTCAGTTCGTCCTTCAAATCAGTGGCCAGCGGCTCGACGTCGCTGAACAGATGCTTGGTGACGAACGTCTTGGGATTCAGATCGCGGAAGTCGACGTCATCGAAGTCCGACCCGAGCTCGGTCTTCAGCTGGTTCTGCGCGTTGCCGGCCAACTGCCGTACATAACGCAGCGCCTTGGCCGCCTTCCGAGCGAACAGCGGAAGCTTCTCCGGGCCGAAGACGATCACGGCGATGACCGCCAACACCAGAATCTCCGGTGGCCCGATATCAAACATCTCGCCCTACCCTTCGTCGCGCTCGAGCAAAGACTAGACGATCGCCGAACTAGCCGCGCTCGGATGCCAATTTCACTGTGGCGGAGTGCTCGTCGCCATCCCGTTCATAGGTCAAGGTCACGGTGTCGCCGGGGCGGTGATTGCGGATCGCGACGATCAGATCGTCGGTCTCGAACACCGACTGCCCGTCCACTGCGGTGACCAGATCCTCCGGTTGCAGGCCCGCCTGTGCCGCCGCACCGCCCGGCGTGATGCTGGACATCAGCACCCCGCTGCGGCTGTTGTCGGTGGACACCGTGGCGTTGATCACCGGGTAGGTGGCGTAACCCTTCCTGATCAGGAGGCCGGCGATCTGCCGGGCCTGGTTGATCGGGATGGCGAAGCCGATGCCGATGTTGCCGCTGCGGTCGTTGCTGCCGGATCCGGTGAGGATCGCCGAGTTGACCCCGATCACCGAACCGCTGCCGTCGGCCAGCGGGCCGCCGGAGTTGCCGTGATTGATCGGAGCATCGGTCTGCAGGGCGTTCAGATAGGCCTGACCGTCGGCGGAATTACCCTCGCCGACGGCGACCGGCCGATTGACGGCGGAGATGATGCCCTCGGTCACGGTCCCGCCGAGGCCCAACGGTGATCCGATCGCGACCGCTGCCTCGCCGATCTGGACCCGGGCCGAGTCGCCGAGCGTGGCCGGCCGGAGCCCGTCGCGATCGTCGACCTGGATCACGGCCAGGTCGTACGCGGGACTGCGGCCGATCAGTTCGGCCTTGGCCCGGTGCCCGATCGAGTTGGTCACCCAGATGGTCTGGTCGTCGCCGTCGGCGACGACATGGTTGTTGGTCACGATCCGGCCGTGTTTGTCCAGGACGAAACCCGAGCCGAGGCCGGTACTGCCGCCGCTGCTGACCCGGATGGTGACGGTGCTGGGCAGCACCTGCTGAGCGATCTGAACGGTGTTGGCCGAGCCACGGACCGGCGGAACGGATTCGTTCCGGGTCGCCGTCGGGGTGACCGCCGGCGCCGGTTGGGTCGGACCGTTCGTTGCCGGTGACTCGGCCTCGGAGGACGCCCGCTGGGCGACCTGGGCACCCAGATAGCCGGCGCCGCCGCCGATCACCAACGCGACCAGCGCGACGACCGCCAGCACACCGGCCATCCGGCCGCCGCCGCGGCGGCGTACCGGCCGCTGGTGCGGCTGCTGCGGTGGCGGATAGCTCTGCGGGTAACCGACCGGGCTCTGCTCGGCGGCCTGCGGTTGACCCTCGTTCGGCTGATGCAGGTACGAGTCGAACTCCGGTCGCCGGTACGGGTCCGGCTGCGGCCCGGTGTTCTCGGTCATCGGTTACCCAACGCTGTCGAGGATGCGGGTCCAACCCGCGCGGATGCGCGACATCGTAGTTGTGCTGGCCGGCTCGTCGTGCGGCAGCGCCTGCACGACCCGATCGCGCAATGCCGTGGAGCCGTCGGTGGCGACGGTGAAGACGGCGTCACCGGATTGCCAGCTGGCCGTGTTCAACAGCGCGTCGTTGCGATAGGCCCCGAGGTTCGGATCCCACCGGGACCCGGAGGATGAGTCGGCGAGCCGACCGCGGCGTTCGAACACGCTGACCGTGGACAGGCCGTCGGTGTAGACCATCTGCAGCACACCCGGCTCGGCCGAGGCATCGGCCCGCAGCCGGACCAGCGACATGCCGGCCAGTTCGGAGTGGCAGAACCAGCCCTGGCTGGTCAGCCGGCCGGCACTGGAGGTGGTGAACGCGGCGCTGGTCAGCGACGAAGCGACCAGCAGCTGAGTGGTGCTCTGCGATTGCTTCGTGGTCGGCGCCGCCGTCCCGACCCGGAGCGAGGTGTAGGAGGCCGACAGCACCAACCGGCCGGCGTGGTCGAAATTCTGCTGCCGCAGAATCAGCCCGGTCTGGTCGTCGATCCACCACCGCGCCGCAGCGGCGTCGGTGGATGAGGTCCCCGTGCGCCGGGCCTCGATCAGGGACACCGGGCGGCCGAGCAGGGTGCCGCCGCTGACACCAGACAGCCGGTAGGCCGACGTCAGCGCCGCGAGTTGATCATCGCCGCCGAGCCTGGCGGAGATGGCGGCCGGGATCACGCCCTGGGTGAGCTCGGCTCCGGCCAACGACCGGACCACGACCCGGCTGCCGGACTCGGGCGAGGTGCTGATCTCGACGTCGGCGGCGGTGGACTGGTCGTCTCGCGGTGCCAGCACCCGTTCGGTGCCGGTGTGAGCGACCCGGCCGGAGGCCCGGTCCGCCTTGTGCAGCAGGTCGGTGATCTGGCCGGGCGTCAGTCGGGCTCCGGTCATCGTCGGGTCGGGCCCACGTTCCAGGTCGTTGGTCCGCAGCTTGGTCGGCTCCACCAGCAGCGCCGCCGCGACGGCCGCATTCGTCAACGGCAGTTGGTCAACGGCGGCGGAGAAGTCCGCCCGCACCGAGGCGACCGGGTCGGCGATCTGCCCGCGCTCAGCGGGTGCGGCGACGTAGCCGACGCCGGCGATCAGGGCCAGCAGCAACGCGACCCCGGCGGCCGACATCGTGGCCGCATGACCGCGACGTCCGGGACGATCCTCGGCAGCGGTGGCGATCGCGGCCAGCCGATCGGAAAGCTCCGCCGGCATCGGGGTGGCGGAACGGCTGGTGTTGGTCAGCAGCGAACGAAGCTTCTGCAGCTCGGCGACCTCCTGGCGGCAGGCCGAACAGTCGGAAAGATGCCGGAGCAGCTGCTGCCGCTCGGCTTCCCCGAGATATCCGTCCACGTACGCCGAACGAGCTTCGGCGAAGTCGCGACATGACCGCCGATTCACGCCGTACCCAGGGCTCCCATCATCGAAGCCCGCTTGGCCTGCTCGCCTGCTTCTGCATCGACACCGAAATAGCGCTGATGCTGCTGGGACGGGCTGCGGTGCGCCAGCGCCGTCCGCAGTTGGGAGCGACCGCGATGGATCCGGCTGCGCACCGTACCGATCTTGACGCCCAGCACCGAAGAGATCTCCTCGTACGACAACCCCTCGATGTCGCACAGGACGACGGCCGCCCGGAACTCCGACTGCAGTGCGGCCAGCGCTGCGGCCACGTCATGATCAAGATCCGCGTCGGCGAGTTGCTCGCCGGGCGCCGCAAGGGGGCTCTGCAACCGCTCCTCGGCCCCGTCGACCATGCCGTCGAACCGGATCCGCTGCTTACGGCGGGCCGAGTCCAGGAACAGATTGGTGGTGATCCGATGCAGCCAGCCCTCGAAGGTGCCGGGCTTGAACTTGTGCAGGGAACGGAACACTCGGACGAACACGTCCTGGGTCAGATCCTCGGCATCATGCGGATTGCCGGTCAGCCGGTACGCCAGCCGATAGACCCGGGCACTGTGGTCGCGGACGACCTCTTCCCAGGTGGGCGGGATCCACTCCTCTGCCGGCGCAGCGGGCTGCTGCGCTCCGGCGTCGGCATCGGCCGCCGGACGCCGATCGGCCGGGTTCGGTGCCGGCCAGGCGCTGCGGGACATCGGTTCACCTCTCGTCGGGGTGACACCCGTGCCCGGGACCGGCTCGCCGGCGTCGTTCAGCGGGTGCAGGACTGGCTGCCCTGGCGGCTCATTCTTGTGAGCCTTTCTGGTAAACCGCTGTGAGAACACTGGTAAACCGCCCAAGTCTGCGCCCGACTCTCTTAGGAGATTCTCATCAGCCTCAACGCGGCTTCGGCGGGCATTGTTCCCGCCTTCAAGATCCGCCCCCGGCGAGGTCGCCAGCAGGGTCGATTTCAGAGGCCGGCGGCCGCCAACGCGGCCCGCAATCCGGCCTTCTGCTCTTCGGTGGCCGGGACCAGCGGCGAGCGAAGCCCGCCGACACCGCGGCCCTGCAACTCGAGTCCGGCCTTGACCATGATGCAGCCCTGGGTGGCGAAGACTCCGGTGAAGATCGGCAGCAGTTGGCGGTGCAGCCGCAGCGCCTCGTCGGACTTGCCGTCGAAGAAGGCTTCGATCATCTGCTTGGCGCCGACCGCACTGAAGTGGGTCGAGGTGCCGACCAGTCCGACACCACCGATCGACAGCAGCGGCAGCGTGGTCGCGTCGTCGCCGGAGTAGTAGAGCAGGTCGGTCTCGGCCATCACCTTCGCCGAGGCGGTCAGGTCCTGTTTGGCGTCCTTGACCGCGACGATCCGTGGATGCTGGGCAAGTTCGATCATGGTCTCGGTGGCCACCGGCGTACCGGTGCGGTGCGGAATGTCGTAGATCATGATCGGCAGTTCGGAGGAGTCCGCGACGGTGCCGAAGTGCCGGAGCAACCCCGCCTGCGGCGGCTTCGAGTAGTACGGGGTCACCACCAGCGCACCGTCCGCACCGGCCTGCTCGGCCACCGACAACAGCTCGACGGTGTGCCGGGTGTCGAAGGTGCCGACGCCTGCGACCACCGATGCCCGATCGCCGACCGCGCCGATCACGGTGGTCAGCAGTTCGGCCTTCTCCTCTTCGGTGGTGGTCGGCGACTCCCCGGTGGTGCCGCTGATCACCAGACCGTCGTTGCCGAGGTCGTCGACCAGGTAGCGGGCCAGCTCGGCCGCGGCTTCAAGATCAACGGACTCATCGGCGGCGAACGGCGTCACCATCGCGGTCAGCAGCCGACCGAACATCGGTCCGGTTCTGAAGATCATCGTCGGTGCCTCCTGCTACCTCTCGTCGATGACAACCAGTGGATCGCCATCGGTGACCACATCTCCTTGACTGGCGATGATCTCGGCGACCACGCCATCCACTTCGGCCAGCAC
>DATCVL010000238.1:0-8149 GCA_036566865.1 Microlunatus sp.
AAGATCATGATCACCGCGACCGTACGGTGTGACCCGGTAGTAGAGGTCGGTACCGGACGGAAGCCCGTTGATCACCGTCTTGCCGGTGAAGTCGGACGACGATCGCAGCCAGGCACCTGGGATCTTGTGGCTGCGCCGGAAGTCGGGATCCCTGCTGATCTCGACCAGCATCCGCGCCTCTCGGTCCGCCCGGGTCCAGATGGTGGCCGAGTTGCTGGTCACGTCGCCGCTCTGCAGCCCGTGGGTGAGCGCCGGCCGACCGGCTCGGCTCTGTCGCGGGGACGCGACCGCCGAGGCCGTTCCTGGGCCGGTGATCAGCCCTCCGACCGCGGCGGCGCCGCCGGCGCCGAGCACACCGTGGATGAACCTACGGCGCGAAACAGGTGATGACACGGCACTCTCCCTTGTCCGAAGAATTGAGCACCGTCAGGAATATCCGGGCTTCACCAACTGATGATGATCACCGGGTAACAAGATCACGAAGCTCGGACGACCGCGGTGGAGCAGCGGTCGGCGGTTCTTGATCAGGAGTGGAAGCCGTACCTCAATCGGCGGGCGCCATGATTCGCCCGACGGTGGCCACGGCATTGCGGATGTAGGCCGGTTCGTCGAAGTCAGGGAAGAGGGTCCGCTGGACCACGAACCCGATCACCAGGGACATCAGCAACTGCGCATGCTCATCGGCCCAGCGTCCGGATCGTCGGCTGCTGACGCCATGTTCAGCAACCGCCCAGCGCCTCAGCGGTGCCAGCAGGCTGGCCTTGATCGAAACCATCTGTTCCTGCATCAGCGCCAGCATCGGCGGGTTGACCGTGGCTTCTGCCCAGAACTGCATGATCAACGAGGTCAGCGGCACGTCCCGATCAACCGACGCGGTCCGTGCCGTGCCGAGAGCGATCTTCACCAACTCCACCGGATCGATCCCCTGCTGCTGATCGTCGTGCGCCTGGATCGCACCCAGCAGGCGCCCCCGGACCAGGGACGCTCCGACCGAGACCGTGATCTCGTCCTTGCTGCGGAAGTGGTTGTAGATCGCGCCGGCCGACAGACCCGACTCGGCGATGATGTCGGCCATCGATGTCTGGTGCACCCCCTTGGCGACGAAGCAGCGGGATGCCGCCGCGGTAATGGCTGCGCGTCGATCGATCCGGTACTGCTCAGTGACCTTGGGCACCGGCCCAGCATAAAAACGAATGATCATTCTTGACAACCGTCGGCTGCGGGTGGCTCAATGGATAAACAAGAACAATCATTCTTTTTTACGGAAGCTGACTATGTCCCAGCCCACTCACCCCGATGGCTCCGACGGCACCTCGACCGGTGTCGTACCACCAGCTGCTGACCGCCCTGCTCACCCCAATGCGCTACTGATCGCCGTCGCCGCGGCTGCCGCTGTCTGTCTGGTGCTGCTGGCCTTCAGCTGGCCAGTGCTGACGGCGAAACCGCGCGAACTGCCGGTCGCGATCACCGGACAACCTCAACTGGTCCAGCAGTTGCAGGCGACGATCTCCGGACAGTCCGACGCCATCGAGCTGATTCGGGTGGACGATCGCGCGGCCGCAGTCAGCGCGATCCAGGACCGCGAGGCGGTCGGCGCTGTAGTGCTCGACCTGACCCAGCCCGAGGTGCTCTCCGCTCCACCGGCCGGCAACGGCCCGACTCAGGTCATGAACCAACTGACCGCCGGCCTGCAGCAACGACTCGGTCAGCCGGCCGCTGCGACCGGCGTCGCGGCACCGCAACTCAAGATCACCAAGGTCGTCGACTACGGCCCCGACGACCCGACAGGCAGCCGGCTGGCGATCGTCGGATTGCCGCTCACCATCGGTGGGGTACTCGGCGGTGCGCTGATCTCGATGGCGATCGGCCGTCTCTCCCGCCAACTGACCGCGCTCGGCGTGTACGCGCTCGCTGCCGGCTTCGGTCTCGCGGCCATCCTGCAGTTCTGGTACGGCGCGCTGATCGGGCAGTATCTGATCAACGGTTTGGCGTTGGCACTGGGTGTCTTCGCGGTGGCCGGAGTGGTCGTCGGACTACGCCGACTGCTCGGCGTCGGCGGCATCGGCCTGGCCGCGGTGATCTTCATCCTCGGCGCCAACCCGATCTCCGGCGCCACGGTTCCGTCCGAATTCCTGCCTGAACCGTGGGCGACGCTCGGTCAGGCAACGCCGCAGGGCGCCGGACCGACCCTGCTGCGCAACCTCTCCTACTTCCCCGACGCCTCGACCGGGCAGGCCTGGCTGGTGCTGGGATGTTGGGCGGCCGGCGGTCTGCTGTTGATCATGATCTCGCTGCTGCGGCGGCAGGCGCCGACGAGATCGACCGCGGCACACCGACTCCGTCCGGCCGCGTCCCATTGATCGCCCCTGATGATCATGTAGGCCGCCGGTCGAGCCGAGCTGCCGCGGATCGCTGTTGATCAACGATCGAGCAGGATGCCGGCCAGCACCGCGACGACAGCGGCAGCCAGATAGCCCAACGAGACGAGGGTGTCGCGGACCCGCCAGCGCGACACCCGTGCCAGGGTACGTGGCACACCGGAGTCGAAGCCCCGCGAGTCCATCGCGGCCGACAGTCGAGTGGCCCGCCGGATCGCGGCGACCAGCACCATCGATACCGAGGACAACGCCATCGGTATCGCCAGCAGTGGGTTGCGGCCGATCAAGCCACGGGTCCGACGCGCCGCGTGGGACTGCCGGAGATCGATCAGCACCAACGGCGCCATCCGCAATGCGGCCAGCGATCCCAGGGCCATCCGGGGACGCGCGTGCCAGTGGGTGACCAGCGCGTCGGCGAGCTCGGTGGGATCCAGTCGGGCGAACAACACCACGCTGGGAATCGCCAGCACCAGCAGTCGGAGGGCGACACTGCCGGCCGCAGCCAAACCATCCGTGGTGATCCAGACGGCACCGACGTGCAGCAGCGTGTTGCCGGTATGGATGTCGGTGAACAGCAGGTTGGCGATCATGATGCCGATCAACGCCAACGCGAGTGGCCACGCCCGCCAGGCCCAGGCCCGTGCAGACAGCCGGGCCAGCAGGATCAACGGCAGCTCGGCGATGATCATGATCAATGCGGTGGTGGACGAGAAGGTGGCGATCATGGTCGACGCGACGATGCCGATCAGCACCAACGTGACCAACGGATTGAGCGTGTCCAGCGGCGTACGACGCTGGGCGGCAAGCATCGGGAACATCAGCCGGTCACCCCTGCCCCCACGGACTGCCGATCCGTCTGCGGGCGGCGCAATTCGACGACCTGATCGGCCAGCGCAGCGGTCAGTAGTTGATCATGGGACACGACCAGCAGCGCTACCCCGTCGGCAGCCAGCTCGGCGAACAACTTCGCCAACTCGATCCAGGTCCGGCGGTCCTGGCCGAAGGTCGGCTCGTCCAGGATCACCACTCGTGGTCGGCCGGCCAGAGCCGTCGCCACCGACAGCCGACGCTTCTCCCCGCCGGACAGTGTGTACGGGTTCGCGTCCGCCAACGCGGACAACCCGAGCCGTTGCAACAGTTCGTCGGCACGCTGCGCGTAGATCGTCCGGCTGTGCCGTGGTCCGAGGGCGATCTCATCGGCCACCCGGCCGGTCAGGAACTGGTGCTCGGGATTCTGGAACACGGTGCCGATCCGCGCCGCCAGTTGTTCCGAGGGCCAGCGGCGGATCGGGCGGGCCGCCTGCCTCCGTCGCATGCCCTCGGTCAGCGCCGCGGTCGGCACCACCGCGCCGACCTGTGGCGCCGACAACCCGGACAGCATTCCGGCCAGCGTCGACTTGCCGCTGCCGTTCGCACCGATCACCGCGGTGACCGAACCGGACTGCACCGTCAACTGCACCGGTTCCGGCAGCAGCAGCCCGCGCTCGACGTAGCGACGGCGAGGCGAATCGACCTGCAGCAACGGGGTTCTTGCCGTCGCCGGGGTCGTCCGGCGGTCGGGCTGCCAGGGAAGTTGATCATCGACCCAGACCCCGCCGGCAGCCAACCGATCATGCTCGGCCTCGAGCACTTGATCGGGAGCGCCGTCCGCGATCACGCCGTCGGTCGGATCGATCACCACCACCCGATCGACCAACCCCAGCACCGGTCGGATCCGGTGCTCGATGATGATCATGGTCGCCGAGCGGTCGGCGGTGGTGTCCGCCAATGCCGACAGCACCTGCGCAGAACCGTCCGGATCGAGATTCGCCGTGGGCTCGTCCAGCAGCAACAACCTCGGCCGGAGTGCGAGCACGCCGGCCAGCACCAGCCGCTGCCGTTCACCTCCGGACAACGCCTGGGTGGACCGATCCAGGTCGTAGTCGAAGCCGACCGCATCCAAGGCACTTCGCACCCGCGGCCAGATCTGCTCCCGGGGCACTCCGGCGTTCTCCAATCCGAAGGCGACCTCGTCACCGGACCGACTCATCACCAGCTGGCTGTCGGGGTCCTGGAAGACGATTCCGGTCCGCGACAGCCCGTGGCCCCCCGATGCGGGTGTGGGTGCGGCGCCGTCGACGGTGACACTGCCCTCGAGGTCACCGGTCTCATGATCAAGAAGGCCGGCGATCACCTGCAGCAGGGTCGATTTCCCCGCGCCCGAGGGACCGAGCAGCAGCACCCGCTCCCCCGGCTCGATGCTGAGATCGAGGTTGCGGATCGCCCAGCGCTGCCGGATCAGGTGCCGATATCCGAAGCCCTGAAGACGAATCCGACTCGGCCCGCGATCCGCATCACTCGAGGTCATGATCATCCGCGTCGGGCCGGCAGCGCTCCGGACGAACGCAGGGTCGCATGCAGCGCGAGGGTGATCAGTCCGCCGATGATCGCGGTGGACACGATTGCCGCGATGCCGTAGCTGATCTGCCACCCCTGCGACCAGGTCGGGTAGTAGAGCACGTTGTCCAGGATCGCCGGCGCCAGGCCCGCCGTGGCGCCCGCGATGAACGGATTGATCTTGCGCCACATCCGGTAGCGGAAGATCGCGTACCCCAGCTCGGCCGCAACACCTTGGGCCAACCCGTACACGATCGTGATGGCACCGCTCCAGCCGCCGAAGATCGTCTCCACCAACGCACCGATCAGTTCGGCCAGTACGCCGGCGCCGGCCTTGCGGGTGATGAACGGCGCCAGCACGCCGGGCACCAGCCACACTCCGTACAACAATGCCCGGGCGGGCGGGAAGGCGGTGAACAGCGGCTCGATCACGCCGTAGAAGGCGTTCCAGAAGAAGAAGATCACCCCGAACACGACGCCGATCGCGGCGGTGATCAGGATGTCACTGGTCCGCCATCGGCCGAACGGCCGATCGCGTCCGGTGCGTGCGTGTTGATCTTGTACGGTCATGGCCTGCTCCTCGGGTGAGGACAGGTAGCGTCGCGTCACCGGGACCACGGATGGCCCGGTCGACTCCCTTCGCTGGCATTACCCAGATCAGGTCTGAGGGTCTGCGGTTGCCCGCACTCTCAGCGCTTCGCGCTCCCCTGTCGTTCTGAACTACTGGTCGTGCATGGTGTTGTCTGCCCTTGCGGGCAGCACCCGAACCTACCACCGCCGGAGAGGTCCCGGCCTGTCGGTCCGAAGGGCGACCACCTGGTTCCCGCTCACTCCGCCCACCGGCGGACCGGATCGCCCGCTCCCGGATCGGCACCACCGACGGCGGATCGGAAACATCCTCCGGACGACGGATCCACACCGCCCCGGCCGGCAGGTACCGTTGCCCGCGTGTCTGCGCCGGATCAGGAGTTCGAGCCCGCGCGAGCAGTCGCGCCCGAAGGGCCCGACACCGACTCCGGCGACACCCGCGCCGTGCCGGCCGACCCCGGCGTCGATTCCACCTCCGTCAACGGCGACCTGACACGCGGCGACGTCGACGCCCCAGGCGCCGAGTCCGTCGGCAGCGAGGACGCTGAGGGAGCAACCGACGACGAGCCGCGGCAGAAGGAGTGGTGGGAGGACGCGAAGCTGCCGTGGAAGGGAAAGCCACGGCGCGAGGACATCCTCTGCTGGGTCGGATTCTCGCTCAGCGGGATCATCGGCCTGATCATGATTCCGTTGCGACCGGTGCTGCTGGGCAGCGCCCCGCTCGCACTGGTGGCGATCACCGGATCCCGATCCGGCCTGGTCACCATCGGCGCGCTGGCCTCCGTCGGCCGCGCGGACTGGTGGCCGCTCGGCCTGATCCTCGGCATCGTCAGCTGCATGAAATGGGATCCGCTGTTCTGGTGGGCCGGCAAACTCTGGGGCCACGGCCTGATCGAACTCGTCGCCGGCCGTTCCAAATGGGCCGCCCGCAACGCGGGCCGCGCCGAGGCGCTGGCCCGGCGGTACGGGGTCCCGGCGATCCTGCTCGCCTACGTGCTGCCGCTGCCGGCGGCGGTCATCTACGCCACGCTCGGGATGGCCGGGATGCGGCTGCGCAAATTCCTCATCGTGGATCTGATCGGTGCAGCCGTCATCTGCTCACTGTGGGTCTTCCTCGGCCATCAACTGGGCCAGTCCGCGGTGAACGTGGTCGATCTGATCGCCCGCTACTCCGGCTACATCTCGATCGGCCTGCTGGTGATCATCATCGGCCAGGCGGTCTGGCGCGCGCGGCGCCGTACACCGCGGGCCTGAATCCGCACGACCGGGTCGGATCTGCACCGTCGACGGTGCGAATCCGACCCGCTCCAGCTACCCCTCAGGCGAGCAGGGCGGGGTGCTGCGAACTCGGCAGCTCGATCGCCACCGCCAGCCGACCGGCGACCCTGGCCAGCAGCACCCGGGCCGCCTCGGCGGTCTCTCCCCGCCGCAGCATCACAACAGCGGTCTTCACCTCGTAATCGCACGATTCCAGCGCCCGCTGCGCCGTCTGCTCGTCGGTCTCGGCGATCAGTGTGACCAATCGGATGGCCCGGGTCCGCAACTTCGCGTTGGTGGCGTGGACGTCGACCATCAGGTTGCCGTAGGTACGCCCCGAGCGGACCATCAACGCGGTCGAGATCATGTTCAGCACCTGCTTCTGGGCGCTGCCGGCCTTCAACCGCGTCGAGCCGGTGAGCACCTCAGGGCCGGTGTCGACCTCGATCGCGTACGCGGCATGCTCGGACAGCTCCGCTCCCGGGTTGCAGGACAGCGACACGGTCAGCGCACCCCGCTTCTTCGCCCGGTCCAGGGCCCCGATCACGTACGGCGTTCGGCCGCTGGCCGCCAGCCCGATCACCACGTCACCGGCCCCGACCTCGAGCCGATCGATGTCCCGCGCGCCACCGGCGACATCGTCCTCGGCGCCTTCCACCGCGTCCACCAGGGCGGTCCGGCCGCCGGCGATCAGGCCGACCACCCGCTCCGGATCGGTCTGGAAGGTGGGCGGGCATTCGGCTGCGTCGAGCACGCCCAGCCGGCCGGAGGTGCCGGCGCCGACATAGATCAGCCGGCCACCGGAATTGAACAGCGGCTCGGCCGCGGCGATCGCGGCAGCGATCTGCGGCTGTGCCCGGCGGATCGCCTGCGGCACCGCGAAGTCGGCCTCGTTCATGGTCGCGACAATCTGAGCCGGAGACATCTCGTCCAGGGCGGCCGAAGCCGGATTGACGCGCTCGGTGCCGATCGTTTCCATCACCGCGCACCTCGCCCGTTCGTGGTGGTCGAACACCATCCATGTAGATGATGTACCGAAATCCGCCGCTTGTTGTCAGTTCTCACCCTGCCATTAAACATGGCATCGGCCGACCACCGGACGAATCGGCCGGATGTCGGGTCCCAATCCGATGATCGCAGCGGCGGTGGCGCGTTGCTGCCCGCGCCGGCATTTGGGCGTCACAGCTAACACCGTCGACGAACCCGTTGCGTTGTGACATCCTGACCACCGGCGCCCGCCCAGCGCCCAGCCCGCGCGGATCCCCAGCATCCACGCATCCGGCGAAGGGGAGCAGATCCTCGGGTGGTCAGTCCACAGGTCGTTCACGTCGACGCACGGTGCTGGGGCCGTCGTGCGAGCGAGGTGGTTTTGACCGTGACACGGCACAAGGATTTCAAGGCCCTGGTCCGGGCCCGGATGCGGGAGACCGCCGAGAGCTTCACAGCTGCCCGGGCAGCTCTGAGGGCCAACCCACCGACCGCGCCGACTCTTCGGGCCGACGCCGTACGGGAGCAGCGATTGCTCGTCGATCGCTGGTTCGCGGCCGGCA
>DATCVL010000239.1:0-8218 GCA_036566865.1 Microlunatus sp.
GGAGATGGGCTGCGTGGTGAAGCTGCTGGCGATCTGTGCACTGACCGAACCGACCGAGGGCGGGGAGCGTTCGGTGTCGGTCCGGGTGCATCCGGCGATGATCCCGCACAGCCATCCGCTGGCGACGGTGCGTGGTCCGTACAACGCGGTCTTCACCGAGTCCCGCTCGGCCGGCCGGTTGATGTTCACCGGCCCCGGCGCCGGCGGCCCGCCGACCGCATCCGCCGTCCTCGGCGACCTGGTCACGGTCTGCCGGAATCGGCTGCGCGGTGCAGCCGGGCCGGGGGAGTCCAGCTACGCCCAGCGTAAGATCTCGCCGATCGGTGAGGTGATCACCCGCTATCACCTGTCGCTCGACGTCGCCGACGTCGCCGGGGTGTTGGCTCGGATCGCTCAGGTGTTCGCCGACTACGGTGTCTCGATCCAGACCGTACGGCAGCAGGTCCGGGAGGGGCAGTACAAGGAGCGTGGGGACCGCGACCACAACGAGCGCGCAGGGCGCGACTCCGTCGGGCGCACAGAGCGTGATGCGAAGCTGGTGATCGTCACCCACCGAGCCACCGATGCCGCCCTGAGTGCGACCGTGCAAGCGCTGCATCAGCTTGACGTGGTCAATGAGGTGACCAGCGTGATGAGAGTCGAAGGGGAATGATGAGCGCCGTCTCGCGAGCGCAGCAGGCAACCGACGAACAGCCGAGCTGGGCCGAGGTGCCGTCGGGTGTGATCGATCGCTATCGCCCGTGGCTGCCGATTGCCGACGACGATCCGGTGGTCAGCCTGGGTGAGGGCAGCACGCCGTTGGTCCGCGCGCACACGCTGTCCGACGAGTTGAATTGCGATGTCTGGCTGAAGGTCGAGGGGGCGAACCCGACCGGCTCGTTCAAGGACCGGGGGATGGCGGTCGCGGTGTCGAAGGCACTGGCCGAGGGATCGACCGCGGTGATCTGCGCCTCCACCGGCAACACCTCCGCCTCCGCCGCCGCGTACGCCGCCCGGGCTGGGATGACCCCGTTCGTGCTGCTGCCGGCCGGCCGGATCGCCGCCGGCAAGCTCGCCCAGGCCGTCATCCACGGCGCCCGGATCGTCCAACTGGACGGCAACTTCGACGACTGTCTTGATCTTGCTCGTCAGCTGGCCGACAACTACCCGGTGGCACTGGTGAACTCGGTCAACCCGGTCCGGCTGCAGGGGCAGAAGACCGCGGCGTTCGAGATCTGCGATGCCCTCGGTGATGCGCCGGACGTGCACGTGCTGCCGGTCGGCAACGGCGGCAACATCTCCGCCTACTGGCTCGGCTTCAAGGAGTACGCGGACAACGGCGTGACCACCGGCCGACCGAAGATCTGGGGTTTCCAGGCAGCCGGTGCGGCCCCGTTGGTGAACGGCGCTCCGGTGGCCGAGCCGGACACCATCGCCACCGCGATCCGGATCGGCCGACCTGCCTCGACTGCGCTGGCGATCGCCGCCAAGGAGGAATCGGGCGGCCGGTTCGTTGCGGTCAGCGACAACGAGATCATGTCTGCGCAGGCGTTCCTCGCCCAGCGCGAGGGGGTCTTCGTTGAGCCGGCATCGGCGACCGGGGTGGCCGGGCTGCTCGCCCTGAAGGAGCGCGATGAGGTGCCGGAGGGGCTGCGGATCAGCGTCACCGTCACCGGCCACGGGCTGAAGGACATCGACACCGCGCTCGGTGCGTTGGATCCGATCGAGTCGGATGTGGTGCCGGCCGAACTGTCCGCGGTGGCATCGGCGTGCGGATTCTGAACGACGACCGATGAGCGTGCTGCCGACCGGACGTCAGGTCGAGGTCGAGGTCCCGGCGACCAGTGCCAACCTGGGGCCGGGGTTCGACTGCCTCGGGCTGGCTCTCGACCTCTACAACAGCTGTAGCTTCAGCACCGTCGACGAGACGTCGCCCGTCGCCGACGGCTGGCAGGTGATCGTTTCCGGCGAAGGCGCAGGACGGCTGCCGACCAACCGCCGCAACCTGATCGTCCGCAGCCTCGAGCGCGGGTTGGCCAGGCTCGGCGTCGAAACCACCGGCGTACGCGTCGAGGCACACAACCGGATCCCGGGCAGCCGCGGGCTCGGCTCGTCCTCGGCCGCCATCGTCACCGGGTTGATCGGCGCGCACGGCCTGGCCCGACCAGGAGAGCCCTTCGATCCGGCGGAATGGCTGCCGCTGGCCGACGAGATCGAGGGGCATCCGGACAACGTCGCGGGTGCGCTGTACGGGAATCTCGTGCTGGCCTACCGGCGACTCTCCGGCGACCGCCAGGTGGCCGCGACGACCACGACCGTGCATCCCGAGATTCGAGCGCTGGCGCTGATCCCCGACACACCCGTGGGAACAGAGCAGGCCCGCTCGCTGTTACCAACAACGGTGCCGCATACCGGTGCCGCGGCGAATGCGGGACGAGCGGCCCTTCTGGTGCAGGCGTTGACCGCGGACCCACGATTGCTCTTCGAGGCGACAGCCGACTGGCTGCACCAGTCGTATCGATCATCAGTGATGCCGGCCTCGGCGCAGTTGCTGCGGCGATTGCGCCAAGCCGAGCTGCCGGCGGTGATCAGTGGCGCCGGCCCGACCGTGCTGGTGCTCGGCACCGATGATCAACTTGCCGCAGCACAGCAGACGTCGACCCAGGGATTCCGGTCGATGACGCTGAATGTCGCGGCCGGGGCGCGGATCGTCGATTCCGGACCAGTCGAGGTTCAGCCGTAACTGAGCCGGGGACTGTGATTCGGCAAAGATTGGGTGCAGGTGAACGGAATCGTCAGGCCGCGTGCTAGCCTGAGTGGCGCCGATGGATCTTTCATCCGTCGCTGGAGCCTCCTCGGGGATACTCGCACCGGCCCTTGCTGGTCCGGCACGTGTCCTTTCCTCGAATGCCAAATCCGCCCGACATCTGGGAGCACGGGTTTGGGTCAAAGGGTCGAAGGTGTACGTGTAGGTCCTCGGTGTCAGCGCCCACAGGTCGGGCGCCCCAGGCACGAGCACCGGAATCAACCGAGTGCAGTGCCGAAAGATCGCAGTGGGGATGCAGGGGACTGCACCCGTGGAATCGTGCGCGCAGGCCGCGTACGAAGCGGTGATCGAAAGACCTGGAATTACACATCGTTGCCTGACGAGAGAACGAACGCCACTGCGAATGGTCGAAGCCAACGAAATCGCAAGTTCGCCTGTTCTCGCACTGAATTCAGGCACAACGCGGGTTAGGTGAACCCGCGGATAGCGGCCCGCGGATCCAGCGGGCGAATCCGAAAGGAAACACGTGACAGATACCGCCGAGGCGACCGGCACCCAGCAGAGTTCCCGCAAGCGCAAGGGAACCGGACTGGATGCGCTGGTCCTGCCCGAGCTGAAGCAGATCGCATCGCAACTGGGCCTGAAGGGCACCGGTGGCATGCGCAAGGGTCAGCTCATCGAGGCGATCAAGACCGCCCAGTCCGGCGGGCCCTCCGCAGCTGCGGCCAAGTCCGGCTCCGGCCGGGCCCGGAAGAGTGATGCGGGCAAGGGCGAGACGGGCAAGGTCGAGTCGGGTGCCGGGCGGCCGGACAGCCAGCCCACCCTTCCCGACGAGGACCGCGGTTCTTCCCGTACGGAGCCGTCCCGCAATCATCGTGGCGACGCCTCCCGCGCCGAGAACGGCCGGTCCGATGCAGCGCCGGCGGAGTCTCGTCGGGATGCGAACCGGGGTGAGCGGGTGGAGACTGCTCGCGCCGAGCAGAGCCGGGGCGCGGATCAGACCGCCGACAACACCCAGGCCAGCCGGGCCGAGTTGGAGCAGGCGATCCGCGAGCAGGTCAGCCGGGACAGCCGGCAGTCCGGCCGCGACAACCGAACCGATCAGAGCCGCAGTGATCAGGGCCGCAGTGATCAGGGCCGCAGTGATCAGGGCCGGAGTGATCAAGGTCGTAATGATCAGGGCCGCAGTGATCAAGGTCGTAATGATCAAGGCCGCAATGATCAGAGCCGCGGCGACCAGGGTCGTAACGATCAGGGACAGCGGGAGCAGAACTCGCGGGACAACAGCCGGGACGGTAGCCGCGAGGGACGCGACCAGCAGAACCGCGACCGGGACAACAACCGGCAGCGCAATAACAACAACAACCGCAACGACGACGACGGATCAGGCGGCGGACGCCGCAGCCGTCGTCGCCGCAACCGGGATCGGCAGAGCAGTCGGCGTAACCGCACCGGTGGCGGCGGCGGCGGGATGGAGCGCTTCGAAGCCGAGCCGGTGATCAGCGAGGACGACGTGCTGGTGCCGACCTCCGGCATCCTCGATGTGCTCGACAACTACGCCTTCGTCCGTACCAGCGGCTACCTGCCGGGATCGAACGACGCGTACGTCTCGCTGTCGATGGTGAAGAAGTACGGCCTACGCAAGGGCGACGTGATCACCGGGGCGATCCGCCAGTCCAAGGACGGCGAGCGGCGGGAGAAGTTCAACCCGCTGGTCAAGATCGACACCGTCAACAACGCCGATCCGGAGGACGCGAAGGGCAGGGCCGACTTCAACAAGCTCACCCCGCTCTATCCGAACGATCGCTACCGGCTGGAGACCACGCCGAACAACCTGACCGGTCGGTTGATCGACCTGGTTGCTCCGATCGGCAAGGGTCAGCGTGGCCTGATCGTGGCGCCGGCCAAGGCCGGCAAGACGATGGTGATGCAGGCGATCGCGAACGCGATCACCACCAACAGCCCGAACACCCACCTGATGGTGGTGCTGGTGGACGAGCGCCCGGAGGAGGTCACCGACTTCGAGCGATCCGTTCGCGGCGAGGTGATCAGCTCCACCTTCGACCGGCCGGCCGATGATCACACCACGGTGGCTGAGCTGGCGATCGAGCGGGCCAAGCGCCTGGTCGAGCTCGGGCACGATGTGGTGGTGCTGCTGGACGGCATCACCCGACTGGGCCGTGCCTACAACCTGGCCGCTCCGGCATCCGGTCGGATCCTCTCCGGTGGTGTCGACTCGGCCGCGCTGTATCCGCCGAAGAAGTTCTTCGGCGCCGCGCGGAACATCGAGAACGGTGGCTCCCTGACGATCTTGGCCACGGCCCTGATCGAGTCCGGTTCGAAGATGGACGAAGTGATCTTCGAGGAGTTCAAGGGCACCGGCAACATGGAGCTCCGGTTGCGTCGCGAGTACGCCGAGAAGCGGATCTTCCCGGCCATCGACGTCGATTCCTCCAGCACCCGTCGGGAGGAACTGCTGATGGGTCGCGAGGAACTCGCCATCATCTGGAAGCTGCGCCGGGTGCTCTCCAACCTGGACGGCCAGCAGGCGCTGGAGATGATGTTGGATCGGCTGAAGAAGACGCAGACCAACTCCGAGTTCCTGGTCGCCATCACCAAGACCATGCCAGGTCAGCGCGACTGAGCTCCACCGACGTGTCGGCGGCTGGTTCGGCTTCGGCCGGGCCGGGCGTCGACACGTTTTTTCATGATCAACTCATCCTGATCACTGCTCGGCCGCGGATCTCCCCGCGGCCGAGATCGGCGAACGCGTCGTTCACCTGATCGAAGCGATACTCGCGGCTGACCGTGTCGGCGATGTTGATCTTGCCCCGCGTCGCGAGCTCGATCACGGCCGGAAGATCGACCCGGGTACGGGCGCCGTACGAGCCGATGATGTGGAATCCGCGGCGGACCAGGGGAGTGATCTCGATCTTGGCCGCCGCGTCGTTGGCGGCGATGCCGACCGCGACCATCCGGCCGCCGTCGATCAACATCTTCGCTGCCTGTTCGAAGGTCTGCGGGCGACCCAGCGCCTCGAACGCGACATCGACTCCTGCGCCGCCGGTCAGCTCGCGCACGGCCGCGACCGGATCGGTCGAGCCGGAGTTGATCACCTCGTCGGCGCCCAGCCGACGAGCCGCCGCGAGCTTCTCGTCGCTGACATCGATGGCGATGATCTTGCCGGCGCCCAACGCCTTGGCCACCTGCACCATGCCCTGCCCGACGCCGCCGATCGCCACCACCGCGACGGTCTCGCCGGGCTGCAGCTGGGCGCTGTTGTGGATGGCGCCGTACGCGGTGAAGATTGCGCAGCCGAGGGCTGCCGCCGGCACCGCCGGGATGCCGTTTGGCAGTGGCGCCAACCCGGTCACCGGGACCACGGCGTACTCGGCCATACCGGCCATCGAGTACATCGCGATCGGACTGCCGTCTGCTGCGCGCAGTCGTGAGGTGCCGTCGTACAAGGTGCCGTGAAGCCGGTTCTGGGCGAAGAAGCTGACGCACATGTCGTCCCGTCCGCGGTCGCACTGCACGCAGTCTCCGCAGGGCATGATGAACGCCCCGACCACGGTCGTTCCCTCGGCCGGACCGTCGGTGTCGGGTCCGAGCCGCACCACGGTTGCGCTGATCTCGTGGCCGAGCACTGCCGGCGCAGGGAAGGCCACCTCGTTGCGCAGCACATGCAGGTCGGTGTGGCAGACGCCGCAGGAGATGATCTTGACCAGTGCCTCGCCGGCCTGCGGCTGAGGGATCGGGATCTCCTCGAGGGTGAGCTCCGGTCCGTTTCCTCGCCAGACGGCTGCCTGCATGGTGCCCGCCACGGTGGTTCCTTCCGCTGTACGTCGATGTACCTGCCCGGCGCAGCCTAACCTTGCGCCAATGTGCCGGTCCCGATCCCACTGGGTGAATCAGCATGGGCCGAGGGCTTGAGCTCAAGTGCGGTTGAAGTTCAATGATGTTGATCATGACTGCTGGCTATGCCGAACTGGACCGGTTGATGGGGCTGATGACCGGAGACGAGAAGCACGGCCCCTCCGCGACGTCGACCCTGGATGTGGTCTGGGTGTTGTACGACCAGGTGCTCGCCGTGACGTCCGACACCGTGGACGATCCGCACCGCGATCGATTCGTGCTGTCCAAGGGTCACGGACCGATGGCCTACTACGCCGTCCTCGCGGCGAAGGACTTCATCCCCGAGTCCTGGCTGTCGGGCTTCGGCGGCTTCGATTCACCGCTCGGTCATCATCCCGACCGGCTGCTGGTCCCGGGCGTCGAATTCTCCAGCGGCTCACTCGGCCACGGACTCCCGGTCGCGGTCGGGTTGGCCCACGGCCTGCGCGCCCAGCAGAACCCGGCCCGGGTGGTCTGCCTGATCGGTGATGCCGAGTACGACGAGGGCAGCAACTCCGAGGCGGTGGTCTACGCGGGCAGTGTCGGCCTGTCGAATCTGACGGTCGTGGTGGTCGACAATCAGTCGGCCAGCCACGGCTGGGCCGGCGGCATCGGCCGCAGGTTCGCCCAGGAGCAGTGGCTGGTACACGAGGTGGACGGTCGTGATCATGCCGAGCTGCGGTGCGCCCTCGTCGACGTGGCGGATGATCGCCCGACCGCGATCGTCGCCCGGGTCGAGCCGAAGGGCTGACCATGACCAATCACGCCGTCGCGCGCGACCGGACGCCGTACCAGGGTGGACAAGATCAACAGCGATCGGAGCAAGATCAAATGCAACAAGATCAACTGCTGCAGGATCCTCGGCCGACCACAGCCGAACGCGGCTGGAAGGGCGACGCCGTCAATGATCTGAGGAGCCAGTTCGTGGCTACCGCGAGCGAGCTGATCGAGGACGATCCACGGATCGCGCTGGTGCTGGCAGAGATCAGTGCGGACCGGTTCAGCGCCCAGCAGCGACGTCACCCGGACCGCATCCTGAACGTCGGGATCCGGGAACAGTTGCTGGTCAGCACCGCCGCCGGGCTGGCGTTGAGCGGTCTGCGCCCGATCGCGCACACCTTCGGAGCCTTCCTGATCGAACGTGCCTGGGAGCAGGTCAAACTCGACCTCAGCCATCAAGGCGTCGGCGCCGTACTGGTCGGCTCGTACGGTTCCTACGACTGGCCGGCCGGTGGACGCACCCACCAATCGCCCGGCGATGTCGCGCTGCTGGACACGCTGCGGGACTGGACCATCCACGTACCAGGGCATCCGGCCGAACTGGATGCACAGCTGCGTGCGGCGGCCGGCGGCAACGGACGCGTCTATCTGCGGGTCGGCGGCGATCCGAATCCTGAGCCGCACCTGGCTCCCGACGGACAGTGGATCCGGCTGCGGGAGGGGGCGGCCGGCGTCGTGGTCGCGGTCGGTCCGGCGTTGCGCGCCACCCAGCAGGCGGTTGCCGAGCTGGACGTCACCCTGCTGTACGCGCCGACGGTCCGGCCCTTCGACGTGTCGGCGTTGCGGCAGGCATCGGGG
>DATCVL010000240.1:0-7077 GCA_036566865.1 Microlunatus sp.
CACCGGCGTACTCGCCGATCTGACGCCGACCGCACGCGGACTCCTGGATGCCGGCGTACGGCTGAAAGCGTTGTTCGGGCCCGAGCACGGACTCCGCGGCTCGGCGCAGGCAGGAGGGAGCGAGTCCCACGACGTGGACCCGGACACCGGGCTGCCGGTGCACGACACCTACCTGATGTCCGGCGGGCTGTTGGCCGAGCTGCTGGATCGATCTGGTGTGGACGTCGTGATCGTCGACCTGCAAGACATCGGCGCCCGGTTCTACACCTACCTGTGGAGCCTGTACGACCTGATGGTCGCCGCCGCCCGAACCGGCCGCCAGGTGATCATCCTCGACCGACCGAATCCGATCGGCGGGCTGCGTGCCGGTGGTCCGTCCCTGGACCGCAGCTACGCCAGTTTCGTCGGTCGAGTGCCGATGCCGGTACGACACGGACTCACCCTGGGTGAGCTCGCCGGCGTCCTGAACGAGCACGAGGTCCCCAACGCTGCCGGCAAACCGGCCGATCTGTCGGTGCTCACCATGGACGGGTGGCAGCGCCGGCAGACCTTCGATCAGACCGGCCTGATCTGGGTACCACCGTCACCGAACATCCCGACCGTGGACACCGCGATCAGCTATGTCGGCAGCTGCCTGTTCGAAGGCACCAACGTGAGCGAGGGGCGCGGCACCACCCATCCGTTCGAGATCATCGGGGCCCCCTGGATCGACGGGCGATTGGCTGCAGCTCCGCACGACCGCCGACCGCACGGCGTGATCGCCCGCGATCTCTCCTTCGTGCCCACCTTCGCCAAGTACGCCGGCATCGGCTGCCGCGGCATCCAGTTGCACGTCGTGGATCGGGAGCGGTACCGGCCGATCGAGACCACGTTGATGATCATGGAAGAGCTTGCCGCTTTGTATCCCGAGTTCGGTCTGCGCGACCTGGGCAGCGGTGTCGACAACCCCGGTGAGGGCTACGCCCTCGATCGTCTTTGGGGATCCGATGCACTGCGCCTGCTGATCAGCGGCCGGGCCGTTGGCGAGCGGGTCGATCTGCTGGCCCTGCTGTCCGATCAGCCGGACTCCCCCGCCGCGTGGGCCGGAGATCGTGCACTGCTCTATCCCTGACCGCGATGCGTTGGCGGGTCCGTAGCCGGCCAGCCGTCGCCCCACTGCAGCTTGCGGGCCAGTCGGTAGCTCTCCTTGTCCCGTTTGGCGACGGTGGCGGTCCCGGCGCTGCCGTCGCGACGGCACAGCTCCAACTGCACCCGACCCTTCGGGTACTGGGGATGGCGCAGGACCCGGTTGTCGACCCGAGATGGGGCGTCCGCGTCGCTCGACGGCGCGGCCACCAGATAGCTGAACTTCTCGTCCTCGTAGCCGAGCTCGGCACCCTTCGCCCGACGATGCGTGGCGCTGCGATTCACCCGGGCGGAGAAATGGCACCAGTCCCGATCCTGATCTTGCAAGGGACAGGCCAGCTGGTGCGGGCAGGGCGCTACCAGCGACAGCCCGCCCGCGAGAAGTTGATCACGGGCGGCGAGGATCCGGCGATAACCCTTCTTGGTACCGGGCTCGACGATGATCAACAACTTCTGCGCGGCCGCCGCTGCCGCCAGGATCACCTGCTGCTGCAGCGATTCCTCGATCTCGCTCAGCAGATAGCCGATGGTGATCACGTCTGTCGCGGGAAGCTCCGCAGACCCGCTGAGCACCACCTGCTGCCAGTCGGCCGCCCGGATCGACTCGTGGTTGGCAGCGATGGTCAGGGCGCGACCGAGCTTGATCGCCGCAGGTGCCTGCTCCAGCACCGTGTGACGTTCGATCGACGGCCATCGATCGGCCACCGCCCAGACCGCAGCCCCGGTCCCGCCGGCCAGATCGAGATGGCTGACCGGCTCGGCATCCGGTAGTTGATCAAGGACCGCGGCGATTGCGGTGTACGTCGCCGGCATCCGGTAGGCCGCGTACGCCGTTGCCTCGGCATCGGAAGCCATGATCGGCTGCCCGGGGCGCGCCGGCCGGTCTGCCCGATAGCGCTCGATCAGCCGGCCGGTGACCGTCAGCAGATGCTCGGAGTCGAGCCGCCCCGACTCCCGGGCCAACCCGGCCGCCAGGTCCGACGGAAGGTCAGCCATCGCCACTCATCGCGGCGCCCACTCTCGTCTGTGCACCCGGCAAACGTTACTGGAGCAGCCCCGAGGGCCGACCGGGAGTTCACCCCCATCATCGACGATCCCGACGCCGAGGGCGTGATCATGGCGGTCGGCTCCCGCTTCGGCGGTCACGCGCTCTTCGTCAAGAACCGCAGACTCTGGTACGTCTACAACTTCCTCGGCATCCCACCGGAGCAGCAGTTGGTCTCACCCGACGAGCTGACCGTCGGTGCCCACGTGCTCGGTGCCGAATTCCAGAAGGACGGCCACGGCGAGCATCACGAGGCGACCGGCACCGCCGTTCACCGGTGGCCGGATACGTCAGGTCGAGGTAGCCGTCGGTGACGACCTCTACCTCGACCTGGAGCGCGACTTCTCCGCCGGACTCGCCCGCGACTGATCACGACCACGGCGCCCCCGGGTACGGGCCCCGGTCCCCCAACGGCAGCGCAGCGAAGGTGTCGCGGCGACGATCCTGTCGACGCAACCACGCCCGGGGTCCGGGGACGCCCCCGGAACGTGACCTACAGCAACCAGCCGGCGGCAGCAGGCACCCAACCGGGCGTCATCAGATCAGTAGCGGTACAACTCCGGCTTGTAGGGACCCGCAACCGGGACGCCGAGGTAGGCGGCCTGGGTCGGGGTGAGCTGGGTGAGCTTGACCCCGAGCGCATCCAGATGCAGCCGGGCGACCTTCTCGTCCAGCGCCTTGGGCAGCGTGTAGACGTCGGTCGGGTACTGCTCCGGCTTGGTGAAGAGCTCGATCTGAGCCAGCACCTGGTTGGTGAAGGAGTTGCTCATCACGAAGCTCGGATGCCCGGTGGCGTTGCCGAGATTCAGCAACCGGCCCTCGCTCAGCACGATGATCGAATGCGCCTTGTCGGTGCCTGCCTCGAAGGTCCACTCGTGCACCTGCGGCTTGACCTCGACCTTCTCCACACCCGGCGTCTTGGCCAGGCCGGCCATGTCGATCTCGTTGTCGAAGTGACCGATGTTGCCGACGATCGCCTGATGCTTCATCCGGCTCATCTGCTCGGCCGAGATGACGTCGCGGCAGCCGGTGGTGGTGACGAAGATGTCGCCGTACGGCAGCACCTCCTCCAGGGTGGTGACCTGGTAACCGTCCATCGCGGCCTGCAGGGCGCAGATCGGGTCGATCTCGGTGATGATCACCCGGGCGCCTTGGCCTCGCAGCGATTCCGCGCTGCCCTTGCCGACGTCGCCGTAGCCGCAGATGACCGCGACCTTGCCGCCGATCAGCACGTCGGTGGCCCGATTGATGCCGTCGACCAGCGAGTGCCGGCAGCCGTACTTGTTGTCGAACTTGGACTTGGTCACCGAGTCGTTGACGCTGATCGCCGGGAACAGCAACGAGCCTTCCCGGGCCATCTCGTAGAGCCGGTGCACCCCGGTGGTGGTCTCCTCGGTGACGCCCATGATGGACGATCCGATCTCCACCCACCGGGACTTGCCCGAGCCGATCGACTTCTTCAGCAGGGCAAGGATGACGGCCAGTTCCTCGGGATCGTCGACCGCGGGCTCCGGCACCGAGCCGGACTTCTCGTACTCGACGCCCTTGTGCACCAGCAGGGTGGCGTCACCACCGTCGTCGAGGATCATGTTGGGGAGCTGTCCACCCCAGTTGAAGATCTCGTGCGTGCAGTCCCAGTACTCCTCCAGCGTTTCGCCCTTCCAAGCGAACACCGGTACGCCCTGGGGGTCGTCGGTGGTCCCGTCCTTTCCGACGACCACGGCGGCCGCGGCATGGTCCTGGGTGGAGAAGATGTTGCAGCTGGCCCAGCGCACCTCGGCGCCGAGAGCAGTCAGGGTCTCGATCAACACCGCGGTCTGCACGGTCATGTGGATCGATCCGGCGATCCGGGCACCGGTCAGCGGCTTGCTGTCCCCGTACTCCGCCCGCATGGCCATCAGGCCGGGCATCTCCTGCTCGGCGAGGGTGATCTCCTTGCGGCCGAAGTCGGCCAGGCTCAGATCTGCGACGCGATAATCCATGGCCGCAGCTTAGGTGAGGTGGCCCGGCCCTGTGAACTCCAAAAGGCCGCAGGAATCATCAGTGCTTCTTCTGGATCCCACCACTTTTCACTGTTGGACTTGTCGAGCGGGCTGCGGAAGGCTGTCCGAACATGGAGTACACGCACTTGGGCCGTACCGGCCTGTCCGTATCCCGGCTCTGCTTGGGCACGATGAATTTCGGCCCGCAGACCAGCGAATCCGACTCACACAAGATCATGGATGCCGCACACGATGCCGGCATCAACTTCTTCGACACCGCCAATGTCTACGGCCGTCAGGTTTCGGTCGGCAAAACCGAGGAGATCATCGGCAACTGGTTCGCCCAGGGCGACGGGCGCCGTGAGCGCACCGTGCTGGCGACCAAGTTGTACGGCGACATGCCGTACGAGGGTCAACCCGAGGACGGCTGGCCGAACGCGGGCAAGCTGTCCGCGCTCAACATCCGCCGCGCCATCGACGCCAGTCTGCAGCGGTTGCAGACCGACCACATCGATCTGATCCAGTTCCACCACGTGGATCGTGAGACCCCGTGGGAAGAGATCTGGCAGGCCTGCGAGACCGCGGTCGCGCAGGGCAAGATCCTCTACGTCGGCTCGTCCAACTTCTCCGGCTGGCACATCACCCAGGCCCAGGAGGCCGCCAAGCAGCGGAACTTCGTCGGTCTGGTCAGCGAGCAGTCCTTCTA
The DNA here is from genome assembly GCA_036566865.1 of Microlunatus sp. Classification (GTDB taxonomy): domain Bacteria; phylum Actinomycetota; class Actinomycetes; order Propionibacteriales; family Propionibacteriaceae; genus Microlunatus. The sequence goes on from DATCVL010000240.1 coordinate 4,859, forward strand.
CAACCTGCTGGTCCGCGACATCGAGCGCGAGGTGATCCCGGCCGCGCAGTACTACGGACTGGGCGTCATTCCGTGGTCGCCGCTGAACGGCGGACTGCTCGGCGGTGTGCTCAAGAAGGAGCGCGACGGCGTCCGGCGCTACGAGGGTCGGGCCAAGGACAGCCTCGAGGCCAACCGCCCCGCCCTGACCGAGTACGAGAACCTGGCCGACGAGCTCGGTGTCGAACCCGGCGATCTCGGCCTGGCCTGGCTGCTGCATCGCCCGGGCATCACCGGACCGATCATCGGGCCGCGTACCGCCGATCAGCTGACCAGCGCGATCCGCGCCGTCGACCTCAAGCTGGAGCAGTCCACCCTGGATCGGCTCGACCAGATCTTCCCGGGCTACAAGACCGCCCCGGAGGACTACGCCTGGTGAGCTGATCACCACCTTGACGTGATCATGATCGATGCCCGATCGGGCAGCCGTTCCTGATCATGAACCGGAACACTTCCGGTGCCGTCATCCCGGTACCGGCCCTCGACGCAAACCGGGCTCACCCTGCGTCGTCGGCCGATGCCGGGATTTCTGTTGCTCGGGCTCAGTGTTCGCGACGCTCAGGCCGTACGAAGGATCTGGTCCAGCAGGGCACTGCCGGCCGGCGTCGGCTGCTCCGATACGGCAACGGCGACGTTCCAGTCCAGTCCGTCGTCCTTGACCGGGACCGCCCGCAGGGTCTGCGGTCGCTTGTGCTTGAAGTGTTCCGGGACGACGGCGACACCCAGGCCATGGCCGACCAGGTCGAGCAAGGTATGGACGTCGTTCACCTCCATCGTGACCTTGGTCGGCAGACCGGCCGCGGCGAAGGCCCCATCGGCCAGTACTCGGGCGCCCCAACCGGGCAGGAAGCCGATCTGGGGTTCGGCGGCGATCTCGTCCAGGGTGACGCCCTTGAGCTCGGCCAGCCGGTGCGTCGGTTCGCACAAGATCACGAAGGATTCGCTTGCCAACCGCTCGGTCCGCACTCCGGTCGGCATCTCACCGCATTCGGCCACCAGTGCCAGATCCATCTCCCCGCTGACGACCCGGTCGACCAATTCGGCCGATCCGTCGAAGCCCAACCGGATCTCGACTCCCGGATGTCCGGTCCTGAACCGGGCCAGCTCAGCGCCCAGGTCCACCACGCCCAGGCATTGCTCGGTGCCGACGCTGAGTGTTCCGCCCAGCACACCGCGAACCGCGTCAACGGCGCTGCGGGCGGCGGCCGCACTGGCCACCGTACGGCGGGCCTCTTCGAGGAAGACCTGGCCGGCCTGGGTGAGCACCACCCGCCGGGTGCTGCGGGTGAACAGCGGCGTGCCCAGTTCGTGCTCCAGCGCCCGGACCGACGCCGACAGCCCGGACTGGGAGATCTGCATCGTCTCGGCCGCACGGGTGAAGTGCTGCTCGGAGGCGACCGCGATGAAGTGTTCCAGTTGCCGCAGTTCCACGTACCTGAGTCTACGGAGGCCACCCGGGTCTACGGAGCGCCCTTGAGTCCGCTCAGGATCGATGGAGGAAGGCGTCCCGCCGGCCGGTGAGCCCGCCGAGTCAGCCGGCCATCGATGCTCGGTTCAGAACCGCCGTGTCAAGCCGGACGCCGGTCAGTTCCTCGGCAACGGCCCACAGCGATCGAGCCAGATCCACACCGCGGGTCGACAACGGGTAGCGCGCCGGTTCGGTCGGCCCGGTGAGATGCCCGAGCCCGCTCGGACCGTAGTAGCCGGCCTGGGTGGCGCCCGGGTCGGCGGCGGCGAACAGCAACGGCTCAGCCCCCTCCCGCGGCTGCTGGACCGGCAGCGGTCCGGTGAATTCCAGGATCCGGCGGGGCCGGTCCCGGCCCAGGCTGGCCCCGGAGGTCTGCAGATTCGTCCGGGTGAAGCCCGGGTGGGCTGCCGTGCTCAGCAGCGGAGCGCCCGCCTCCTGCGCCAACTCCGCCAGCCGCCGGGTGAGCAGCAGGTCGGCGAGCTTGGACTGTGCGTACGCCAGCCAGGGCTGATACCCGCGTTCGAACTGAAGATCACGGAAGCGGATCCGGCCGATCGTGGCCACTCCGCTGGACATCGTCGTCACCCTCGGTTGCTGCGATGCCAGCAGCAGCGGTAGCAATCGGACGGTGAGCGCGAAAGGGCCGAGGAAGTTGGTGCCGAGTTGGAGCTCGAAGCCGTCCTCGGTCAGGAATCGCTCGGGCGGCACCATC
>DATCVL010000241.1:0-19591 GCA_036566865.1 Microlunatus sp.
GAAGGAACCGCCGATGTAGAGCCTGGTCCTGTCCGGCGACACCGCCAAGGTTCGGACCTGGCCGTTGAATTGTGGCGACCAACCAGTCAGGTTCCCGTTGGTGATGTTGTAGGCAACCGCATTCGACCGCGGCACCTCACTGGTGCCGGCAGCAGCTCCGGCCGGCCTGGCAGCGGTGAAGCTACCACCGGCGTACACGGTGTCACCCACGACGACCTGTGCCCATACGACACCGTTGATCTGCGCGGTCGGCAACGCGTCCGCGCCGACCGTGACCGGCGTTGTCGGGTCATCCGGATTCGGCGGCGACGAATCCGCTACCGCAGTGCCCGGTGGAAGGGCGGCCATGAACGCCATCAGCAGAATGGCCGTGAGCAAAGCAACCCACTTCCGGGCGCTTCTCTGCTGACCAGACTTGATTTTTGACGTCACTTCAGACGCGATCGATACCATGTGTCATCCCCCGATGAACGGCCCGCCACTGCCCGACGCACGCGATGAACCTTCCTGCAATGTACGCTCGCGGCCCCGTTCCAGCAGCTAAATCAGCCGATCAGGCGCATCGGTCTGCCATGGCGTCCGGTGTTTGCTGACCGCTGATTTCGAAGTATTGCGTGTCGTGCCGCTCTGACGCATCGGAGTCGTTGAAGGCCAGCCGAGGCGACCGGCACGATCATGCCGACATGGGCAACCGATCAGGTCGGCGGCGTCAGGCGGATGTGACGGACCCCAGTGAGTGGGCTGCCGTGTATTCCTCGACCGTCATGCCCATCAGAACAACGTCGTGATATTCGCCGGCGAAGAACTGTGATCGCCGCCGTCTCCCCTCCTCGAGGAACCCCAACTGGCGATGAAGCTGCAGGGACGCGGTGTTGAAGGCATAGATGCCGACGTCGCACTTCTGGAAGCGACGCTCGCCGAACATGTACCGCAGGAGCAGCACGATTGCTTCAGTGGCATACCCATGCCGTTGGAATTCCGGGCCGATCGAGATGCCGTACGAGAACACACCCGCGTTCTTGTCGACACCGTCAGTGCCGAGACCCCCAACGAGTCGGCCGTCAGACAGCGATTCGATCCCGAGACCGAACCTGTCGTCATCACCACTCCCTCCGACACTGGCCTCTGCGCGTTTGAGGTAACCAGCCTTCGACCGAGGCGGATGAATCTGATCATTGTTCCGCAGGACCGTGGTGTCTTGGTCGAACTCCATCAGCACAAGCGACTCCTCGGGCTCAACCGCACGAAGCCGGACGCGTTCACCCACCCAGATCGAAGACATGAGCCGGACCGTAGCGGGACCCGTTCAACCCCGCGACCGGATTCCGCGTCCAACCTCCCGCCCACTCGTCCACACCTACGGTGACCGGTGATCAGGGGGCCGACGACAACCCTTTCTCGCCGGGTTCCTGTTCAAGATCAACAACGCACCGCCAGCGATGTGTCACCGGACACTCTGAGCTCTGGCTCTGCGCCCCCGACGATCATGAGGGAAGGTTCCCGTGGCCGGGCCCGCGCGTCAGCTGACCGCTCCGGGAGGTCAAGTCAGCGGAGAAGACTCGGCAGTCCGATCAGGTTGCTGGGCCCACCGCGGCTGTTTAGTGTTCAGATCAACCGTTTCACGATCTGAGGGGCACCGTGCGCGAGGATGATCATTTCGTGGCGACTGCTCTGCAGCACGGCGCTGACGCTGACGTGTTGCAGCGAGTCCTTGATCAATTGCCTGCGATGAGCATCGGCTACGAACCCGCCCTGCGACCTGAGCTGCTGCGCGCCCTGGCGTGCTTCGCGGACCTGACAGCCGAAGCCCGTTCGGGGGTGCCCGCAGGTCTGGCAGCCATCGGGTGGTACGGCGAAGACATCCAGGAGGCGGTCGAGGCGCTCAGCCGGGTCCGCACCGATCCGCGCACCCCAGAAGAGTGGGTCGTGCACGACGCGTACGCGATCGTGACGGGTGTGGGGCGCTGTGTCACTCCGTGGGGCGTCCACCTGCAGACGCATCCCGATGCCTACCCGCCGCGCCCGAATCCGACCGCAGCTGGTGACCGTCTGGTCATGTTGGATGCGATCCTGAACCGCATCGCGGGCGTTCGGCGCGACCACCCGATGCGCGTCGCGGTCGACGGCGGCACCGCCGCGGGGAAGACGAGTCTTGCCCAGGAGCTTGCCGGACGGCACGTCGAGCGGGGCGGCGCCGCGATCCGCGCATCCTTCGACTTCTTCAAGATCCCACCCCAAGAACGAGCACGGCAAGGATTCGGTGGACGGGTCTTCGACAGCCACAGTCTGATCAAGGAACTGTTGCAACCCCTGGGGCCCGGCGGATCACGTCGATACCGGGTGGCCACGTACGACAGTTGGATGGGCCGATCGCTGCGCGAGCGTCCGCCCTTCGGGCACCGGACCAGGCAATGGCTTTTGTTGACGGCGCGTTCCTCACCGCTCACCCATTGCAGCCATGGTGGGACTTCTGGATATTCGTCGAGGTCGACACCGCCGTGGCCACCGAACGCTACGTGATCAGGGACGCCTTGTGGGAGGACGACCCAGATCCCGAACGAATGCGCACCAAGTTTGCCGAACGGTACCTTCCCGCCGAGTCTGCATACGCCCAAGCAGCCGATCCCTGGCACAACGCCGACGTGCTGGTCCGCAACGACGATCCCGAACGACCGCAGTACGCATTGGCCCAAGCCGCGACCCATCACGGACATCGCTGCTGCACAAGGGATCCTGCATCGACTCCAGGGTGCTAGGCGTTGTCAGTACTTCACCCGGAAGTCGCCGACCAACTGGATGGCGTTGTTGTCCGGATCGGTGATCGCACACAGTCGTACACCCTTGTTGGCCTCGACGATTTCACCGGGGTTGAGGCCGCACTCGCGTACTTCGCGGACACCTTCGTCCAGGTCGGAGACAGCCAGATTGAGCATGGAGTCACCGGCGCGCTGAGGATCTTCGGTCACCTGGACCCAGCCGCCGTCGACGACCTGCCACTCGACCAGATTCTGCATCGGATTGTTGTCCGGCTCCCGGCCGAACAGTCTGCTGTACCAGGTCCGGCCCGCTTCGATGTCGCTGACGGCGACGACTGCCAGGACGTGCTCGACATGAGCCATGATCATCGCTCCTGTGTTGCGGTGGCTGCGGCGAACTCGGCAGCCAGAGTGTCCAGTTGCTGTGCGGTTCCTTGTTCACGCCAGTCAGGTTGCTCCTGGCCGGGGAGGTAGATTCCGTGTTCGGTCAGCACCAGCAGAGTGCCGGCGTCATCGGCTCGGAACTCGACACTGGTGACCGACACGGTGGACAGTTGATCTTCGGCGTGCAGGGTCGACGTCGTCAGGATCCGCTCGTTGGTCACGATGTCGACGTAGCGCGCGACAAAGACGAGCGCTCGGCCCTGGTCGTCGGCGCCTTTGACGGTCTCGAGACCGCCCACAACGAAGTCCTGAGCGTGATCAGCCCCTTGGGCCATCCATCGCTTTCGCGCTTCGGGGTCGGCCCAGGCGTCGAACACGCGCTCGACCGGGACCGGGTAGTGGCGTTCCAGCGTGAACGTCGAATGCGTCACTTCCATGATCATTTTCCCTTCAGGTAGGCATCAAGGTCGTCCAGTTGCCGTTCCCGATCGATGCGCTGCCGGCTGAGCCACTGCTCGGCCGTACGCAGGGCCTGTGATTCGATCCGGCAACTGCGCACCCGGCCGACCTTCTCGGTGACGATGACGCCCGCCGATTCCAGGACCTCCAAGTGCTGCATCACCGCAGGCAAGGACATCGAGAGCGGTTCGGCCAGCGCCTTCACCGAGGCGGGGCCACGAACCAACCGCTCGACGATCGCTCGACGGGTCGGATCAGCGATCGCGTGGAACACGCGACCGATGGCGTCTTCCGCAGATCGGTTAGGCATGTACTGAACTATTGCCGCACGACCCAGGAAAGTCAAGTACTTGGTTAACCATGGCAAGACCATGCAGGTACCCGGCGGCCCTTGCCTGCGGACACAGTTGCGCGCGCAGCCACGGTTGGCCAGGGCGCCGGGTCTCGAGATTGTCCTTGACGTCGTCTGTTGGGATCCAGATCAGCGATGTACGGGTTGCAGCAGGCCGAGCAGACCGTGCTGTTCATCGTCCGGCCCGGCACTGAACCAGACGGAGTCCGGACCGCCGGCCACGTCGTCGCCCACCAGGAGTGCCCAAAGGCCGTCGATCTGCAGTGGCCGACCGGAAGTGCTGCGGAGCGTGCCGAGCACCCGACCGCTCCGTGGATCGAAGGCGTGAATCCGGCCGTCGCCGAAGTTGCCGATCAGTAGCTCGCCGGCGAAGCGACCGAACGACGGCGGAGCGATCGTCATGCCCCACGGCGAATTCAGCACACCACGGGTGGCGAACCGATAGAGGAACCTGCCGCTGTTGGCGTACACATCGACGAAGCCGTGTCCCGGCCCGGCGACGTCGTCTTCGTGAGCCGCATCGCGGAGTGCGTAGGTGACGAAGACCCGACCACCGACCGCCGCGACATTGAACGGCGCATAGCCCGACGGCAGGAACCGGTCCGCGAACCTGCCCGGGGCAGCGACCGGGTTGAACTGGCCGTCGAACACGTCGATCCGGTTCGCCCCGAAATTGGCCGCGAGCAGCAGCGGCCCGGTGGTGCTGTGCACCAGCGCCAACCCCTTGTACACCGCGCCGTCGGTGTGCCCGACCAGCACAGCCGACGTGCCGGCGGCCTGGTTCCATGCCGACAGGTCACCGTCCTCGCCGATGAAGATGAATCGCGCCGGCTGATCCGTACCGGGCACCGTGAATTCCGTTGTGTCGTTGGCCACCTGGCCGGTCGGCGCGCCGCCGGGAAGATCGACCACCAGCGGCACCTTCGTCACCGCAGCTCCCGGTGTGTCCGTCCGGTACAGCGTCGTCACGTCGGCACCGTTGTCCGACACCCACACCGGGGTGTTGGCGCCATGGGACATGCCCCACGGATTCACCAGGTCCGGATCAGTCAGGGCCGCCACCCCCGGTTGATCGGACACCAGCTTCACCTCCCGGAAGCTCCCGAATCTCGCCCCGTGATGATGCCCGGTGACGTCAGCCGTCGCCGTACCGAGCGGCCCGGCGAGCAGCCCGACCAACGTCAGCGATACCGCGACTCCCCTGATGGTCCGTCTTGCAGCCATGACCCGCCTCCTCGATGTCCGGCCTCGCACCGATGCGAGTCCCTCTTTGCACACGAGGCGCCGACCACAACGGTTCACGCAGGTGGGCGATCAGCCTGCCGGCCGATCGCGGGTCGCGATCTGGTCGATCAGCGCGATGACGCGGCGTTTGATCTCATCGCGGATGGCGCGGACGGCTTCGATCGGCCGTCCGGCCGGGTCGTCGAGGGTCCAGTCCTCGTACCGGATGCCGGGAAAGAACGGGCAGCTGTCGCCGCATCCCATGGTGATCACCACGTCGGAGGCCTGGACGGCGTCGTCGGTGATGATCTTGGGGCGTTGGTCGGTGATGTCGATGCCGTCCTCGGCCATCGCCTGCACGGCTACCGGGTTGATCAGATCGCCGGGTTCGGAGCCGGCCGAGCGGACCTCGATCCGATCGCCGGCGAGCTGACGCAGATATCCGGCGGCCATCTGCGAGCGACCGGCATTGTGGACACAGACGAAGAGCACCGACGGCTTGTTGTTGATCATGACCGAGATCGCCTTTCGGGTGTTGAGTTCAGACGGACAGGTCGGCGGTGGCTCGGCGAGAGCCGTAACGGGCGCGCAGGGCGAGTGAGACGTACACCAACCCCAGCAGGGCAGGGACTTCGATCAGCGGGCCCACGACCCCCGCAAGAGCCTGGCCGGAGCTGACGCCGAAGGTGGCGATGGCCACGGCGATGGCGAGTTCGAAGTTGTTGCCGGCGGCGGTGAAGGCCAACGTGGTGGTTCGCTCGTAGGGCAGGCCGACCACCCGGCCGAGGAGGAATCCACCACCCCACATCAGACCGAAGTACGCGATCAGCGGCATGGCGATCCGGGCGACATCGAACGGCCGGCTGGTGATCTGCTCGCCCTGGAGTGCGAACAGGATGACGATGGTGAACAGCAACCCGTACAGGGCAAACGGTCCGATCCTGGGGAGGAACCGATCTTCGTACCAGTCGCGGCCCCGCGCCCGCTCGCCGAGTTGTCGGGTCAGGAAGCCGGCCACCAGCGGGATGCCGAGGAAGATCAACACCGCGACGGCGATCTTGCCGGGTGACACGTCCAACCGGGTTTGCGGCAGGCCGAGCCAACCGGGCAGCAGGTCAAGGTAGAACCAGCCGAGAGCCGCGAAAGCGACCACCTGGAAGACGGAGTTGATCGCCACCAGGACGGCCGCGGCCTCGCGATCACCGCAGGCCAGGTCGTTCCAGATGATCACCATCGCGATGCAGCGCGCGAGTCCGACAATGATCAACCCCGTCCGGTACGCCGGCAGGTCCGGCAACAGCAGCCAGGCCAGGGTGAACATCAACGCCGGGCCGACGATCCAGTTCAAGATCAACGAGAGCACCAGCGTCCGACCGTCGCGGGTGACGGTGTCGATCTTGTGGTAGCGGACCTTGGCCAGCACCGGGTACATCATGATCAACAAGCCGATGGCGATGGGCAGCGAGACCCCCTGGATCGCAACCGAACTCAACGCATCGCCGAGCCCGGGCACCAAACGTCCGAGCAACAGGCCGGCGGCCATGGCGGCCAGGATCCAGACCGGCAGGAATCGGTCCAGTGTCGACAATCGGGTCACCGGAGCCGGATCCTGCCGGACCTGCGATTCAGTTGGTTCCATGATCATCAGCGACGGCCGAGCCTGCAGGCAGCACGACCAATCCACCCAACTCGACGGACCCGCCCAATTCCACGAACTCCGGGCCGGACGGCGCACCACAACAGCCACCGTCAGCGGAACTGTCGTCAAAGAGCCCTGCTCCCCCGCAGACCCCGCTGTCGGGCAAGATCAACTGGACATCGTCGGCGGCGGCCAGGTCCCCGGACAGCACGGCCGCGATCGAGCGCACCTGCTCGTAACCGGTCATGGCCAGGAAGGACGGGGCCCGTCCGTAGGACTTCATCCCTGCCAGGTAAAGCCCCCGCTCCGGCTGTGCCAGCACCCGATGCCCGTGCGGCTGCACCGAGCCGCAGGAGTGATAGTTCGGATCGATCTGTGGGGCCAGCCGGGCCGGAGCCTGCAGCCGGTTGTCCAGGTCCAGCCGCACCTCCGACAGGAAGGACAGGTCCGGCCGGAATCCGGTCACGCACACGATCTCGTCCAACCCCTCGATCCGCCGGCCGTCCGAGCCGACCATGATCATCGGCCCGTCGTTCGAGTCCCGCTCGACGGCGACCGTTCGGAAGCCGGTGACGACCTCGATCAGCCCGGCCTCCACCGCCGCGCGAACGCGGATCCCCAAGGCACCGCGAGCCGGCAGTTCATCCGCCGCTCCTCCACCGTAGGAATCCCCGACCGCTCCACGCCGCAACACCCAGACCACCCGAGATCCCTTCAGGTGCAGGGATTCCGAGGTCAGGGCGATCAACGCGGTCAAGGCCGAAGCGCCGGAGCCGACGACAGCGGTCGACCTGCCACCGTACCGGGACACATCGGTCGCCGGATCGGGCATCCCGTACGAGATCCGGTCCTTGGTGGCCGTCTCACCGACGGCCGGATAGCCCTCCGAACCCAGCGGATTCGGACGAGTGATCGTGCCGGTCGCGTCGATCACCGCACGCGCCAGGACGCGGCTGACCGCGCCGTTGGTGGACTCCACGTGGATCACCAACGGTTGATCATCACGGCCTGAGTCGACCAGCAGATCCCTGTCCTGCCGGGCGATTCCGACCACGCGCTGGCCGATGCGGATGCGATCGCTGAGGGCCGCCGCCAGTGGCTGCAGATAGCTCGAGACCCACTCGTTGCCCGTCGGACAGGCATCCTGCTCGGGGTGCTCCCACCCTTGCCGCTGCAACAGCTCGATGCCGGCCGGCGAGGTCAGCTCGGACCAGGGCGAGAACAGGCGTACGTGACCCCAGGACCGGACGCCGGCAGCGGCACTCTCGCCGGCTTCCAGGATCACCACCTCTTGATCACGAGCGACCAGCTCGGCTGCGGCAGCCAGCCCGATCGGCCCGGCGCCGAGAACGGCGACCGGCAAGGATCGGCGGACCTCAGTCGCACCGGCGCCGTCCAACGAATCCGTCATCAGTCACACCTCATGATTAGATGCTTGTCGATACAGCAAACCTTGCATACTGATTCGACAGTTGTCAATATTGATCCGTGACCGCCACTCGACAGACAACCAAGCCGCTGAGGATCTCGGCCTGCCCACCCGCAGTTGGCTCGACCGAGCTGACGACCCAGCGGGCGGAGACCATGGCCGGCGCGCTCAAGGCGTTGGCGGATCCGGTCCGACTTCGGCTCTTCTCGCGGATCGCCGGCGTCGCGGGCGAGGTCTGTGTCTGCGACATCCAGGATGTCGGCGTCTCCCAGCCGACCGTGTCACACCATCTGCGCAAGCTGCGCGACGCCGGACTGATCGACTGCGAACGCCGGGGCACCTGGGTCTACTACTGGGCCGTACCCGGCAGCCTCGACGTGCTCGACGGGCTCCCCCGCCCCTGATGCCCGAGCTTCAGATCCGGCCGCTGGTCGCCGACGACTGGTCGTCCGTGCACGCGATCTATTGCGACGGCATCAGCACCGGGAACGCGACCTTCGAGGCCAGCCCGCCCGACTGGGAGCATTTCGACGCCGGCAAGCTGACCGCCGGCCGACTCGTCGCGATCGATCGATCCACCGGCATGATCATCGGTTGGACCGCGATGTCTCCGATCTCAACCCGTGCGGTGTATCGCGGTGTGGCCGAGCACTCCGTCTACATCGCCGCAGGTGCACGGGGTTGCGGCGTCGGCCGACGGCTCCTGACTTCCATGATCATCGCGGCCGACCGGGCCGGGATCTGGACGATCCAATCCAGCATCTTCCCCGAGAACTCCGTCAGCCTGCGGCTGCATCAGGCCGTCGGCTTTCGTACCGTCGGCCGGCGCGAACGCATCGCCCGGATGACCCACGGCCCGTGGGCCGGCCAATGGCGCGACACCATCCTGATCGAGCGCCGCAGCACCAGCACCGGCCGGTAACCGGCGGCCGGCGATCGTCGCGAAGACGATGCCCTTCCACGACACCCCAGTCCGGCGCCACTGCCGCCTCGCGCAACGTCAGCTACGGGTCAAGCGCAGCACCGGGATGACTCGGGAGGTCTTCTTCTCGTAGCCGGCAAAGCCTTCCGACCTCTCCTTGAAACGAGCCCAGCCGGCATCGCGGTCGGCACCCCGGAGATCCTCGGCCCGGACCGACACCACACCGTCAGCGGGCGTCTCGATCTCGACGTCCGGATTGGCCAGGAGATTGTGATACCAGTCCGGGTTCTTGTCGGCGCCGCCCGCCGAGGCTGCGATCAACCAGGAGTCATTCGACTCCCGGATCGCCGCGACCGGGTTGATGCGTTCCACACCGGTTCTCGCGCCTCGATGATGGAGCAGTACGAGGCCGCGTCCGAAGCCCGCGGTGGTGACCGTCCCGCCGTTGTTGCGGAACTCCTTGATGATGTTGTCATTCCAGTCCGCCATAGGTTCAGTATTGCCATCGGACATTCGGTCACCTACGTCGTCACCGGGTTGGCTCAGCCTCACCGTGGAATCACGTTGCGGGCGCCTCATAGGGTGTGGCCGGTGACCAACGGCGATTACGCGATCTTCCTCAACGGCTCGTACGGAGTCGGCAAGTCCTCGACGCTCGATCACATCGGCGACCTGTTGGCCGATGCCGGTCGACCCTTCAGCCTGATGGATGTCGACTGGTACCACCGCTCCTGGCCGCCGGCCGATTTCGACCGGGGCAACAAGATCATCGAGGCCCAGAACATGGCCTTCGTCTGGGCCAACTTCAAGACTGCCGGACCCCGACAACTCGTGATCAGCGGAGTGATCAGGAATCAGGAAGAGCTCGACCGCTACAGCCGAGCGTTGCAGCTGACCGTTCGACCTGTCCGACTCGTGGCCAGTGCCGAGACCACCCAGGCGCGACTGCGGGCTCGATACACCGACAGTCAGGCTGCAACACTCGACTGGCACGCCAGTCGACATCTCGAGCTGAGCAAGCAACTCGTCAGAGCTGATCTTGATGAGGCCGTCATCGACACCGACACCCGGCAACCCCACGACGTCGCGGCCGCGGTCCTGGCCCACTTCGGATGATCACCGACAGCGCGCAGCTCAGGAATCTGCTGGTGCAGCGCCGTTCGGACGACAGCTACCGGACCTGGGGCTATCACTCCCGGGTGTCGCCGGCGCACCGGTACGTCTGCGTGCCGGTGCCGAAGGTCGCCTGTACGACGACGAAGACGGTACTTCGTTCCTTGGAAGGGCTTCCGCCGTCGGATCGGATCCATGACGAGGGTGACCGGTTGGCGGACTTCAGTATCGATCAGAACATCGACATGCTCAGATCGCCTGCCTGGTTGCGATTCTCGTTCGTACGCAACCCGTACGCCCGGCTCTACTCCGCGTACAAGTCCAAGATCGGAAACACCTGGGAGCATCAGTACGACTGGCTGCAACGCCAGATCCGGGACGCCTACGACTACCCGATCCAGGACGGTGTCAGGACCGGCATGATCAACTTCGATGACTTCGTCCGATTCGTCGCAGAATCGTCCGATCCGAGGGTCGGCACCGACGGGCATCTGGCTCCGCAGGTCGCGATTGTGCAGCAGGATTGCATCGACTACGACACGATCGGCCGGTTCGAGACCTTCCAGACCGACTTCACCGCGATCCTGACTCGACTCGATGCATCCGCGGCCGTGGTCGATCAGGTCACCAAGATCATCAACCCGACGCCGTACGCGCCGCTGACCGCCGTCTATCGTCGTGCTCTGGCCGCCACGGTGTACGCCTTGTACGAAGCCGACTTCGAAACCTGGGGATACCCGCGGCGCAGTTGGCTCGCCGAGGACTGAGTCGGCTCTGTCCGAAGCGGTCAGCGAGGAGTGACGGCGGCCAGCTCGGGTGCAGCCTCGCCGAGCAGCCGGCGGGCGATCGCGTCGCCGATCATCGGGCCCATGGTGAGACCACCCGCGCCATACCCGGTGGCGACATACAGGCCGTTGCATCCAGGCACGGCACCGGCGATCGGAAGATCATCGGCCAGCGGGCGTAGTCCGACCCGGGTCTCGATCAGGGTCGCGTCGGCCAGGCCGGGCGCGACCGAGAGCGCATCCTGCAGCACCTGCAGTTGGCCGGCGGCGGTCACCCGGGTGTCGAACCCGCTGCCGGTCTCCCGCGTCGCGCCGACCGCAATCCGCGAATCGTCGAACGCCACCAGGTAGTGGTGCGAGATCGGATGCACGGTCGGCCAGTTCGTGGTGTCGGCATCGACCCTGAGATGAGTGATCTGGCCCTTCTGTGCTGCCACCGGGACGGTGATTCCGATCTTGGTCAGCACGGTGTTGGTCCACGCACCCGCGGCCAGCACCACCGCATCAGCGCCCACCGGCGCACCGTCGACCATGATCATCGGACGACCGCCGTCATGATCAACTTCGGCATGTCCGGTAGGCCGCTGGGCGCCCATCCGGACGGCCGCGTCCAGTAGTGCATCCCGCAGCGTCCGGCCGTCGACGCGGCCGCCACCGGAGATGAAGACCGCCTCCAGGCCGGGCGCCAACGGTGGGAAGAGTTCACGGGCGGCGGCGTTGTCGATCCGTTCCACGGTGCCGACGACCTCGCCCGCGGTCCGCAGCCGATCGCGTACTCGCTGCTCTGTCTCGGCCAGCAGCGCCGGATCGGCGTTGACCACCAGGCCGCCGGTCCGTCGATAGTCGGTCTTGGTCACACCGGCATCGGCCAGGGCCTGCAGCAACTCGGGATAAAACGCGGCGCCGTCGGCGTACAGCTGATAGTAGGGACCGACGGCCGCCGTCGACCACGGCTGGATGATGCCGGCGCTGGCGGCGGTCGCCTGGCCGGTGGCCCCGTCGTCGATGACGATCGGCCGCACGCCACGGCGGGCCAGCCCGAATGCCGCACTCGCTCCGGCGATGCCGGCACCGACCACCACCACACGCTGATCATCAGTCACCTGACCATCCTCGCCGATCGATGATCGGTGCCCGGCTACCGGGGCGGCGTTACCGCGATGTGCGCCCCGGCGCGGACCCGCTCAGCACTTCGGCACCGGCCGATTGCTGCGGATGATCCCGTCCGGGTCCACCCGTTGCTTGATCGACCACAGCTCGGCCAACGTCTCGCCCGAGAAGTTGCCGGCGGCCAGTGGCCCCATGTTCAGCATCGCCTTGCCGGTGTCGACCGCTGCCAGCGAGGCCCGCAGCTGCAGGAGTTCGGCCCGCGCCGCGGTGATCAACTCCGGCGCCGGCACGATCGCACCGGCGAACAGGGTGTAGGGCTGCGGCACGACACCGGCCGCGCCGCCCTTCGGCACCGGCCGGCTGAACGCCCCGCCCAGATGCCGGATCGCGACGAACGTCAGCAGGGACGGCCGTTGCGGATCGATGCCGGCGAGCAGCTCGTCGACGGTGTCGTGATCGAATCCGCTGAGCATTGCGGTGTGTTCGGCGATCGGTGTCGGGTCGTCCGGCTCGGCCGCGATCCCCGCCAGCTCCCGCAGTTGCTTCATCCCGCGAGTGTCGATCATCGGATCGGGCAAGCCCTCCAGAACCGGTGCCAGCAAGCTCTCCGCTGCCGCTGCGGCACCGAGATAGGTGACATTGAGCGTGACCACCCGCTGTCCCCGCAACGGCTCCGGCACGATCGGCAGATCGGGAAGGTTGAGCAGCCAGGCCCAGGCCGTCAGTTCCTCCGGCGCCTGACGAGTGAGGTCGGCGAAGGCACGCAGCACTGAACCGGCAGCCTCATGGGGCCAGATCATTCTGCCGCCGTAGAACTCGGGCAGCGGCTGCAGCGCCAGCCGGATCGAGGTGATCACGCCGAAGTCGCCGCCACCACCGCGGAGCGCCCACCACAGCTGCGGGTCCGACTCCTGGTCGACCGTGATCAGATCACCCGCGGCGTTGATCAGCTCGACCGAGAGCATCTGCTCGCAGGCCAGTCCGTACTTTCGTCCGAACCAACTCAGTCCGCCGCCCACGGTGTAACCGACCACCGACACATCGCCGCTGCTGCCGGGCAGCGCGGTCAGCCCGCTGCCGGTGAGGGCCTCGTTCAGTTGCTGCCATTTGACGCCGGCGCCGACCGTTGCGGTCCGCGCGTCGGTGTCGATGGTCAGTTGCTGCAGGGCTGCGGTCCGCAGCACCAGGGTCCCGTCCAGTTCTGGGCTGACCCCGTGACCGGATGGCTGGGCGCTGACAGGTATCCCGCGGGCAGCGGCGTACCGAACAGCCGTCTGCAAGTCACTGACGTCGGCCGCTTCCAGTACGGCGACGGGTTCGACCGGGACGGCAACGTTCCAACCCAGACGTTTCGCCGGCCAATCGCTGTCCTGACTGGTGATCACCCGGCCGCGCACCGCGCCGGCCAGTGGTTCAAGAGCATCACCGAGTTGTGCCGAAGTGGTGGTCATCAGGCCACACCTCCGCTACGCGTCGGGTCCGTCGCCGGACATGGGTGTGACGTACGAGCGCTGAGGGCGCGGTTGAGCATTGCATCTCCGAGATGTCGGAGGGGAACCAGAAAAGCCGTGGTCGGTCAACGGCTGACGTCCCCCGATGTCAATGCCGGACCGAGGATGCGCACGGATCGCCCGACGATCCGGCATCTTCTCGCAGCCCGGATTCGTCCAGGCTCAACTCAAGACAACGGCAGGAGCCTAGGCGGATCGGGGTTCACGATGACCGCGTTGTCGCGGACTGGGGGCTAAAGTCCCGGGCCGTGCTCACATCCGCGCCGCCCGTTGACAGGCCTTTGTGCTGTGGCAATTCTTCAACCCTGTCAGGGCTTTCTTGAGTGGGGCCAACCGCGCGGCCGGGACGCTGCCGGCCAGATTGTTCAGTTCGTACGGATCCTTGCTGCGGTCGTAGTACTCCCGCTCGCCGTCGACGTATTCGACGTACAAGGATCGCGTCGTCCGGATCGCGCTGTAGGTCGGCGGATTGCCGTGCTGACTTGACTGGTAGTCCGGGTCGCGGGTGTCCATCGGTCCGCCGTGGTGCTCGATCAACACCGCCTTCTGCCAGTTCGCCGGCCGGTGTCCGTGCCACAGGCGAAGCATGCTGACGCCGTCAACCAAGCCGCCACCCCGGGCCCCGGCGATCTCCTCGAAGGTCGGGCAGAAGTCGATGCTGGTGGTGAGGGCGTTCACCGTCCTGCCCTGCGGCACCCCCGGCCCGGTGACGAGCAGCGGCACCCGGATGTCGGTGTCGAAGGCGGTCTGCTTGCCCACCAGGAGCCGGTGCTGTCCGGCGTGGTACCCGTTGTCGGAGGTGAAAACCAGATAGGTGTTGCGGGCGATCCCCTGCCGTTTCAACTCCGTCCGCACCTGTGCGACAAGATCATCGACGGCCAGCACGGCCCGTGCGCGCTGACGATAGACCTCGTCGATGTGCTTGCCGTTCTGCCGGGTCAAGGCGGGAAATTCTCGCAGCCACGTGGCGGCATGAGCCGGCAGTTTGTTGTACGACTTCGAGTGCGGAGCCTTCAGGGTCGCGAACCTGTTGGCATACCTGGGGGCGGGAGTGTTGGGCTGGTGCGGGGCGAAGGTGGAGATCTGCAGCATGAACGGTTGATCATCACGGGCGGCGTTGTCGATGAAGCCGACCGCCTTCCGGGACAGCACGTCGGTCAGGTAATCCTGTGGCCGATGGCCGTGCTTGATGACCTTGCCGTTCTCGTTCATTCGGTAGTTGTACTCGGCGTAGCCGTTGCCGACGCCGTACCACTGGTCCCAGCCGGGCGCGGGGCCGTTCGTCGGCCGGTAGCCGTTCAGGTACTTGCCCATGAAGCCGGTCCGGTAGCCGGACTGTTGCAGTGCCATCGCGAAGGACTTCTGTTCATTGCCGTGCTGCACGTACGCCGCGAAGCCACCATCGCCGCCGGTGTTGGTGAAGACGCCGTTGTCGTGCGGGTATTCGCCGGTGAAGATGGCCGCTCGGGACGGGCAGCACAGCGAGTCCACCACGAAGTGCTGGGTGAAGGTGCTGCCGGCCGCTCCCATCGACCGCACGTTCGGCATGAAACGCAACAGGTCGGTGGACAGGTCGTCGGTCAACACGAACACGATGTTCGGCCGGCTGCCGGCCGGTGACTTCCGTTGCCCGACGCCGGACGACGGCGGCTTGTGCGCCCGGGCGATCACGCCACCCGGCATGCAGCCGGCGATCAGCGCGCACAACACCACGGCCAAGATCAACACGGCAGACCCGGATCTGCCGACGATTCCCCGATCAGTCACGTCGGGCAAGCTTGCCAGATCCCGGGCCCGGGGAACGGGAACACACGCACGGACGCATCCGCAGCACCTGCGGATCGTGATCACTGGTCTGCTGGGCGTACTCCGCGTTCAGGTGGACGACCTGATAGTCGACCCGGCCGACGCCCGGCGTGGTCAGGATGTGATCGAGCACCTCGGAGATTCCGTTGTAGACATAGGTATAGCGCTGGCCCGCCGGCAAGGTGTTGATCAGATCGGTCAGGATCGCGGGCTCACTGTCGTCGGCCACACCCGTCTTCAACAGCGACAGCGCCGGACTGAACTGGTAGTCGTTCAGATCGCCGGCGACCACCACATCGGCTCGCCGATCGGTCGCCAGGATCTTCCGTACGAAGTCGTGCACCGCCAGTGCCTGGCCGGCGCGCTGGATCTCCGAGGACCGTTCGGGATATTGGAAGCGCCCGTCCGCGTTCTGATCGCCGCCCTTGGAGTTGAAGTGGTTCGCGATCACGAAGACCGGCTTGCCCCGGAAGGAGAACTCCCCTACCAGCGGTTTGCGACTGTCGTCCCAGACCCGGTTGCTTGGGTCGATCCGTCCCGGCGACAGGCTGAGCGCCGGCTTGCCGTGTCGCTTGGTGATCTTGGTCCCGGTGGTCGAACGGTCCACCGACGCGTCGCCACGATCGACGAAGGAGACCCGGTCCGGGTTGTAGAGGAAGGCGACCCGGATGTTGCCGCCGGGTTCGCCGCCGTCCCGATCATTGACCGGATCGATCTGTCGCCAGGCGTACGACGGTCCGCCGGCGTCGATGATCGCCGCGGTCAGCTGATCCAACGTCCGATCGGCGCCGACGACGCCGTTGTCGGTGTCGCCGGTGTTGTCCTGAACCTCTTCCACCGCGACGATGTCGGGCACGGCCAGGTTGTCCACGATGCCCCGGCCCAGCGCGGCGAACTTGCTGTCCGGATCGGTCGGTGCGAGATTCTCCACGTTGTAGGTGGCGATGGCCAACTGCTTGCTGGATTGCCGATCGGCCTGCCCGGCCGGCAGGTCGTGATGCGCGATCGTGCCGAGTTTGCTGGCAGCGATCGTGTAACCGCCGTACGACGACCACTCCACCGGACCGATCGTCGCCCCGGTGATCATGTCGCCGACGTTGACGCCGAGCTTGCTGCCGTCGACCGGGACGATCTTGATCCGGCCGGTCGGGGTTTGGTCCTCGGACCGCAATTCGGTGCCGCCCCGGTAAGTCGGCAGCTCATCCGGCTTGACCGTGACGAACTGCTCGCCGTAACTGTTGCTCGGACCGACCACCCGGGCATCGTCGACCTGCACTCGCATCCCTTCGCGGGATTCCCAGAAGTCCAGCACGGAGCGCTGCGGATCCAACGCACTCTTCTCGATGTTTCCGCCACCAAGATCAGGAGTGTAGGTGGCCGGGATGCTGCCCGCGGTGATCTTCTCCGCGGCCGGCAGTTGTTGATCATGGTCGACGATCGTCACCGTCGGCGAGGAGATCTCGGTGGTGGACAGGTTGGAGGTGTCCGCCAGCGTCTCGCCGCTGGCCAACGGGTAGTAGTCCTGCACCGTCCCGGAGACCAGCACCGAATCGCCGACCTTGACGCCCGGTTGGGAACGGAAGACGAAGACGCCCTCACTGGTCGCCGGATTGTCGTCCGGCTGCGCGTCCTGGATCCAGAAGCCGCGGCTGCTGCCTGCACTGCGGACCGCGGTGACGACGCCAGGCACGTCGGCAACCTTCTGATCATCGTAGGGGGACAACCAGCTGTCTCCCTGGAGATCATGGATCTGCAGCTCGCCCGCTGTCGGCGCCGCCTCGGCCGGATGAGCCAGGCCGGCAGCGACCAGCGCCCCGGTGGTGATCAATCCGGCCAGGCCGAGCATTCGATGCCGGCCGAAATCGGGCCTGTCGGTCAACGATCCCCTGCGCGTACGTCCCACGGTGTCTCCCTCGGCCTCATGTCCAGCGGACAGCCAACCGCAGCTCGGTGAACCCCGGATGGCCTCGAGGCGACGGTTGATTCGTCCCGACCCGCATCGACGACACTCTGCCAACGGACCCGGTGGGCCGCAAGCAAGGCCAGGGAATATGGTTGTACGAACACAACTACTTCTGAGCTGATCCCTGTCGGCCCGCATCGCCGCCCGCCCGACGACCGAACCACGTTGGGAGCCCCATCACGTCTTCGATCGCTGTCGCCCCGGCCCTGTCCCACCGCCGCCGGATGGCTGTCCTGGCGACGTGTTGCATGAGTCTGTTCATCGTCGGGCTCGACTCGACCGTGGTCAACGTCGCGTTGCCGACCATGCAACGCGAGTTGGACGCACCGGTCAGCGGGCTGCAGTGGACCATCGATGCCTACACCCTGGTGCTGGCCAGTCTGCTGATGCTCGGTGGGTCGACCGCCGACCGGATCGGTCGCAAGCGCGTCTTCCAGACCGGGTTGTTGATCTTCCTCACCGCCTCGGCCCTGTGTGCACTGGCACCGTCGCTGGGCTGGTTGATCGTCTTCCGGATGCTGCAGGCGATCGGCGGATCGATGCTCAACCCGGTCGCGATGTCGATCATCACCAATACCTTCACCGACCGGGCCGAGCGGGCGCGAGCGATCGGCATCTGGGGCGGTGTGGTCGGCATCAGCCAGGCGCTCGGCCCGATTCTCGGCGGCATCCTGGTCGATGCCGTGAGCTGGCGGGCGATCTTCTGGATCAATGTGCCGGTGGCGTTGACGGCCGTGATCTTGACCGGTCTGCTGGTACCCGAGTCGCGGGCGGGAAAACCGCGGCGTTTTGATCCGGTCGGCCAACTGTTGGTGATCATCATCCTCGGCTCGCTCACCTTCGGCATCATCGAAGGTGCCGAACTGGGCTGGGACTCTCCGGCGATCATCGGCTGCTTCGTGCTCTGCGCTGCTTCCCTGGCCGCGTTGTTGATCTACGAGCCACGGCGTCGCGAACCGCTGATCGAGATCGGCTTCTTCCGCAGCATCCCCTTCTCCGGAGCAACGCTGATCGCCGTCAGTTCCTTTGCTGGCTTGGGGAGCTTCCTCTTCCTGACAACGCTCTACCTGCAGAACCTCCGAGCCATGTCTCCCCTGGAGGCGGGACTGCACACGTTGCCGATGGCGATCATGACGGTGATCTTCGCGCCGCTCTCCGGCCGGTTGGTCGGCAGCCGCGGGCCGCGCCCGTCGTTGATCGTCGCCGGTGTCGCCCTCACCGCGTCCGGACTGTTGCTCACTGCACTGCTGGACGCAGACACGCCGCTCTGGCAGTTGATCATCAGCTATCTGGCCTTCGGCATCGGTTTCGGCATGGTCAATGCGCCGATCACCAATACCGCCGTGTCCGGCATGCCGCGTTCCCAGGCCGGCGTGGCAGCGGCCACGGCGTCGACCAGCCGGCAGATCGGCACCTCGCTCGGGGTCGCGATCTCCGGTGCGTTGGTCACCACGGCTACGGTCCGGGGACCGGTGCCCAATGACTCGGGCTGGATCATGATCATCGTCTGTGGCGTGCTGGTGCTGGCTCTCGGGGCGCTGACCACCACCCGATGGGCGCTGGCCAGTGCGGCCCGGACCGCGGCACGACTGCAGGAGCCGGAGGTCAGCGACCCCGGTGGCGGACCGGAGCCGGCGCGATGACCGAGCACCACAGCGCAGGGCGGCACACCGATCGCCGTGAGCTTCGACGCGATCAGCGGCCCGGTGATCCCGGGGATCCAGACGCCGACCGCACCGACGAGACGGCCGCCCGGGTGTGGCGGGCACTCCGGAATCTGGTGCAGAACAACGATCGGCGCCGCCGCGTGGCGGACGAGACGGGGATGAGTTTCATCCGCAGCAAGGCGTTGCGACGGCTGGCTCGCGAGCCGTTGAGCATGCGCAGACTGGCCGACGAACTGGTCACCGACCGGCCGTACACAACGGTCTTCGTTGATGATCTTGAACAGCGTGGTCTGGTCGTACGGCGTCCAGATCCCAGTGATCGGCGAGGCAAGATCGTCCACCTCACCGCGGCCGGCCGCCGGGTCGCCGAGCATGCAGAGATGATCTTGGGTGTACCGCCGGACGGCCTCACCGGACTCCCGGCCGGCGATCTCCAAGCCCTGGAACGGATCCTGCGCAAGCTCGAAGGCT
>DATCVL010000242.1:0-8205 GCA_036566865.1 Microlunatus sp.
ACCCGAATCCGTCGAATGCACCGGCGGTGGCCAACGCCTCGGCCTGCTTGACGCTCAGCCCGCACCGTCGGATCACATCGTTGATGCTGGTGAACGGTCGGACTCCTCGCTGCTGGATGATCTTGGTAGCAACCGGCTCCGCCAGCCCTTGCACCGTGGTGAGTCCGAGTCGTACGGCGAGAGCACCATCGCGACGATGAGCCGGGCTCGGATCATTCGCACTCGGATCGAAGTCGTCGATCGGCGGCTGATGATGATCAAGACAACTGTCCAATCCGGTCGGTTGTACGAGCGGGGATCGAGAAGATGGTCCGGGTCCTGAAGCGGCGGGGTCCTCGAGTGCTTCCAGACCTGTCTCCACCTCGGAGAGGAAGATGTCCGGGCGGAGCACCTGGACACCATGCCGCCGAGCGTCGGCGACCAGCGACTGCGGAGAGTAGAAACCCATCGGCTGGGCCCGAAGCAGCCCGGCAAGGTAGGCACCGGGATAGTGCAGCTTGAGCCAGCCGGTGGCGTACACGATCAACGCGAAGCTGAGTGCGTGGCTCTCGGCGAAACCGAAGTTGGCGAAGGCCTCGATCCGGTCGTAGATGCTCTGCGCCAGCTCGCCGGTGATGCCGTTGGCGGCCATTCCGTCGAAGAGCTTCTGCCGCAGCCGTTCGATCTTCTCCACCCCGCGGTTGGACCCCATCGCTCGCCGCAGCAGGTCGGCATCGTCGCCGGTGCAGCCGCCGACGGTCATCGCGATCTGCATCAACTGCTCCTGGAACAGCGGGATGCCCAGGGTCCGCTCGAGCACCGGCTCCAACAACGGATGCGGATAGCTGACCGTCTCCTCCCCGGTCGCCCGTCTGATGTACGGGTGCACCGCACCGCCCTGGATCGGTCCGGGCCGGATCAACGCCACCTCGATCACCAGGTCGTAGAAGCGTCTCGGCCGCAGTCGGGGCAGGGTGCCGACCTGAGCCCTGCTCTCCACTTGGAACAAGCCGATCGAGTCGGCCCGGCAGAGCGAGTCGTAGACCGCTGGCTCCTCCTTGGGCAGGGTGGCGAACTCCCAGTGCTCGCCCAGATGATCATCGATCATCGCCAGCGTGTGGCTGATCGCATTCAGGATGCCCAGCCCGAGGAAGTCGAACTTGACCAATCCCATCCAGGCGCAACTGTCCTTGTCCCATTGAAGAATCGTCCGATTCTCCATCCGGGCATGCTCGATCGGCACCACCTCGCCGACCGGTTCCTCGGTCAACACCATGCCGCCGGAATGGATGCCCAGGTGACGTGGTGCACTGAGCAGCTGATTCGCCAGATCGACCACCGGCTTGGGGATTTCATGATCATCATCGGCGGTCACCGCGCTCCAACTGTCGATCTGTTTGGACCAGGCATCCTGCTGTCCGGGTGAGTAGCCCAACGCCTTGGCCATGTCCCGGACCGCCGACTTGGGCCGGTAACTGATCACGTCGGCAACCTGGGCAGCGTTGCGTCGGCCGTAGCGGCGATAGACCTCCTGGATCACCTCCTCGCGCCGATCGGAGTCGAAGTCGACGTCGATGTCCGGCTCCTCCTCCCGGGTGGTGGCCAGGAACCGCTCGAACGGCAGGTCGTAGAGAATCGGGTCGACGGCGGTGATCTTGAGGGTGTAACAGACCACCGAATTTGCCGCGGATCCCCTGCCCTGGCAGAGAATCCCTCGCTCTCGGGCGAAGGCGACCATGTCGTGCACGATCAGAAAGTAGCCCTCGAAGCCCTTCTCCTCGATCACCGCGAGCTCCTTGTCCAACCGAGCCTGGGCACCGTCCCGGTTGTCCGGATAGA
This sequence comes from Microlunatus sp., assembly GCA_036566865.1. Classification (GTDB taxonomy): domain Bacteria; phylum Actinomycetota; class Actinomycetes; order Propionibacteriales; family Propionibacteriaceae; genus Microlunatus. The sequence continues at coordinate 1,819 of DATCVL010000242.1, forward strand.
GCTCGTCGGCGCCGCGACGGGTGAGCTCGCGCAGCCAGCTGGTCGGATCGTGCCCCGGCGGTACGTCCAGCTTGGGCAGCCGCGGCTTGGCCGCCTGCAGGTCGAAGGCGAGTTGCCGGCCGAGATCGGCTGCCCGTCCTACCGCCCCGGGAAAGCGGGCGAACCGCTGCTCCATCTCTGCTCCCGAACGCAGATGTGCCGTCGGCGGCGGCAACCAGCCGTCCATCTCGGCCAGACTGCGACGCGCCCGGACTGCGGCCATCGCATTGGCCAGCCGATAGCGCGGCGGCGCGGCGTAATGCACGTTGTTGCTGGCGATCGTCGGCAGACCATGATCGACAGCGAGCGATGCCAGTTGATCATTGATCAGGGAATCGTCCGGCAGACCATGATCAACCAGCTCGACCACCACATGATCAAGACCGAACATCGCGGTCAGCCGGTCCAGCTCGGTTGCGGCCGCCTCCCGCCCCACCTGCAGAGCCTGCCGGACCACACCCTTGCGACAGCCGGTCAAGATCATCCAGTGACCGCCCTGACGCCCGCCGTGCGCGGCCGCCAGCTCCTCCAGATCGTAGACAGGCTTGCCTTTTTCCCCGCCACGCAGATGCGCCTCGGTCATCACGCCGGCCAACCGCCGGTATCCCTCGACCCCGTCGGCCAGCACCAGCAGGTGACTGCCCTCCGGATCAGGGATGCCGGTCTGTGCTGCGGTCAGCTCCAGCGACAGCTCGGCCCCGTACACGGTGGCCAGGTCGTACTCCCGGGCTGCCTCGGCAAACCGGGCTGCGCCGTAGAAGCCGTCATGATCGGTCAGCGCCAGGGTGTCCAGTCCGAGTCGGACGGCCTCCTCGATCAGGTCCTCCGGATCACTAGCCCCGTCCAGGAAGCTGAAGTTGGAGTGCGCATGCAGCTCCGCGTACGGGACCACAGGCCCGGTCGGCCGGCGGACCTCGTCCTTGGCCAGATACTCGTGGTGGCGATGCCAGCCGGGCCCGTTGTCGCCATGCGGATTGTCCCAGGGCTTGGGCGGCTTCCGGCCGGACAGCTTGCGCTCCAGCTCCGACCAGGAGACCGGTGGATTGTTATAGGCCATACCGCCCCCTCGTGGCCGGCTGCCCTGGCGCGGGCGACATCCGTTCAGTCGTCAGGGACCGCCCAGTCATAACGGGTCGCCCAGTCATAACGGGTCGCCCAGTCATAACGGGTTGCTCAGTCATAACGGGTTGCTCAGTCATAACGGGCCTCGGTCCACCATCGGCCGTCCCCCGCGACCAGCAGCCAGGCACTGCCGTCCGGCGCGACGATCTGGAATCGTGCTCGCAGGGACACCTGCGGATCGGTCCACCAGCGCTCGTCGATCGGCCACGGCCCGACCCAGGCCTCGACCGGACCGAACCGCAACTCCTTCGACGGCCGGAACTGGTACGGCTCACCGGAGATCCCTCCTCGGTCGGTGATCACCACCGGCCGGCCGTCGCAATCCAGCACCTCGGCCGGCAGCGGTTGACCGAAGACCCGAGTCGGCGCGGGCGGTGGAAGTCGGCCGGGCCAGGGACGATCGGTGGGCCGGATGCTGACCGGCTGCTCGCCCCAGGGCGTGAGCAATTCGCGCTCGGCCGGTTCGCGTCCACCCTGGAGGCCCGCGGTCAGTACACCGTCGAAGCCGACCATCGATTGCACCCGGGCGATCCCGTGCTGAATCCGCTCGTCCGGTGCACTCCCCCACAGTCCGTCGCTCTGGGTCCCCAGCGACTCCAGCTCGTCGGGCAGCAACCGGACCAGATTCACCGGATCGGGCGGCGGATCGGACTGCAACTGCCAGCGCAGCCGGTCGATGATGTCGACCGCGTCGAACCAGCGAGGGTGGGCCCAGCGACGTTCGTGTCGCCAGCCGCCTTCGGTGCCGACCTCGATCCGGATCGCGGTGCACACCTGACCGTGCCGGGACAGCTCGGCCACGAATCGTTCGGCGGTCTGTCGACTGCTGAAGGCGATCGGCTCGATGGTCTCCAGGCCAGGAGCGAAGTCGATCTGCTGCTCCTGCTCGGTCGGCACCAGCCGGCCACTGGCCTTGCGCGCCGACCGGCCGCCGGCCAGCCGATGTGCCTGCGCCCCGGCCAGCCCGAATCGGGTCATCACATCACGGGCGGACAGCCGGGCGAAGTCACCGAGGGTGTTGATGCCCATCCGCAGCAGCAGTCCGACCAGTTGATCATCGACCAGCACTCCGATCGGCAGCTCGGCCAGGAAGGCCGGCTCATCGCCCGACTCGATGATCCGATGATCTTGAACCGCGGCCAGGCGTGCGGCCTGCTCTGCGGCGAAGAGGTCGTCGGCGATTCCGATCCGGAGATCCCAGATCCCTGCTGAGACGAGGGTTTCGGCCAACAGTGCCGCTGCCTCGGGCTCACCGCCGTAGTAGCGACTCGGTACGGTCAGGGCGCACAATCCAGGCCTGATCACCTCCACTCCCGGACTGAAGCCCTCGATCACCCGCAGCACCGATTCGAAGGCACGGGACTCGAGGTCGGGATGGTGATCGATGATGATCAACTCCGGGCAACGGGCCGCGGCATCGCGTTTGCGCATGCCCCGCCGTACGCCCTCGGCCCGGGCCGGCGCAGAACAGGCGAACACCTCGCCCTTGTTGATCGCCGCGATGGCCAGATCCGGCGGCAGGTTCTCCTGCTCCATGGCCGCGATCACCGGCCAGTCCGGGCACCAGACCGCCATCACCCGGCGGCCGGGATTCGGCCTCTCGACCGGCTCAGGACCCTTCTGCTGTTGCCCGGCGGCGGCTCCGCGGAGGGAATGCGTGCGCGCAGATCCGGGCCGCCCGCGGACAAACTCCGCAGGTCGGCCACTTACGCTCCCGGCCGGCCCGAGCTGCGTACCGGGGAGAGTCTGCTGTGTTCCCTTCACTCCTCCATATTCGAACTTCTGTTCGAACTTGTCAATCCTGTTCGGCTACCCGATCTCTTCGGGCAGATGGGCTGGACGACGTTCGAGCCAGCCCATCTGGTGGACGATCAGGATTGGCGAGCGTCCCGGCCATGGACCGCCAGGGCCCAGATCACGAAGACATCCAGAGCGATCGTGGCCATTGCCCACAGCGGGTAGTACGGCATGAACGCGAAACTGGACAGCGCGCTTCCCGCGGCCAGGATGATCCCGACGACCGCGGCCCACTTCTGGCCGTACAGCACAGCGAGCCCGGCCACCAGGACGAGCCCTCCGATCACGAGATGGATCCACCCCCAGACCGTGGTGTCGAACTGGAGGACATAGTTGCGGGTGGCGACGTAGAACTCGTTCTGGAACAGGGCGACCACGCCGGTGAAGGCTTGGAACGCACCCGCCATGATCATCAACACTCCGGCGAACGTGATGAACCCGGAGCCCACCGACGTACTCGCCATGTCGCTCTTCTGCTCAGCGACGGGTTCGAACGGTGCCGCGGCTTGCTCGGCCATCTGTCGGCCTCCTTCGTCTACCGTCTGGCACCGCCCCCTGTGGTCGGTACCGGATGTTTCGGTCTTCCTCCATCGAATCGCCGCTGAACCGAGTCGCAATCACGTGGATGACGTGAAATGGCCCCACCGCGACCGGCTGATCACCCAGCCGAACTCGTCGTGTCACTGCCGGGCCAGGGCGATCCGCAGCCGCTCCTCGGGTTCGATGAAGTGATCGTTGTCGTCGTTGCCGAGATCGATCTGGACCCAGTGGATCTTCCCGCTGAACCTGCTGCTCTCGGCGGAGTAGTCCGACGTCACGGCGGTGCCGGACTCGTAACCGATATCGGTGGTCTCATCGGCGGAGAAGACCATCGGCTGAGTGCCCTCGACCCGGCCCTTGCCCGCCACCGCGCCGTCGTAGAGCAAGGAGACATCCCCGCCCTTGCCCAGTCCACCGCCGTCGTAGGCGAACTCGACGCGGACTTGGTGAATGCCCGGCTCGACCCGGTGCTCGGCCTGGGTGGTGTATTCCTGAATGCCGAGCACGTTGTAGACGAACTTCGTCCTGCCCTGTTTGAGATAGAAGGCCCAGCCGCCGAACCGGCCGCCTTGGGCGATGATCACGCCGTCCGCGCCACCGGCCGGCACGTTGATCTCCGCCGTCACCGAGAAGGACTTGTTCTTGATGCTCACCACACTGTTCTCCGACAGCCGGCCCATGCCCGGGAAGAACAGCTGGGAGGTCCCGCGGACCAGCGTCGGTCGGCCGGCCATCGACGGCTCGAGTCGCTCGGAGGTCCGATCGTCCATCGGCAGCGCTCCGTACTTGGTGGCTTCGATCAGCCAGAGACGCTGCAGTTTCGCGAGCAGTTCCGGTCTCTCGGCTGCCAGGTCGTGAGCCTGGCTGAAGTCGGTGTTGCCGTCGTACAGCTCCCAGACGTCGTCATCGAAGGCGGGCACCACCCCGCCGACCATGATCCACGGCGTGCGGTGCTTGGTGACGGCGCTCCAGCCGCGGTGGTAGATGCCCCGGTTGCCGAACATTTCGAAGTACTGCAGGTCGTGCCGCTCCGGCTGGTCGGGCTCGTTCAGGCTGTACAGCATGGAGGTGCCCTCCATCGGCGACTGCAGCACACCGTTGATCATGGTGGGCTCCGGCAGACCGGCCGCCTCGAGGATGGTCGGCGCGACGTCGATCACATGGCAGAACTGGGACCGCATGCCGCCCGGTACGTCGATCCCGTTCGGCCAGTGCACGATGGTGCCGTTGCGGGTGCCGCCCCAGTGGGAGGCCACCTGCTTGGTCCACTGCAACGGCGTATTCATCGCCCAGGCCCAGCCGACCGAGTAATGGTTGTACGACTCGGGCGAGCCGAAGTCCGCCATCTTGCTGATCATGAACTCGGGAGTCTCCAGAGCAGCCATTCCGTTGAAGTTCGCCATCTCGTTGAAGGCACCGTTCACGGTCCCTTCGGCCGAGGCGCCGTTGTCTCCGAGGATGTAGTAGACGAGCGTGTCGTCGAGGATGCCCAGATCCTCGATCGCGTCGATCAACCGCCCTACGTGATGATCGGTGTGTTCGAGGAAGCCGGCGTAGACCTCCATCTGCCGGGCGAGCACCGGCTTGAGCTCGTCGGGCATGTCAGCCCAGGACGGGATCTCGTCATGGCGAGGCGGCAGCTCGGCATCGGCCGGGATGATCTCCAGCTCCTTCTGCCGGGCGAAGCTGCGCTCACGCTCGACATCCCAGCCCTCGTCGAAGGCGCCCGCGTAGCGGTCGGCCCACTCCTTCGGCACATGGTGCGGTGCATGCGTTGCGCCGGGAGCGAAGTAGACGAAGAACGGTCGGTCCGGCATCAGCGCCTTCTGCTGTCGGATCCAGCTGATCCCCCGGTCGGCCAGGTCCTCGGTCAGGTGATAGCCCTGATCCGGGGTGGCCGGCGGTTCGACCGCTGTCGTGCCGTCGTACAGGGCGGGCTCCCACTGGTTGTTCTCGCCACCGATGAAGCCGTAGAAGGTCTCGAAACCGCCGCCGCCCGAAGGCCAGGCGTCGAACGGTCCCAGTGGAGACGACTGCCAGACCGGGACCTCGTGACACTTGCCGAACTGCGCGGTCGAGTAGCCGTTCAGTTTCAAGGTCATCGCCAACGGCGCCTTGGTGTTGGGGCGCAGTGAACTGTTGCCGGGTGCCGAGGTTGCCGTTTCGGTGATGCTGCCCATGCCGACCGAGTGATGATTACGTCCGGTGAGCAGTGCCTGACGGCTGGGTGCACACAACGCCGTCGTGTGGAACCGGTTGTAGCGCAGTCCCCCGGCGGCCAGCCGCTCGGCTGTAGGGGTACGGCACGGCCCGCCGAATGCCGTCGTCGCCCCGAAGCCGACATCGTCGAGCAGAATGACCAACACGTTGGGAGCGCCGGACGGCGGCAACAACGGTTCGATCGGCGGATACGCGGTGTCCGGATCCTTGGCGTCGTAGGTCGTCAGCCCGGACACGGGACGATCCGGTATCGGCAACATCGTGCGGGCAGCTGACTCAGAGTTCATGGCTTCCTCCTCCGGCTCTTCGCCATCGTCAGTCGCCCTCCGCGGCAGTGCATCACGCGGATCGAATGACCTCCCCATCCGCACCCTGCGGCTTGCTGCCGCAGATCGTTCGAGACGGGCCGATGTCGGCTCGGGTCAGAATGACCATCGTCGGCGCCGACTCGGGAGAATGTTGACATCGGCATCTGCCCGCAACCGGCGTGCCTACGATCGTCTCGTGTCTGAACGCATTGCGAGAGACACACAGACGGGGACGAAGATCGATCGGCTGCTGCTCGACGCGAAACTCTCGGTACGGACGCTGCGGCCGGGATCGGTGAGTCGGGCTGAGCTCGTTCAATCCCTCCGCAGCAGCAACCGCCGGGTCGTCGGCGTCACTGCT
>DATCVL010000243.1:0-8221 GCA_036566865.1 Microlunatus sp.
GAGCTGATCACCGATCTGCCCCGGGTGCACCGGCGATTGACGGCCTTCGACGAACTGGGGCTCGGCTATCTGACCCTCGGTGAGGCCACCCCGGCCCTCTCCGGTGGCGAGGCGCAACGGCTCAAGCTGGTCAACCAGATGCATCGGGACCAGACCGACGCCGTGTTCGTCCTGGACGAGCCGAGTGTCGGGCTGCACCCGCTGGACGTACGGACCTTGCTCAAAGTGCTGCAGCGGTTGGCCGATCGCGGTGCCACCGTGATCGTGATCGAACACGACCTCGATCTGATCAGCAACGCCGACTACGTGATCGACCTCGGTCCCGGCGGTGGTGAGGACGGCGGCCGGATCATCGCGGTCGGGACTCCGGACCAGGTTGCCGGCGACCACGACTCGATCACCGGGCGATACCTCGGGCAGCACCTGGGGGCCGGTTCGCGTTCGCGTGGCCGGGCCGCGAACGACTGAATCACGAGCGACCGTGCACCGCGCCCGATCCGGCCACCCGGCGACGGCGCTGATCATCTACGCTCGCCGACCATGACGATGCAGCAGGACGGGGTCTGGCCGGAAGCCATCCGATTCGACGCGCCGGACGGACTTCGATCCGACGGCGGCGGACCGAGCACGACGGCGACCAGGAAGATCACCGGGCGGCTGCAGGCCGGCGCACCGGACTGGGTCTATCTGCCGGTGATCGTGCCCGAGGGTGCGACCTCGATCGCTGCCGGCTACGAATACTCCAGGCCGGAGGTGGCCGACGGCGCGGTGGGCAACGCTTGCGATCTCGGTGTCTTCGATCCACGCGGCTTCGAACTCGGTGGAGACGGATTCCGCGGCTGGTCCGGCGGTGCTCGCACCGCGTTCCTGATCAGCGAGCAGGCGGCCACGCCCGGCTACCTGCCGGGTCCGGTGTCGGCCGGCAGCTGGCACGTCGTGCTGGCTCCGTACACGGTCGGCGTCGAAGGAATGGACTTCACCGTTACGGTGGCGATCGGGTTCGGGCCGGACTCGATCGACCTGACCGCCGACGCGGTCAGCGACGATGGTCAGCCGCGCGTGCTGTCGCGACGCAGCACGCCGCCACCGCAACGCGTCGACGGCCGTGGTGCCGGCTGGTATCGCGGCGATTCCCACCTGCACAGCATCTACTCCGACGGTCGCCGTACGCCGGACCGGATCGCCGAGCTGGCGCGTGCCGGCGGGCTGGATTTCATGATCAGCACCGAACACAACACCCCCGCCGCACATCCGGTCTGGGGTGACCTGGCCGGCGACGATCTGTTGATCATCACCGGCGAGGAGGTGACCACCCGCAACGGTCACCTGCTCGCACTCGGGATCGCGCCGAACAGCTGGGTGGACTGGCGATTCCGTGCCGGCGATGATCAACTGCTTCGATCCGCACCGCGCGCCGCGCGAACCGACCGGCTCACCGAGCGCATCCATGATCTTGGTGGGATCGCGGTGGCCGCCCATCCGTACGGCGGTTGCATCGGCTGCTTCTGGAAGTTCGGCTACGCCGATGTCGACGCGGTCGAGGTGTGGAACGGCCCCTGGGGAGTCCAGAACGAATGCGCCGTCGCCACCTGGGACAACCTGCTGGTCTCCGGTGACCGTGACCGCTGGCTGCCGGCGATGGGCAACAGCGATGCTCATGCCGAGTCCGACGTGGTCGGACTGCCGCAGACCGTCGTGTACGCGGCGGAACTCAGCTCGTCGGCGATCACCAGCGCGATCGCGGCCGGTCGCAGTTGGATCGCCGAGTCCGGAGCTGTTGATCTTGAATTCACCGCCGAGACCGCCGGCGGTCGCGCCGGCATCGGTGAACGTCTGTCGGCCGACCGGCAGGCGACGATCACGATCACGGCCCGGGTCAGCGGCGTACCGAACGGGAGGCTCCGGTTGATCACCGACCAGGGCGAGTTGCACGCGGCGCCGATCGACGAGTCCGGCCGGGCCGAGATCAACTGGCAGACCACCGCATCGCTGTCGGCCTACGTACGGCTGGAGGTTCGGCACCCGATGCCGGCCGGGATGCCACTCCCCTTCGGCCCGATGGCGGCGCTGACCAACCCGATCTTCCTCGGCTGACGTGCCGCTGCCTCAGCGTCCGGGAGCGCCGGGGACCACGCGACCGCCGGCGTCGTAGCGCCCCTTGCTCAGATCGACCAACACCAGGCGATTGCCGAAGGGGTCGGCGACCACGGCCACGCGGCCGACGGGGATGTCCTCGGGCGGACTGATCAACCGTCCACCGGCCGCGACGATCAACTCGGCCGCCTCGGCCGCGGACTCGACCAGCCAGTTCGGCTCGCAGGGCAGCCGGGACGAGAGCACGATCTCGGTCGCCGAGTCCGGGCAGCGCAGTCCGGCCTGTCCGACGGCATCGTTGCGCCAGGCCAACTCGTGCCCGAGCTGGCCGGTGTAGAAGGCCAGACCCGCATCGAGATCGGGCACCGTGATCATCACGGCGTCGACCATCCGCAGCAGCGGCTCCGGCTCACCTGATTCCATGATCAACAACTCCTCGGTGGCTCAACGGTTGTCGGCAGGCAGCGAGGTCCGAGACTCCGAACGTACCGATCCTGCCCTGGTCGATCAGGTCAGCCAACGTGGTCCGGGTCTCCAGCGGATCCGTACTGCGGTCGGGCCGATGCAGACAGCAGATTTCCACCCGGCCGGCTTTGGGCAGGCTGCGCGTTTCGCGCAATCGGTCTGGCGCGATCCGTGCAATCCGGTTACGCTGCGGCGCGTGGACGACCTGGAGGTGGTGGCACTCGCGGATGACCTGTCGGGTGCCGCGGAGACCGCCGCCGCGTTCGTCCGGTGCGCTGCCGACCAGGAGAGCCCTGCCCCCGGTTCGGTCCGACTACAGCTCTGGCAGTCGTCGCCGGCACCCGGTCAACGCGAGGCAGCGGGCGATCCTGCGGACGGCCCGGTCGTGGTGGACACCGATTCGCGCCAGCTGACTCCCCACGCCGCGCGCCGTCGCATCCACCAGGTGCTGGAACAACTACGCCCCCACGTGCGACCGGACCGACCCGAACGCCGGATGATCAAGAAGATCGACTCGCTGTTGCGTGGCAATCTCGCGGCCGAGTTGGAGCCGCTGATGCCGGCCGGGATCGTGTTGGCGGCCGCGTTGCCGGCGGCGGGTCGGACCGTACGCCGTGGCGCGGTGCTGGTCGACGGTCGGCCGCTGGCGTCGGTCGACAGTTGGCGCGCTGAGCCCGGGGCGGCGCCACGGACGATCGCCGACGCCATCGCCCCGCTGCCGTCGGTGACGTTGCCCCTTGATCTCGTACGGGGGCCGGCAGCTGCACTCGCCGATCACCTGGCGACCGTCGGGCCGAACCGGGTCGCGATCTGCGATGCGGAGTCCGATGATGATCTTGACCGGATCGTCACCGCGGCCTGGCAGGTCCGGGCTGTTGGCCGGCGGTCGGGTGCGAGACCGGTGCTGGCCGGACCTGTGCTGGCCGGAACGGCGGCCATCGCCGCAGCGGTCGCGCGAAAGATCGCACCGAACCTACCGGACCACAACCTTTCTGCCGGCCGAATCGACGACCGACGACCGCTGCTCGCGGTCATCGGGAGTGCCGATCCGCGGGCACGCGAGCAGCTGGCACGGCTGTCGGCCACCGGCCTGCCCACCGTTGTGGCCGATCCGGCGCAGCTTCTCGGCGATCCTGCGACGGTTGCCGCCAACGTGATCACGCAGTGGTCCGGCGGCGTCACCGCCGTGGCCGTCGGCGAACCCGTCACACCGGACCGACGGACGGAGATTGCCGCGGCCCTGGCCGAGGCCGTCGGTCGACTACGTACCGAAGCCGACCTGGTGCTGATCGGCGGCGAGACCGGGCGCCGCGTACTGGACAGAGTCGGGATCGGGGAGCTGAGACTCCTGGGTCCGGTCGTGGTGACCGCGGACCAGCAGCCCCGTGTCGAGTACGGAGCGGTCGCCTCGACGGCACCGGACGGCCGAATGATCATCACCCGTCCCGGCAGCTTCGGCGACGCCGACAGCCTGATCAAGATCATCAGCGCACTCCGCGGAACCGCCGGATTCCCAACACTGGAAGGGAAAAGATGAACAGCTCAGCACCCGACAAGCCGGTGATCGCAGTCACCATGGGTGACGGCGCGGGTGTCGGCCCGGAGATCGTGGTCGGCGCACTGATCGATCCGTGGGTGGTGCAGAACGCCCGCCCCGTGGTGATCGGTGATCTTCACCGGCTACGCCAGGCGGCCGACATCCTCGACGCCCCCGTGAAGATCATTCCGGTCTCCGACGGCGATGACTGGACGACCGATCCGGCACCGGGAACGATCGAGGTGATCGATCTTGATCTGCTCCCCGACGACCTGCCCTGGGGTGAGCTGTCGGCAGTGGCCGGCGACGCCGCCTATCACTATGTGGCCAAGGCCTGTGAGCTGGCGATGGCCGGTCGGATCCAGGCGATCTGCACCGCACCGCTGAACAAGAAGGCGTTGCATCTCGGCGGTCATCCCTACCCCGGCCACACCGAGATGCTGGCCGAGCTGACCGGCACCCCTGAGGTGTCGATGATGCTGTCGACGCCGAAGCTGAAGGTCATTCACGTCACCACCCACATCGGTTTGATCGATGCGGTCGCCGCGATCGAACCGGGCCCGGTCGAGCGAACGATCCGCCGTGGCCACGACGCGCTGAAACAGACCGGTCTGGAAGCGCCTCGGATCGGTGTGGCCGCGATCAATCCGCATGCCGGCGAGAACGGGCTCTTCGGCTACGGAGAGGAAGAGACCAAGATCGTTCCCGGCGTACGAGCCGCTCAACAAGCAGGCATCGATGCCGTCGGCCCGTTGCCTGCGGACACCCTGTTCTTCCTTGCCGGACGGGGTGATTACGACCTGACCGTGGCGATGTATCACGATCAGGGCCATGGCCCGATCAAGGTGCTGGGGATCGAGGCCGGGGTGAACATCACCGTCGGCCTGCCGGTCCCGCGGACCTCTGTTGATCATGGAACCGCCTTCGACATCGCCGGCACCGGAACCGTGGATCGCCGCAGCATGATCGAAGCCGTACGCCAGGCCGTCCAGATCGCTCCCCGGACAGCGACCGAGCGGCCCGGGCTCACCCCGAGCGACTGAGGAGCGCCGATGACCGGTTACACAGCACGGGAACGTCGCGACCTGATCGTCGAACAGACGTTGTCCAGCGGGCTGTCCAGTGTCGACGAATTGTCGAGCCGCTTCGAGGTCACACCGTCCACGATCCGGCGCGACCTGGCCCGGCTGACCGCGAACGGTCGGCTGGCACGGACGTACGGAGGTGTGATCGCCGGATCGACCGGAGAGCCGAGCCTGCGGCAACGCCTCGGCGAGGCGCACGAGGCGAAGACCGCGATCGCCCGCACCGCCGCGGACGCGGTGTCCGACGGTGATGTCCTGCTGCTGGACGCCGGCTCGACGGTCGGAGCGCTGGCCCACGAACTCGGCCGTCGCGATCCTTCCGATCTCACCGTCGCCACGGTCAGCCTCACCGTGCTGGATGAACTGTCCGAGTCCGACGTCACCGTCGAGTGCCTGGGTGGCCGGCTACGCAGGCTGAGTCAGGGGTTCTACGGCCCGCTGGCCGAAGCGGCGTTGGAGCGGATCAGTGCCGACGCCGTGTTCCTCGGCACCGACGGCGTCTCGGGCGACGGCGAGATCTGCGAGGCCGACCTCGCCCAGACCCGGCTGAAGGAATTGATGGCCCGCCGTGCCGATCGGGTCCACGTGCTCGCACACGGAACCAAGATCGGCAGCCGTCCCTATCACGCCTGCCTCCGACTGCCGACGCCCTGGACCTTGATCACCGACAGCACCGCCCCGTCCGCACACCTCGAACGGCTGGAGCGACTCGGCGTCACGATCATGGTCGCCGGCTCGTCAGCGGAGCCGACCGCGCACAGTGACGGACTCGGTCGCCTACCGGACCGACCACTCCGGTAGCGTTCCGGCATGGCTGCCCACCGTCGTGCCGATTCGGCCGCCCAGCGCAGGCCGGCGCTGCGGCGATCCGGGCTGCCCGGTTCGGGTTGGCTGGGTGCCGCCCTGATCGTCGTGTTGCTCGCGGTGGCGTTGACGGCCGCCGCGATTCGTCCGCCCTGGCACGTCGATCCGATCGACTTCACCCTGCCGACACCGAAACCCCGCCCGCTTCCGACTCAGCAGCCGCAGTCGCAGACGGCCGCGCCGAGCCAGCTTCCCGTCGGCCCGCCACCGGCCGGCGGACCCGATCTCGGCTGGATCCGATGGGTGGCGCTCGGGCTGCTGATCGCCGCGATCGCCGTGGTGGTCGCCCTGATCGCCGCTCGGATGTTGGCGATCCGGCGGATGTACGAATCCCAGCCGGACGAAGAACTCGAGGTCGCGGGCGAGATCACCCCGGATCTGCCGACGCTGCAGCAGGGTGCCGCCCGGGCCGAGGAACGCCTGCTGGCGATCGGCAATCCGACCGACGCGATCGTCGCTGCCTGGCTGGCCTTGGAAGAGGCAGCCGACGCGTCCGGGGTGCATCGGCAGGCGTCGGAGACGCCGACCGAGTTCACCGCCGACGTGCTGGAACGCACCGGCGTCCCGGCGGAGCCCGTACGGACCCTGCTCGGTCTCTATCTCCGAGCTCGATTCGCCGCCACGCCGTCATCACCCGATGATCTTGATCAGGCTCGGCGGTGCATTCGTGATCTTGCTGACAGCTGGCAGAGCTTCGCCGAGACCGGGCCGCCGGCCGACGACTCCGGCTCGCGCGGATCGGGAAGACGATCATGAAGCCTCGTCGCCGCAACGGCCGTACCGTAGCCGCGTTGATCAGCACCGCACTCGTGCTGCCGGCGTTCTGCTGGATCATCCTCGGGATGCCGCCGCTGCAGGCGATGCTGATCGGGGCGATCGCCGTGATCATCGCCGCGCTGGTCCGGTTCCCACCCGACGGTGTCGAGCTCGGATTCCCCGAACCACCCGCTCCGGTCCGGGATCGCGGCGCCCGTCGGGAGGCGTTCCGGTTGTCCTGGAACGTGGCCGGTCGGGAGGACCGGGTCGGCAGCACTTTGATCACCCGGCTGCAACAGATCGCGGATCGGCGGCTGAATGATCATGGTCTGCGGGTGGACGATCCGCAGGACCGCGATCGGGTGATCGAACTCGTCGGACCGCAGACCTATCGGCTGCTGACGCTGCCACCGGGATCGGATGCCACGTCCCGAGCGTTCGAACACGCTCTGGACTCGGTCGAACGACTTGTTGATCATGAACCTGCACCCAGACACGGCACAGCGTGGCCGGCACAGAAGGAGACCGGATGACTGAAACCGAGACCAACCGAGCACGGCCACAGACGTCCGATTCGCCCGCGGGCATGAGCGTTTCCGAGATCTCCCGGACCTGTCGCACCGTGCTGGACGAGGTCGGCACCGTTGTGGTGGGGATGCAGGAGGCACTCAACACCGCTCTGGCAGCCATCCTGGCCGGCGGCCATGTGCTCTTCGAGGATGTCCCGGGACTGGGCAAGACACTGGCTGCCCGCAGCCTGTCCACCGCGCTCGGCCTGGACTTCGCCCGGCTGCAGTGCACCCCGGACCTGCTGCCGGCCGACATCACCGGCTCCTACGTCTTCGACCCGGCCGCGGCCAAGTTCGAATTCCGTCCGGGGCCGATCTTCACCGGCCTCTTCCTGGCCGACGAGATCAACCGGACCACCCCGAAGACCCAGTCGGCGTTGCTGGAGGCGATGGCCGAGCGGCAGGTCACGGTCGAGGGCCACAGCTTCCCGCTGGCACCGCCGTTCCACGTGCTGGCGACCTCGAACCCGATCGAGTACGAGGGCACCTATCCGCTGCCGGAAGCTCAGCTCGACCGGTTCATGGTGCGGCTGGCGGTCGGCTATCCGGAGCGGGCGGCCGAACGCGATGTGCTCGAACGCCGGCTCACCCGTCGGCGGGAGGAAGCTCCGGTCAGCACCGTGGTGGACGCAGCGACGGTGCTGGCGATGCAGGCCGGCGTCGAGCAGGTCGCAGTCGACCGGGACGTGATCGGCTACTGCGTCGATCTGACCGCCGGCACCCGTGATCATCCGGCGGTCGAGGTCGGTGCCTCGCCGCGCGGCTCGCTGGCACTGATGCTGGTGTCGCGGGCGCGCGCGGTGATCGACGGCCGGGACTATGTCACGCCGGAGGATGTGAAGGCGATCGCG
>DATCVL010000244.1:0-9058 GCA_036566865.1 Microlunatus sp.
TACGCCGTACGTCCGTCGGCGCCGCCGGACGCGAGCGCCGATCTGGGCGGCGAGATCCGTCGCATCGTCATCGGCACTCGCGACTGGGCGATCGTCGCCGAACTGGAGGCATCTGATCAACTTCTCTACACCACCGCCGCACCGGGTGCCGACGGCTACTACCTCGCGGTTCTTGCCGATCACCGACTGGTGATCACCGGCGGGAACGACAACGGCGTCCTCTACGGCTGCCAGCAACTGGCTCGGATGCTGGACGACAGCGGTGAGCTGCCTCGTGATCTTGATCGCGGCGAGACACCGGATCTGACCATCCGCGGACCGGCCGTCGGCCTGCAGAAGACAACGGTCGAGCCACCTCGGCAGACCTACGAATATCCGATCACGCCGGACCGCTTCGGGTGGTTCTACGACCGAGAGCTGTGGCTGGACTTCCTGGATCTGCTGTTCGAGCAGCGGGCCAACGTGATCTATCTGTGGAGCGGTCACCCGTTCTCCTCCTTCGTCCGGCTGGCGGACTTCCCGGAGGCACTGGAGGTCACCGATCAGGAGCTTCGGGAGAACGTCGAACTGCTGCACTGGTTGACATCCGAGGCGGACAAGCGCGGAATCTGGGTGGTGCTGAAGTTCTACAACATCCACATCCCGCTGCCCTTTGCCCGACACCACGACATCCCGCTACGGCAACCCAAGCCGACCGAGCTGGTGTCCCGGTACACCCGGGCAGCCATCTCGGCCTTCGTCCGCAGTTTCCCCAATGTGGGTCTTTACGTCTGCCTCGGCGAGACGCTGCACGGCGACACGTACGGCGCCGAGTGGTTGATCGACACCATCCTGCCCGCGGTGCTGGAGGGTGCCGCCGGCCGGGCCGAACTACCGCCGGTGATCCTGCGGGCCCACGCTCTTGATCTTGGACCGGTGCTGGCTCAGGCCCGCCCGCACTACCCACGCCTGTTGACCGAGGCCAAGTACAACGGCGAGTCACTGACCACCGTCAGCCCGCGTGGCAAGTGGCAGCAGATCCACCGCGATCTTGCCGACTCGGTCGACAGTCACATCGTCAACGTGCACATCCTGGCCAATCTCGAGCCGTTCCGATACGGCGCGGTGAGTTTCATCCAGCGCAGCGTGCTCTCGATGCTGCATCGTCTGGACGCCGACGGGCTGCACCTGTATCCGTTGTTCTATTGGGAATGGCCGCACTCCCCCGACCGGGCGAAGCCCCGGCTGCGCCAACTCGACCGCGACCGGATCTGGTACGAAGCCTGGCTTCGCTATGCCTGGAAGGCGGATCGTGATCCGGAGGCCGAGCGCCGATTCTGGACCGACCGACTGGCGGCACAGTTCGGCAGTCCCGAGGCCGGCCGCGCCGCTCTCGACGGATACGAGGCACTGGGCCAGATCGCGCCCCGACTGGTCCGCCGGATCGGCATCACCGAAGGCAACCGGCAGACCCTCAGCCTCGGCATGACGATGAGCCAGTTGATCAATCCGTCCCGCCATCGCGCCTGGGCAGACCTGTGGGAATCCCAAGCTCCACAGGGAGAGCGGCTGGAGACCTACGTACAGCGCGAACTGGCCGGCGAACCGCATGTCGGTGAGACACCGCTGACCGTGATCGACGACTGTCGCTACTTCGCCGACCGGGCGCGGAGTGCGCTGGACGCCGGTTGGAACCATGTCAGCGATGACGAGTGCGAGTACGCCAGGCTGTGCTCGGATGCCGAGGCGCTGTCCTTGATCGTGCAGTTCTACCAGCTCCGGATCTCGGCGGCAATCGATGTACTGACCTACCGACACCAGCTCGCCGACCGGCACGGCAGCCGAGTCGCGTTGCTGGAACGCGCGGCCAGCAAGCTGGACGACAGCCTGCGCCACTATCGCGAGCTGGCTGCGCTGACCAGCAAGACCTACCTGTACGCGAACAGCATGCAGACCCCGCAGCGAAAGGTCCCGTTTCGCGACGGCCGACAATTCGGACATTGGCAGCAGTGCCTGCCGGAATACGAAGCCGAACTGGAAAACTTCAAGATCAACATCCACCGGCTGGCTGTCGGTACGACCACACCGAACGGGACCCGACCGGAGGCGGCCGAGCCTTTCCTGGCGGTCCCGTTCACGCTCACCGGCGGCGACGCCGAGCTCTTCACCGTCAAGGCCGGGGCGTCGGTATTCGCTGACGCGGACGGAAACCTCCGCCGGGTCGCTCCGGAGGTCGACGGACTACAAGGGGCCCGCATCAACAAGGCCGACGGGTTCAGCGGCTCGGTGCCGGTCACCATCACCCTGTCACAGCCGGCCCAGATCCTGATCGGCTACTTCCGCGACGACGCAGCCGTCTGGGTGCAGCCGCCGGACCTGGAGACCGACACCCACGCCGATGACCGCGGGGGCCTGGATCCGATCCTCCGCCGCGGGCTGGAGATCGACTTCCATCCGCATGTCGACATCCATGCGCTGAGGTACGAGCCGGGCACTCACGTGCTCGACGTCGGCCGGGGTGCGTACCTGATCGTGGGTGTGGTCGCGGCCGACCAGGCATTCACCGGGCGGACTGCCGGCGAGTCGGATGATCTTGCCCAGGGCCTGGACTGGCTGTTCGAGCACCCGACGTCTGACTGATCAACGAACTCGCCGCGTCAAGACGTCGCCGCGTCGAGCGTCTGAAACGCATCAATGTTGCGGCTGGCGGCGGTTGATCAACTGAGTCATCGACACCCTTGCATCGTCCTCGCCGTCCTCCAACTCCCTTACCAGGCACGGACTTCGCCGCTCCGCGGGTGATCAACAACGGCTTCGGTATGCCCTTGACAGTTTCGGCAACCGTGCTCCAAGATGCTTTATGACGTTTCAATCGAGGTCCTCGCCACCGATGCCGGTGGCAAACTGAGCAATCGTTACACCGATCACCGCAGCGGCCTCCGGCGTCACCGGCACAACCAGCCCGCCCCTGCTCGACCAGCAGGGTCACATCGCGACGTCACTGCAACGGAGGAGTTCGCATGTCGGATGATCAGCAGGATTCCAGCGGGGCAGCTACGGTTTCGCGTCGAGCCGTTCTGGCCGCCAGCGCTGCGGTTGGCGCGGGAGCCGCCGGCCTCGGCGTCGAGAGGGCTTCAGCAGCCGGACCGGACCAACCCAAAGGCTCCAGCGCAGGCGCCAACTATCCGTGGAAGAACGGCGCCCTGATGGTGTCGGACAACGGCCGGTACCTGCAGCACACGAACGGCGAGCCGTTCTTCTGGTTGGCCGACACCGCCTGGCTGCTGCACAAGCTGTCCCGCGATGAGATGCCGCGCTACTTCACCGACCGCCGTACGAAGGGCTACAACGTCGTCCAGCTGCAGGTCGTCCCGGCCAGCCTCGAGTACAAGAACTACTACGGAGAGATCCCGTTCACCGAGCAGGACATCCGCCGGCCCAACCCTGCCTATTGGCGTCACGTCGACTTCATCGTCGACCAGGCGGCCAAGAACGGCATGTACATGGGCATGGACGCGGTCTGGAGTGCGGTGGTGTCCGGTGGGCACCTGTCCACCGAGGACGCGAGCTGGTACGGGACCTGGATCGCCCGGCGCTACCGGGATCGGCCCAACATCGTCTGGCTGAACG
Organism: Microlunatus sp.; assembly: GCA_036566865.1. Lineage (GTDB taxonomy): Bacteria > Actinomycetota > Actinomycetes > Propionibacteriales > Propionibacteriaceae > Microlunatus. The sequence continues at coordinate 3,610 of DATCVL010000244.1, forward strand.
GCGGCGATGCCATGGCCCACGAGAATCTGGACGTCTGGAACGCACTCGGTGCGGCCATCCGCAAGGCCGATCCGCACCACCTGATGACGTTTCATCCGTTCGGCCGGTTCTCCTCGTCCACCTGGTTCCACACCCAGCCCTGGCTGGATTTCAACATGTTCCAGTCCGGCCATCGCACCTACGCGCAGTGCTTCGCGGCCGTCGGCACGGACGTACCTGGGGTCGAGCTGCCCACGCTCTTGAAGGGCGAGGACAACTGGAAGAACGTGATCGAGGACTACAAGTTCTACCCAGCCAAGCCGACGCTCGACGGCGAGCCGAGCTACGAGGGCATCCCGCAGGGTCTGCACGATCCGACGCAGCCGTTCTGGAACGACGATGACGTCCGCAGGTACGCGTACTGGTCGGTCTTCGGCGGCTCCTGCGGCCACACCTACGGCAACGGATCGGTGATGCAGATCCATGTCCGAACCGACGCCCAGCCCGGCGCCTACGGCGTCACGAAGTACTGGGACGAAGCGATTCAGGATCCCGGCGCAGGTCAGCTGCAGTACTTGAAGAAGTTGATCTTGTCTCGCCCGTACTTCAGCCGGATCTACGATCCGACCGTGATCGACGGAGATCCGGGCTTCCAACATGAACGCGTCTTGACCACCCGCGGGGACGACTTCCTGTTCGCCTACAGCTACACCGGCAGGTCGTTCTCACTCCAGCTCGGGCACATCTCCGGGAGCCGGCTGAAGGCCTGGTGGTTCAAGCCGAAGGACGGCACCAGCGAACTGATCGGTCAGTTCAAGAACGACGGTGTCCAGTCGTTCGATCCACCGGGTGAGGAAAAGCAGGGCAACGACTGGGTACTCGTCCTCGACGACGCCACCAAGGGATACGCCCAGCCCGGTCAGGTCTGATCAACACGGTCAGATCTGATCAACACGCCGGATCTGATCTTTATCGCACACACCGCAGGTACCCAGGGGCCACAAGGCTCCGGCCCATGGCCTGCGGCAACGCAGCCTCGGGAAGGATCACCATGAAAAGCATTCGCCAGCGCCGGCTCTGGGCCGCAGCCCTGACCGGGGTGACCGCGATCAGCCTGCTGATGACGGCGGCCTGTGGCGGCACCGATCCCGGTGCCGACTCAGGCAACGGAAAGGACCCCAGTTCCTTCGACTACCTCGCGCTCGCCGAGGACAACACCATCTCCACCGAGCTGACGACTCTGTCGAAAGACCAATGCAGCAAGGAGAATTCGGCGCTGCCATTGAAGACCGACACGGTCAGCACCGCCAACGTCGTGCAGAAGGTGACACTGCTGGCCAGCCAGGACGCGCTGCCGCCGGCCTTCGTCGCCGGCACTGCGATGCTGCGACCGGATGGCGATCTCGGGAACAGCCATCTCGCCCTGGATTACGAACAGAGCTTGAAGAAGCTCGGCAAGTGGGACAACATCAGCCCGGCCGCGGCCAGCACGATCAAGCAGATCTACGGCGGCATGTACTCGTTGCCCTACCAGTACAACTTGGAGGGCATCTTCTACAACAAGTCGATGTTCACCAAGCAAGGCGTCAGTGAGCCGCAGACCTGGGACGACTTGGTGGCCGCGATGGCGAAGTTCAAGGCGTCCGGCACGATCCCGATCACCGAAGGTGGCGCCGACGGCTGGCCGATGACCCGGCTGATCGGCATGTATCTGTATCGCAAGCTGGGCCCGGACGCGATCAAGAACGTTGAGTCCGGCAGCGCCAAGCTCACCGATCCGGACTACGTCGAGGCTGCCACGGCATTCACCGAGCTGGCCAAGAAGGGCTACTTCGGCGATGGCGTGATCTCCCGCACCCAGGACGCGGCGAATGCACAATTCCTGTCCGGCAAGGCGGCGATGACGTACAACGGCACCTGGATGTTGTCGGCGATCAACGACCCGAGCCAGAACAAGATCGGTGCCGACAACGTCGGCTTCATGCCCTTCCCGACCGTGGCCGGTGGCAAGGGAACCCTGGATCAGTGGCCGGCGAATGCCGGTGCGCCGCAGGCGATGTCGAGCAAGACCTATGGACCGAAGATGGCCGACTGGCTCGGGTGCATCGCCGACAACTACGGCAGCCAGGCCATGCAGGACAAGGGCATCATCTCCGGATTCAAGCTCAACAAGGAGGTGAGCGACGTTCCGACGACGACCGCCCAGGTGCAGAAGATCATCGACAACACCAGTCAGACCGTGTTGTGGTTCGAGGCTCAGATGGATTCCAAGTCGGGTGCGCTGACCACGCAGAACATGCCCCTGCTGGTCAACCAGAAGATGAGCCCCGAGGACTACATGGCCCGGCTGCAGACAAGTGTCGAGACCAACAAGGGCAAGTAGGTCGCCGATGTCACAACGCGTCAGCAACGTGGAGAAGCGCCGCGCCAGGTCGGAGGACCACCCGATGCGGGATGTCCTCGGGGACCGCAGGGCGGTCGTGATCTTGCTCGGACCGGCCCTGCTCCTCTACACCTTGATCAAGGCGATCCCGGTCTTCTGGTCGTTCGGGCTGTCCTTCTTCGAGGGAAACCCGCTCCGCGGTTTCGAGTTCGTCGGCTTCGGCAACTTCTCCCGCTTCGTTGCGGATCCGGATGCCCACACCGCGATCGTGGTGACCCTGAAGTACGCGGTGGTCGTCACCATCGGTCAGGTGATCCTGGGCTACGGGCTGGCTTTGCTGTACGTGTTCGTGCTCCGGAAATCCTCCCCGTTCGTCCGGACGTTGCTGTTCTTCCCGACAGTGTTGCCGACGGTTGCGGTGGCGATGTTGTTCAAGAGCATCTTCGCCGTCGGCGATCCCGCCGGGCCGGTGAACGGAATCCTGCAGGGCCTGGGACATGGTGCGGTCGACTTCTTCGCCTCCGGCGGCACCACCTTCCTGGTGGCGGTGATCATGGATCTCTGGCGCTCAATGGGCTTCTTCGCCATTCTGCTCTTCGTCGGGCTGCTCGATATCCCGGCGGAGACCCTCGAGTCGGCCCGGATCGACGGCGCCGGCAGTTTGCGGCTGGTCCGCCACATCGTGCTGCCGCTGTCGCTGCCGATCCTGCTCTCGGTGGTGATCTTCAGCTTCAACGGCTCACTGAAGGTGTTCGACAGCCTGCTGGCCCTGAACAACGGCGGACCCGGCAGCGAGACCACGCCATTGACGCTGCTGATGTTCCGGGAGACCTTCGACTACAACGACTACGGCTACGGCAGCACCGTCGCGCTCGCGCTCACCATCCTGTGTTTCCTGGTGACGATCGCGATCTTCCGTGCATCCCGCAGCGACGTGACCGCCTGAGGAGCGACATCATGATCACCGATGATCACATCCTGGTCGAGCAAGCGACGTACCGACCGAGCGTGCCCCACCGCAGCCGGTCGAACCGAACGCTACGGCGGTTCCTGCGCCGTTTGCCGTCGACGCTGGCGATAGCCGTGCTGGTGGTGATCGTCTGCTATCCGATCGCCTGGATGCTGATGAGCTCGTTGAAGTCCCAGGCGGAGTTCTTCTCCGAGCCCGCCTGGGCGTTGCCGAAGAGTCTGCATTTCGAGAACTACGTCGAGGCACTGACTCGCGGCAATGTCGCGGTGAACTATCGCAACAGCATCCTGGCCACACTGCCGTCGCTGTTCTTCATGTTGATCTTCGGGCTGGCGGCCGCGTACGCCCTGGAGGTGCTGGTCTGGAAGGGCCGGCATGGTGTGCTGTTGATCTTCCTGGCCGGCATCATGGTGCCCGGCCAGATGATCCTGGCGCCGCTGTTCATGGCCTACTTCCGGCTCGGGCTGACCAACTCGCTGTGGCCGTTGATCATCACCTACACCGTGGACGGGCTACCGCTGACGATCTTCCTGATGGCCGCCTACTTCCGAGCGATCCCACGGCAGATCTTCGAGGCGGCGACCCTCGACGGTTGCGGCATGCTACGGGCCTTCTTCGTGATCGGCATCCCGATGATGAAGAACGCCATCGTGACGCTGGCACTGGTGGAATTCCTCAGCGTCTGGAACGACCTGCTGGTGGCACTCACCTTCAGCACCAGCTCCGACCTGGCCACCGTCCAGGTCGGTCTGCTGAACTTCACCGACCAGTTCGGATCCACCGACTACGGTCCGTTGTTCGCGGCGATCAGCATCAACATCATCGCCATGTTGATCATCTACGTCTTCCTGAACAAGAAGATCATCTCCGGACTCGCCTCCGGATCATTGAAGGGCTAGCAGGGTTGCTTCACTCGGCAAGCTCATCCCGCCACAGGTGCTGCGGACGGTATCCGAGACGCTGCGCTGCCTTGTCGATCGACATCAGGGTCTCGTGTTCGCCGAGCTCCTTGCGGAGCGGGACTTCCGGGAAGGCACCTCGAGCAAGATCAACACTGGGCACTGCGAGGCCGCTGTCCGAGGCGGCGACGTTGTAGACCTCGAAACCCGGCTCGGCATGCTGCAGAGCAAGATCAATGGCCTGCGCGCCGTCCCGCGCGTCCACGTAGGACCACATCAGATCGCGGCGGTAGGACGGATCGGAACCGCGCTCGGCGAAGGTCTGGTACTCGCCCGGCTCGGTCACGTTGGTGAAGCGGAGTGCGGTGATGCTCAATCTCGGCCGGATCCGGACCAGCTGACCGGCCATCGCCTCCTCCATCACCTTCACCATGCCGTAGGTGTTGTTGGCCCGACCGCCGGATCCTTCGTCCAGCGGCAGATAGCTCGGAGCTTCGGCGAAGGGGAAGCCCATCGCGGTGATGCTGGAGGCGTACACGATGGTGTCGATCCCGGCCCGCAGCGCAGCATGCATCACGTTGAAGGTGGTGATCATGTTGTTGTGGAAGATCGTCGCATCCGGCACCGGCCCGTTCACCGGAATCGCCGCCAGATGGACGACCGCGTCCAGACCGTCGTGCCGGGCGGTGATGCCGAGCATGCCGTCCAGGGTCTGACCGTAGTCGGTGAAGTCGATCATGCTGAAGTCGAAGCCGGGAGCACCGGTTCGATCAAGCCCGAGCACGGCGTGCCCGGCCTCCCGCAGTCGTACGCAGGTGGCACGGCCGAGCTTGCCCGAGCTGCCGGTGACAGCGATCCTCATGATCATTTCTCCTGGGTCGAGTTCGGTCAGAGCGGCGAACGGACCGGGAAGTCCGGCGGTACCGGCCCGGTGGCCACCGGATGCCCGGCGGCATCACGCTTCCTGGCGTGCAGGTGACCCACCCGGCCACCGGCCGGATGCCCGGTCTCGGTGAAGAATCCGTGCAGGGCTTCGTACACCGCCACGATGTCGTGCGAGGTCCCGGCCGGAGTCAACACGATGTCACCGGCCTGCACGTAGTGCTCTTCCTCGCCGATGATGATCTTGGCCCGGCCGGCCGCGATGAACCACAGTTCGTCGTCGTCGTGATGGTGGCGGTCGAAGAAGCCGCCGATCACCGGGACGCGGAAACGCCC
>DATCVL010000245.1:0-9592 GCA_036566865.1 Microlunatus sp.
AGCCGTCCGGACGGTTCTTGATCAACACGGCGATGTACCAACCCGGCCGCAACTACGGCGACGATCGCTACGATCCCGCGACCGGCATCGTCTGGGTCACTGCCCCGGAGCAGGGTCCGGACACGATCAGCATCGACGGACTGCCCTACCAGCCCAACCGCCGGCACTTCGATGCCGCGGGCCTGCGTCGGGAGCTGACCGAGAACGGGTTCCGGGTCAGGCAGCAGCGGGGTGGCCACGGTGGAGAGTTGGTGTGCTCGCTCGCCTGAGTCGGGAAGGCTTGCGCCGCAGCTCCGCCGCGACTGCCGGGACTCTGGTCAGCGCGCCGGTGCGGCGGTGGCGATCAGCACATTGCTGACCACCTCGGTGCACCACTGCAGCAACTCCAGGTCTTTGACCGGGGGCCCGCCGATCTGACGGGAGCGCGGTTTCGGGACCAACATCAGGCCGGCCTTCTCCTTGATCACGCTGCCCGGATGCAACCGCTTCAGGCGCAGTTGCGCCGACTCCGGCAGGTCGACCGGGGAGAAGCGGATGAAGTTGCCCTGCATCACCACATCGGCCAGCCCTGCCTGCCGCGCGAGCAACCGGAAGCCGGCAACCGCCAGCAGATTCTCGGCCTCGGCGCCGGGGGTGCCGTAGCGGTCGGTGAGCTCGGCGCGGACGGCCTCGATGTCCTCGACCGAGCGGACCTCTGCGATCCGCTTGTACATCTCCAGCCGGAGCCGTTCGGACTCGACGTAGTCGGTGGGCAGGTGGGCTTCGATCGGGAGTTCGATCTTGACCTCGGGTTCGGGCTCGCCACCCTCGCCGCGGTACTCGGCGACAGCCTCGCCGACCAGCCGGACGTAAAGATCGAATCCGACGTCGGCGATGTGGCCGGACTGCTGTCCGCCGAGCAGGTTGCCGGCGCCACGGATCTCCAGATCCTTCATCGCCACCGCCATCCCGGCACCCAGGTCGGTGTGTGCGGCGATCGTGCTGAGTCGATCATGGGCGGTCTCGGTGAGCGGCTTCTCCGGCGGATATAAGAAGTACGCGTACCCCCGCTCGCGACCACGGCCGACCCGGCCCCGCAGCTGATGCAGCTGCGACAGGCCGAGAGTGTCGGAGCGCTCGACGATCAACGTGTTGGCGCTCGAAATGTCCAAGCCCGCTTCGACAATCGTGGTCGCGACCAGAACGTCGGCTCGCCGTTCCCAGAAGTCGACCATGACCTGTTCCAGCCGATGCTCGCCCATCTGGCCGTGCGCAGTGACCACCCGGGCCTCCGGCACCAGCTCACGGATCCGTCGTGCCACCTTCTCGATCGACTGCACCCGGTTGTGGACGTAGAAGACCTGACCCTCACGCAGCAGTTCGCGACGGATCGCTGCGGTCACCTGGGCCTCGTCGTACGGGCCCGCGAAGGTGAGCACCGGATGCCGTTCCTCCGGCGGAGTGGTGATCGTCGACATTTCCCGGATGCCCGTGACGGCCATCTCCAGGGTGCGTGGGATCGGGGTCGCCGACATGGCCAGCACGTCGACGTCCATCCGCAGCTTCTTCAACTGCTCCTTGTGCTCGACGCCGAACCGCTGCTCCTCGTCGATGATCACCAGGCCGAGATCCTTGAACTTCACGCTGCCCCCGAGCAGCCGATGAGTGCCCACCACCACATCCACGCTGCCCTCGGCAATCCCTGCCACCGTTGCCTTGGCGTCCGCATCGGAGGAGAAGCGGCTGAGCGCACCGACCTTGACCGGGAAGCCGGCGTACCGATCGGCGAAGGTGTTGTAGTGCTGCTGGACCAGCAGCGTGGTCGGCACCAGCACCGCCACCTGCTTGCCGTCCTGGACTGCCTTGAAGGCTGCCCGGACGGCAATCTCGGTCTTGCCGTAGCCGACGTCGCCGCAGATCAGCCGGTCCATCGGCACGATCTGCTCCATGTCGTGCTTGACCTCGTCGATGCACACCAGTTGATCAGGAGTTTCGACGTAGTTGAAGGCGTCCTCCAGCTCGCGCTGCCAGGTGCTGTCGGTGGAGAATGCGTAACCCCGGCTGGCCTGCCGGGCGGCGTACAGCTTGATCAACTCGGAAGCGATCTCGCGGACCGCCTTGCGGGCCCGACCCTTGCGCTTGGCCCAGTCGGCGCCGCCCAACCGGTCAAGGCTCGGGCTCTCGCCGCCGATGTAGCGGGTGACCAGATCCAGCTGATCCATCGGTACGTACAACCGGTCACCGGGCTGCCCGCGCTTGCTCGCGGCGTACTCCACGACCAGGTACTCCCGGGTCGCGCCGCCGACCGTACGCTGCACCATCTCCCGATAGCGGCCGACGCCGTGCTGCTCATGCACGATCGGATCGCCGGCCTGCAACTCGAGCGGGTCGATCTGCTTCTTCCGCCGGGCCGGCATCTTCCGCTCGGCCCGATCCACCTGGTGTTGACCGGACAGATCACCGGTCGTGTAGACGGCGAGTTTGATCTTGTCCGCCAGCAGACCGGTGCGCAGTTCACCGGTACTGACGGTGACCAGCTGCTGCTCCGGCGCTGCCTCGAGATGCTCGATCAACTTCGCCGGGATCTCTTGCTCACCGAGCATCTGGACCATCCGCTGCGCGGTGCCCTTGCCTTCGGCGACCAGCACCACCCGCCAGCCCTCATGAACATGATCACCGATCTCGGTGATCGACTTCTCCGCGTCGCCGCGATGGGTCTCCGGCACCTGCGCGGCCACCGTACGAGACTCCACGCCCCGGGTGCTGACCGCGGTGGAGAAGTCGATGACCTCGCCCTCGTCGGTACGGATCGGGGCCAGCGGCTCATCCGGTGCGGCGCTGAACTGGGAAAGTGACCACCAGGCCAGGCCGCGCTCCATCGCCTGCTCGCGGACCTCGGCCAACGGCCGGTACGTGGACGAACCGAGATCGATCGGCGCCTTGCCGCCGCCGGCGGCCGCGGCCCAGGATGCGCCCAGGAATTCCTCGCTGGTCTTGACCAGATCGGCCGATCGTGTGCGAACCAGCTCCGGATCGGCCACCAGCACATGGGTGCCGTCGGGCAGCAGATCGACCAGCAACTCCATCCCGTCCACCAGCACCGGGGAGAGTGACTCCATCCCCTCGACCGCATGGCCGGCGGTGATCCGTTCCAGCATCTCGGACAACTCGGGATGGTCGTCCATCAGGGCGGCTGCCCGCTGCTTGACCTGGTCGGTGAGCAGCAGTTCACGACAGGGCGAGGCGATGATCTCGTCGATGACGATGTCGCTGGATCGCTGGTCGGCAACGGCGAAGTAGCGGATCTCCTCCACGGTGTCGCCGAAGAAGTCGATCCGGACCGGGTGTTCCTCGGTCGGCGGGAACAGGTCGACGATGCCGCCGCGGACGGCGAACTCGCCCCGCCGCTCGACCAGGTCGACCCGGACGTAGGCGGCGCCGACCAGGGCCTCGGCCAGCTCACCCAGATCGAAGTCGCTGCCCTTGCGCAGGTGCACCGGCTTGAGGTCGGCCAAGCCCTTGACCTGGGGCTGCAGCACGCTGCGGATCGGCGCCACGATGATCTTGATCGGACTGCCGTGGTCTTCCGGATGGACCAACCGTCGGAGCACCGCCAGCCGCCGCCCGACGGTGTCGGATCGCGGGCTCAACCGCTCATGCGGCAGGGTCTCCCAGGCCGGGTAGTACGCCACCTGGTCGGGATCGAGCAGGGACTGCAGGGTGTCGGTGACGTCCTCGGCCTCGCGATAGGTCGAGGTGACCAGCAGCACCGGGGAATCGGCGCCGCCACGGTCGGTGGGGGCCGCCATCGCGGCGGCGAACAGCGGCCGCATCGGCGCCGGCATGGTCAGATCGAGTGCGTTGACGGTGTGCGAGCGCGCATCACCGAGGGCCTCGGAGATTGTGGGTTCTGTAGCAAGGAGGTCGACGAGTCCCGAAAGGGTCACCGGATCACCCTACTCGGAGCCGGGAACCGAATTTCGTCGGCCGCAAGCAGGCTGTGGACAACTCCCGGGCCGGCCGCGTCAGTTCGGCCAGCGGCACCAGTGCGGTGTGCCCGAGGTGACCTTGAGGTAGCGGGCGGAGACCCAGTGGTCTTTGGTGGTCAGATACCAGCGATCGTCACCGTCGATGCGTTGCCCGACGGCCTTGCAGACGATGGTGATCCGATCGCCCTTGGCCAGGGTGCCGTCGCGAGGGTCCTTCGTGTTCGGGGCGGTCCGCAGCGAAACCTTGGTGGTGGCTTTGCCGTGGGCCCGGTTGCCGGTGCAGGCCGGCGGCTTCTTTCCGGTCAGCTTGAGGTACTTGGCGGACACGTAGCCGTAGCCCGGGCCATCGCTTGGCATCGCATACCAAGTCCGGTTGCCGCCGACCGAAGCGCCGGGCACCCAACAGCCGAGGCCGATCACCTTCCCGTGCCGGTAGGAGTCCACGGCCTTGGCATGCGTACTGGGAGCACGTCGGACGGTCAGGCTCGTGCCGGCGGTGACCTTGCCGCCGTAGTCGATGCCGCGGGCGTGCGCCGCGGGAGCGTCGAGTGCGACCGTGCCTGCGACGAGGGCTCCCGCCGCAGCGCCGGATGCCAGTAGCTTCTTGATCATGTCGGATACTCCTCGATGGTGGTCGGTCTCGCTTGGCACAAATCAATCTTGTGCCTATGGAACGCTAACCAGGGAAGGGATCTGGAGTGTGCCCACCAAGATCACAGTCGGCTCACGGTTGTCGCTGATCATGACAGGCGGCACGTAGAGTGCGGCCCCGATGGAGATGCGGTGTCCACCGGGGCCGCGGCTTGTCGTACGGCGTGATGCCGTCCGCTCAGTTGCAAAGGGTCTGGCCGGTCAGTTGCAATAGTTCGGTGCCCGACCGACGTTGTCGACGTACCGGGCCGAGACCCAGTTGTGGTCCTTGGTCCAGTACCACAGACCGTTGCCGTCGACCTTCTGAGCCTGCAGTTTGCAGACCAGGTCGACGCCCGCACCCTTGGCGAGGGTACGAACCCGAGTGTCAGCGGTGTTCGGTCCCTTGCGGACACTGACGGCCGCAGCGGCCCGACCGACGAAAAGTTCGTCGGTGCCACACCAGCCCGGCACCGGGCCGATGTTCTGCACGTAGCGGGCAGCGATCCATTCGTGACCGCCGTGACTGTCGCCCGGCAGCAGATACCACCGGTTGTTGCCGTCGACCGACGTCCCGGTGACCTTGCACTCCAGCGGGACGACCTTGCCGCGCTTGATCGAGTCGACGGCCTTGGCGTGCGTGCTGGGTGCGTACCGTACGCTCAGGCTCGTGTTGGCGATGATCTTGCCTTCAGAGCTCTGTGCTTGAGCCGAGGTGGCACCCAACGCCATCACACCGGCTGCTGCTGTCAGCGTGGCGGTAGCCACCCCGACGACCTTCTTGATCATCTGAAATCTCCCTTGATTCCGGGTTTCCCCGTGTCCCCGTCTGTCCCGAACGCTAAGTCGGGACGCGAATTGCCGCAGCATCGCGGCTCGCAATTGGTCCGCCGGATGACCAAGATCATCCCGTCGCGGCAGGACGAGCCGATCGGCCTGCAGCCATGGACCGACGTCGCCGCCGACCCCCGAGTGATGTCAGCGCCGGTGGCTGAATGATCAATTGCTGGCGCTCACAACTTGTGCTGGTGACCCCGATCGGGGTGATGTTCAGGACGCTAGGCCGGTCAAGGACCAACCGAGCACCCGGCCGGTCACGGCCACCTCACAAACCACTCACGGTTCGCCACCGCAGCAGGGCACTGAGTCAGGAGTTGAAGAAGCTCTGGGTCCGATCCAGGCCGGAGTCGATCAGCGACTCGACGGCATCGGCGGCGCGGCCGATCTCGATCTGCACCTCGTCCCGCTCCCGAGCGGGGAAATTGGTCAACAGGAAGTCCGCAGGGTCCTGCCGGCCGGGCGGCCGGCCGACGCCGAACCTGACCCGGTAGTAGTCACCGGTGCCGAGTGACTTACGAATGGACTTCAGTCCGTTGTGGCCGTTGTCGCCGCCACCGTGCTTGACCCGCATCCGACCCAGATCAAGATCAAGTTCGTCGTGGACGACGATCAACCGGTCGGATTTGATCTTGTAATAGTTGGTCGCCTTGGCAACCGCGGCACCGGTCTCGTTCATGAAAGTGCGGGACTTCAGCAGCACGATCCTGGTGCTGTCCGGGCCGGGGGGCCCGATCCGACCCTCGGCGATCTCGGCACGCATCCGGGCCGGGGCGGCGAATCGCGCCCCGGCCCGGTGTGCGAGCTCGTCGACCACACGGAAGCCGATGTTGTGCCGGTTGTCCGCATAGCCAGGGCCGGGGTTACCGAGCCCGACGATCAGCCACATCCGACGCGTCAGCTTCTCAGGTGGTCAGTACCAACAGGATCAGGACTCGGAGCTCTCCGACTCCTCGCCCCCCTCGGCGGCCTCTTCCTCGGCACCCTCGGCAGCCTGCTCCTCGGCCTCTTCCTCAACCGCGGCGCGAGTGTCGCTGACACTCACGATCAACGACTCAGAGTCGATGGCCAGGGTGACACCGTCGGGCAGCTGCAGGTCCTTGGCGTGGATCTGGGCGCCGGGCTCCAGGCCCTCGATCGACACCGTGATGCCCTCGGGGATGTGGGTGGCCTCGGCCTCGACCGAGACGTCGTTGCGGTCCCACATCGCGACCGCGTTGGGCGCGACCTCACCCTCGGAGTGCAGCACGATGTCGACGGTGACCTTCTCGCCCCGACGGACGATGACCAGGTCGACGTGCTCGATGAAACCCTTCAGCGGATCGCGCTGGACCTGCTTCGGCAGCGCCAGCTGGGACTTGCCGTCGACCTCGATCGACAACAGCGCGTTCTCCTGGCGCAGGGCCAGCAGCGTCTCGTGACCGGGCAGGGCGATGTGAACGGGATCCGAACCGTGTCCGTACAGGACGGCGGGGATCTTGGCAGCGCGACGGATACGGCGGGCAGCACCCTTACCGAACTCGGTGCGCAATTCGGCGGTGAGCTTGACCTCGGCCACGAACGAACTCCTCGAACTCAAAAGCGTGATCAACGGATACGTGCCCGGGAGAGAGGTCCGCGAGCCCGCCATGCAGGTGGGCGCCGACAGACGACAACTGGACTGGGCGTCGAGAACGACGACGCGGAGAAACCACGCCTAGTCGATCACGGCCGAACCGGCCCTCGCCGAGGCAACTGCGTCAGCGTACCGAATCGCCTCCGGTGACGCCAAACTCGCTGTCCTGCTGCCTCAGCTGGCACCGTTGAAGAGGCTGGTCACCGAGCCGTCCTCGAAGACCTCCTGGATCGCCCGGGCGATCAGCGGCGCAATGGACAACACGGTGAGCTTGCCGAACTGGCGCTCCGGCGGAATCGCCAGCGTGTTGGTGACGATGACTTCCTCGAAGAGCGAGTTGTTCAGCCGCTCGGTGGCCGGCCCGGAGAGCACCGCATGGGTCGCCGCGGCGATCACCGACTTGGCGCCGCGGGCGACCAGAGCCTCGGCAGCCTGACAGATGGTGCCGGCCGTGTCGATCATGTCGTCGACCAGCAGACAGACCCGACCCTGTACGTCGCCGACCACCTCGTGCACCGCGACGGTGTTGGCCACGTTGGGATCGCGCCGCTTGTGGATGATCGCCAGCGGGCAGCCGAGTTGATCACTCCACATGTCCGCCAGCCGGACCCGCCCGGCGTCCGGGGAGACGATGGTCATCTCGCTGGTGTCGTACTGGGCCTTGACGTGGTGGGCCAGCACCGGCAGCGCCCACAGGTGATCGACCGGCCCGTCGAAGAAGCCCTGGATCTGAGCCGCGTGCAGGTCGACCGACATCAGCCGGTCGGCGCCCGCGGTCTTGTACAGGTCGGCGATCAGCCGGGCCGAGATCGGTTCCCGGCCGGCATGCTTCTTGTCCTGCCGGGCATAGGGATAGAACGGCGCGACCACGGTGATCCGCTTGGCCGATGCCCGCTTGAGCGCGTCGACCATGATCAACTGCTCCATCACCCATTCGTTCACCGGCGCCGAATGCGACTGGATCACGAACGCGTCGGATCCGCGGACGGACTCCTCGAAGCGGACGTAGATCTCGGAGTTGGCGTAGGCCAGCGCCCGCGTCGGGACCAGCTCGACCTTCATCAACTCGGCGATCTCGCGGGCAAGTTCGGGATAGGCCCGACCACTGAACAACATCAGGTGTTTGTTGTTCGGCTTGAGCACTCCGGTCATCGCTGGTCTCCCTGTTGTGAAGCGGCGTCGGCGGCTTGTGCGGCTTCGGCGGTGTTGGTTCCAGCCCGGTTGCGACCCACCCAACCGGACGAATTGTGCTGGCGTCCGCGGGCGATTCCCAACTCCCCCGGGGCGACATCTTCGGTGATCGCAGAACCGGCAGCCACATAGACCCCGTCGGCGATGTTCACCGGCGCCACCAGGACGGTATCGCTGCCGATGAAGCTGAACCTGCCGACGGTCGAGCGGTGCTTGTCGACCCCGTCGTAATTGGCGAAAATCGTGCCGGCGCCGATGTTGGCGCCCTCGCCGATCTCCGCGTCTCCGGCGTACGTCAGATGCGGGACCTTGGCGCCGGGTCCGATCCTAGCGTTCTTCGTTTCCACGAAGGTGCCGATCTTGCCTGCCGTCTCGAGTACGGTGCCCGGCCGCAGATAGGCGTACGGTCCGACATTCGCGCCGCTGCCGATCACCGCCAACGAGCCCTGAGTACGGCAGATGGTCGCGTCCTCGCCGACCTCGACGTCGCTGAGGGTGGTGTCCGGCCCGATCACCGAACCGGAACCGACCACGGTCGTCCCCTCCAGGCTGGTCCCCGGCAGCAGCGTGACGTCGGCAGCAAGATCAACATCGGCCTGGATCCAGGTGGTCTGCGGGTCGACGATGGTCACCCCGTCCATCATCCAGCGCTCACAGATCCGGCGGTTCAATTCGCGGCCGATCGCGGCAAGTTGCACCCGGGTGTTGACGCCCTCCACCTGCCACAGGTCGTCGGTGACGTAGGCACCGACCCGATGTCCCTGCTGCTGGGCGATGTCCGGCAGGTCGGTCAGGTAGTACTCGCCCTGCGCGTTGTCGGTGGTCAGTCGGGACAGGCCGTCAGTCAGCACCTGCGCATCGAAGACGAAGACGCCGGAGTTGATCTCGTCGATCGTCCTCTCGGCGTCCGTGGCGTCCTTGTGCTCGACGATCCGGGTCACGCTGTCGTCCTGCCCGCGGATGATCCGGCCGTAGCCGGTGGGATCGGGGACGCGAGCGGTGAGGACGGTGATCGCGTTGCGGCTGGTCCGATGCTGAGCGACGAACTGCTGCAGGGTTTCGCCGGTGAGCAGCGGCACGTCGCCGTAGGTGACCACGACCTCGCCCTGCAGGTCGCCGAGCTCGGCCATCGCACAGCGCACCGCGTGCCCGGTGCCGTAGGCGTCATCGGTCTGGTGGACCACCTGGACGTTGGGTGCCAACTGCTGCAGCGCGGGCTCGACCTGATCGGCCATCACGCCCACGACGACCGCGAGATGTTGGGACTGCAGCATCTCCGCGGCGTTGATCGCGTGCGCCACCAACGGGCGCCCGGCGATCTCGTGCAGCAGCTTGGAGCGCTTCGACTTCA
>DATCVL010000246.1:0-6629 GCA_036566865.1 Microlunatus sp.
ATCTCCCTGGACACCCTCGATCCCGACATCTTCGTCCGGCTGGCCAGACGCCGCCGACTGGACGACGTGCTGGCCGGCATCGCCGCCGCCCGCGAAGCCGGGCTGCAGCCGGTCAAGATCAACACCGTGCTGATGCGCGGCATCAATGATCATGAAACGGTGCCGTTGTTGCGCTGGGCGATGGCTGAGGGCGTACAGCTGCGGTTCATCGAGCAGATGCCACTGGACGCCCAGCACGGCTGGGATCGCAGCACCATGATCACTGCCGCAGAGATTCGCAGTCAGATCGGCCAGGAATTCAACCTGGTCGAGGATCCCGCCGATGCTCGAGCTCGTGGCAGCGCGCCGGCCGAACTCTTCCGGGTCGAAGGAACCGACCATCGGGTCGGCATCATCGCTGCGGTGTCCCAGCCCTTCTGCGGCGCCTGCGACCGGGTCCGGCTGACCGCCGACGGCCAACTGCGCAACTGCCTCTTCGCACGCACCGAGCAGGATCTCCGTACGCCGTTGCGGGCGGGCGCGGACGACGACGCCCTGGCCGATCAGTGGGTGTCGGCGGTCGCGGTGAAGCTACCCGGTCACGGCATCGACGACCCGACCTTCCTGCAACCCGACCGTCCGATGTCCGCGATCGGCGGCTGAACACCCGCCGACAGGATCGCCGGAACCGCAACGGTCGATGGCAGACATCGCCATCGGCTGATCGTGCCGGTGCCGTTGAGCCGGGGCCGCCGTCCGCCGCCGATCGTCAGGGTCGAGGCAGGCGTGCTCGCAGCCGCGGTCCGAATTCGACATCGTGCCGAAGGCTGCGGAGGGCGTCGGAGGTGATCGTTGCCCCGCGTTGATCAGCCAGCTGTCGCAGGAAGTCCCAGTGCTGGTTGATCATGTCGTCGCGACTCTGCTCGCCGAAGGGCTCATCGGGCCCGACCACCACGCGGGCCACCTCAGCGATGTCCTGGGCCGAGGTGCGGTCCCAGATCTCCGGCGGTCCCGACGAGGCCCAACCGCGATCATCGAGCAGCAGGATTCGATGGCCGTCGTCGAGCTCCAGTTCGTGCCGGGCCGAGATCGAGATCGTGCTGGCGGAATCGTCGTCGCCGAGTTCGATCGAGGTGACCAGGCGTGGCATGGCTGCCTAGAGCTCCGCGACCTCACGCAGGAAGCCGCGAGCACTGAGGAACGTGGACAAGGAGTCCTTGTGGTCCGGGCAGGCAAGCCAGTGCTTCCGGCGATCCTCGGTGTGGATCTTCGGGTTGTTCCAGAGCAGGTCGAAGCCGGCCGGTTGCTGGCAGCCCTTCGCAGAGCAGATCAGTTCGTCGGCCTGGGGTGCGGATTCAGTCATGGTTCCTTGGTGATTGCCGGTCGTGCTGCTCGGTCGCGTCAGGTTCGTCATCCGTCGTGGCCGGCCCGCCGGTCCAGGGATGTGCTTCGCCGGGTCGGAACTCGTCGGCGTCCGGCCGGGTTGCTTCGGCGGCGGGTTGCTGACCGCGTTCCTCGGACTGCCGCTGCCGTTCCTCGGCCTGCTGGCGTTCGCGTTCCTCTTCCGGGTCCGCGGCCCAGTCCAGCTGCCGCGGCTGCGGGCGATCGATGCCGGGGTGGTCGCCGGAGCCGGTCTCGAAGGTTCCCCGGTCGGTCCGTTGATCGGCCTGGTTGGCGAAGATCACCGCGACGTACGGCAGCACCACCGCGGCCCCGAGCAGGAACCATCGGTACGGGCTGGGCACCCAGATCATCGAGATGAAGCAGGCAACACGAAACGCCATCGTCAGCCCGTACCGGATCTGACGTTGTTTCAGGTCCTCGCTGGCTCCGGGCTGCGCGTTCGTGATCAGATTCGCCGGCTCGTGCCGCGCGCTGTGCGCTGCTCCCACGGCTCTCACCCTAGTCTTCATCTCCGGGAGCCCTAAGTCTTCATCGCCACGAGTTGCTCGGGTGGCTACCGGTCCGGGCCTCCGGATCGTCGCAGCGGCACCGTTTCCGGCCCCGGAGATGATCAACAACGTCGGTCTGCGGGACGGCGTGACACGGTCGGCCCGGCGGACAAACAACGGCAACAGACGGTAGTCACCGTCGCCGCGGCATCGCAATACGTGGATCTGCGTATCGCGCCGGCGGGCACCGCGACCGCATCCTCAGGGGTACGACATGGGTCGTCTCTGAGGACCGCGAAGTACGGGGGAAATGTGGTCACCTTCGTCGATCGAGCGCTGATCTGGCTCGCCGCGCCGGCCACCATGACCGACCTGCTGACGGCGGGTGGCCCCGGGCCGTATCCGCGGCTGCGCCGGGTGCTCGATTCGGTCTACCGGTCCGAGGCGGTCGACGTCGCCGAGGTTTCGTCGGTGACAGCGGGATCGGTCGCCCCGGTCGTGCGGTACGACATCTTGGAGACGATTTCGCTCAACCACACGGCCAGCGCACCGGCCTACTCGATGGCTGAGATCCGCGGGGTTCGCCGGTGCGCCGGGCAGTCGCTGTACGCCGATCTGCTGGCGAAGCTGACCCTCCAGATCACCGTCACCCGGGACACCGGCGGTATCGCGTCGGCCGCGTTCGAGCCGATCGAGGACATCCAGAGCTTCGCCGATTTCCAGTCCCGCTTCAGCTATCTGGACGTCGACGAATTCCTCGCCGACCACCAGATCACCACCGTGGACGAGTTGCGTTCCCGGTACGACTACCTCCGCGGCGAGATCCACTTCCGGACCCCGACCCAGCAGGATCTGCAGCCCACCTCGGTGATCGTCGACGTCCCGCTGGCCTGTGTGCTGAGCGAGGATCTCGACCTGCTGGCCGCGCTGCGTACGGCGACCGCCTTGCGAGCCGCGATCGACGCGGCCGACTCCGGTCGTACCGACCCGCTGTTCGGACCGCCGATCCACTCGGCGGCCATCGCGGTCGTCTTCCCCCAGGACGCGCTGGCCGGCGGTGCACCCACGGCCGCGCAGATCGACCTGGTCTGTGCCGGAGCGCAGGTCCTCCCGCTGTTCGCCTCTCCGCCGTGACCTGGCGACTCTGCGATTCAGACAGTCCCCGTCCTCGAGATCACCGGAGGTAACCATGGCCAGCACGAAGCGATCGGCCACCACCAGAAGGCAACCGGCGGCCGCGAAGCGGTCGGCCGGCGCGAGCAAGCGGTCGGCCTCCCGCGCCGACGGCCCGAAGCCGGACGACGGCACAACGTCGCAGCCGGTCACCTACATCTCCGTGCAGCAGCGCCGCGAACGTGTTCGCGCCGGCCTGCGCAAGTTCCACTGAGGTACGTCGATGAGCGTCAAGTACATCCGGGTCAACGCCACCGCGAACATGTTCGCGCCGGCGGTACGCGCCTACGGCAACGTCGGCATCGTCGGCACGATCACCCCACCGACGACTGCCCCTCCCGATCTGGTCCAGGTCGGCACCCCGGTCGTCTTCACCGATCCGTCCGAAGCGCAGCGTCGTGCTCCGGGGGCGCTGGGCGATGCCGTCGCCTACGCGTTCGCCCAGAGTCCCGGACCGACCCAGGTGACCGCGGTCCGGGTGGATTCCACCACCCCCGACTGGGCGGCCGGCCTGACCGGCCTGAGCACCCGCGACGTGCAGATCATCGCGGTGGCCGGATCGCCGCTGAACAGCACCACCACCGCTTCCGGCGGTGCGGTCGACGCGTTGGTCGACCACGTCGTCGGCGTGTCCAACACCGGCGGTGACGGCAAGGAACGGATCGGCGTGGTGATGCTGGACAAGGGCGTCACCGATCCGACCGTGGTCACCGGTTCGCTGGCCAACGAGCGGATGGTCTACGTCGCACACAAGAGCGACCAGGACGTGGCAGCCGCCGTGGCCGGCACGATCGCCGGCTATCAGCCGCACATCTCCCTGCTCCTCAAACCCGTCGCCGGGGTCGACTCCGGACTCTTCACCGGCGCCGAGGTCGATCAGCTTAACGGCTCGGAGACCTTCAACAGCGGCCCGGCCGGTGCCGGCGTGATCTGGCTGGACGATCCGCCGCTGATCCCCGGTCACGGGCTCTACCTCGGCGAGGGTTACACCGGCAATCCGGGCGGCAAGAAGTACATCGACGTCGTCCGCACGCTGGACAACGTCTCCTTCCTGCTCAAGGCCCAGCTGATCGCCTCGATCGGCAACGTCCGGATCAGCCGGTCCGGACTGCGTGCGCTGCGGGCGACCATGGCCGCGGTGCTGAACCCGCTGGTCGATCAGGGCGTGATCGAGAACTACGACCTGACCATCCCGATCCTCGCCCTGCTCGATCGCGACCCGAACAGCCTCACGGCCGAGGAACTGGACCAGATCAACAACGCCCAGAACCAACGTGTCGTCGAGGTGCTGGCCTCGATCGACTACGCCGGCGCCATCCACCGGCTCGCGATCGATCTGAACTTCTCCTAGGAGCCGGTCATGACGGACCCAACCAACTGGAACACCAAACTCTCGGTGAAGCTCGACACCGCGCCAGTCACGCCGGTGACCTCGTTCACGCCGACCTTCACCACCGCACAGACCCCGCTGCACAGCATCGAGGCCGACAACGTCGGCACCATCCAGGGCGCCACCACCTACTCGTTCGTGCTGGTGGTGGCGGCGAACAGCCCGGCGGTCGCGACGTTGACCGGCAATGCCATCACGCGTACGCCGTTCACGCTCACGGTCTCCGAGGAGTCCGGCACCGACTGGGCGTTCAAGTCGCTGACCTTCGAAGGCTGCCAGGTGACCCAGGCGCTGCCGTCGTCGATCACCGTGGACGGCGTACCGCAGGCAACCTTCACCTGCCTGGCGCTGCGTGCCACCGCGGAGTTGCCGTCGTGAGCGCACTGCCGGACGAGGACGAGCCCGGCCGATCCGTCGGCGCGGGATCGACCGACGACGGTCGCAGCGGAACTGGCCTCGACGAGGTCGAGGACCGGGACGGCTCGGTCCACTTCCACTTCCCGATCGACATCCGGCTGGTGGCCGGTGCCGACGACGACCTGGTCGACCGGGTCGTCACCCGGGTCTTCGACGAGTTGCGCCGGGAACTGGAGCGCCGAGCATGACCGGTCCGACCGCGGTCATCCCCGACTGGAGCAGAAACCCGCCCGTGCTGGTCGGGGCAGTGCCGCTGTTCCACGTGCAGTCGATCGTGCTGACGGAGGGCTACAAGACGGCCAAGTTGGCCGGCAGCTGGTGGGTCCAGATGCTGGCTCCCGACACCAAGACGATCGACATCGTCGCCTACCTGATCGGGGATCAGCGACTGATCTACAAGAAGGCCCTGGAGGCGCAGGCATTGCTGACGCCCGGGCTGGCCGGACTGGCCGGAGCCGAGGCGTTCGCCGGTATCCCGGTCGTCTCCGGGCTCACGGTCAGCACCGACATGCAGATCACCAACCTCACTTTCACCCACAGCATCGAGAAGGGACGTGAGGTGATCTTCGTGAATCTGAAACTCACCCAGGTGCCTCGGACCGTGCTGTCGGCCCTGGTCGGCGAGGCCGGTGACATCGCCTTGACGGCGGTCAGCGCCGCGGTGCCGTCCAGCGTGGTGCCCGATCCCTTGACTCGGGGGGCGTGAATGCGATGACCGACCTGTCGCGGCTTCCGGTTGACCCTGATGAAGGCTTCCCACAGGCCTTCCTCTTCGCGTTCGGCGGGGCAACGTACGGCATCACCTGGTACGTCGACATCGCCGAGTCGCAACTGCCGGACCCGCGGGTCGCGGACCCCGGGACCTTGATCGACCTCAGCGGCGACGTCGGCGGCGGTGAGCCGCGGCAGGACGCACCCCGGGGGATCCTGCTGCTGGGTGTCGATCTGCGCGACCCGGACGGAGTCACCCCGCTGCTGCGGCGACGGGTGATACCCGGCCTCAGTTACACCGCCGGTCAGCTGCTGCTGGTGGTGCGCCAGGCGGCGATCGCGTTGGGCAACCTGAACGGAACCGGACGCTACGGCTCGGTTCTCGACGTGGGGGTGGCTGCATCATGATCGCGCTGGCCCGCCCGGTGATGCTCTACCACAAGATCGAGATCGACGCCGCGGCCGGCAGCGGCATCAGCGCCGGCTCGGTGTTCGGTCTCGGGCTGCCGCTGGTGGTGACCAACGCGGCCGGGGTGTCTCTCGGCGGCGTCCTCACCGATGCCGATGTCACCGTCACGATGGCCGAAGGCGGCGTCGCCGACGACTTCACCGTCGTCTGCTACGGCCTGCCCTCGCACGCGGTCAGCGCGCTCAAGGCGAAGCACGCCGGCGACGACAACAGCCCCGGCCTGAGCGTCACCATCCGGCTGGGGTATCTGGACACACCGACCACGGTGTACGCAATCAAGCCGGTGCTGCGGGGTCGCGTCACCAACATCAAGGAGGCGACCACCGACGCGGGCCGGTCCACCGTGACGCTGACCGGCGAGGAGGAGGTCGGCTACGTGCTGCGGACCACCCGGGCAGCGGCCAAGGTGGCCCAGGGTGACGCCGACACGTTGATCTCCGACCTGCTGGACCTGGCCAGGACCCGGGCCAAGAAGCTGAAGATCGCCGCCGAGAGCATCAAGCTCACCGCCGGCTCCAAGCTCGGGACCAAGCTGACCAACTACACGGTCAGCAACTACTCCGTGCTCGCCGTGCTGGCCGACCTCGCCAAGACCGCC
>DATCVL010000247.1:0-10259 GCA_036566865.1 Microlunatus sp.
GAACTCCGACAAACGGTCCTCGTCGAAGCGGACGAACACCCCTTCGCCCATGACCTCGATGGCGGGCAACCAGGTGGGGTCGGCTTCGCTCACCGGGATCACCTGGTCGTCGGACGACGCCGGTGTGATCCGACTGAATCCGTACAGCGCACGGACCTCACGCAGACGACTGACCCTCGAGACCTGGGTGACGATCTCAGGAAGCCCCGAGCCCGCGAGATCCTGCTCGATGCAGAGGAACTGCTTGCCCGCGGCGCCTGTGCCTTCTGCACCCTCCTCGGCCAGTCCGTTGACCAACGCGCGGTACTCCTGGGCGCGCAGCTCCGCATCGGACAGACGCACCGAGCTCGCGGCCGGATTGCGCATCTCCTCGATGGCGGCAGCTACATCCTCCACCGAGCAGCCGGGCGGGGGGACGAAGTCAGCGGCGAGGTCGGCGGCCGATCGTCCCGGCGCCGCGTCACGGAATTTCCGCTCGGCGAACAAACGAGCTCGCGCCTTCACCGACGGGATCGATATCGCTGAGCGCACCGCTGCGAACCAGACGTTGGACGAGCCGCGCTGCAGGGTGCGGAGACTCTCGTCGCAGGCAACTGGGTCGGCGTTCAGCAGCCAGGGCCGCGAGCCCGAACAGCGCCGGATCCCGCGCAGAGCATTGGCCTCGAACGCTCCGTCGAGCGACCGACTCGCTCCGCAGGAACACTGGACGATCAGGTCCGACAGTGCGGATGAGTGTCCTCGGGTGATGAGGCGGAGCTGGTGTGCGTTCGCAGGAACGGTGGGATCCTCGTGCGCCCAGGCCCGGTAGGGGAAGTCATCGATGTGGCCGTTGGTGCAGCAGCACACGAACCTGGACGGTGACACCACGACACTGCAGGACTTGCAGACCCTCCTGCCGGTCGCCAACTGACGGGCAATGTCCCACCACGGACCGAGAGTCCTGCATTCCGGGCAGAAGGCCCAGACCGGGAACCGCACGGCAGGAACATCACCCCGGCTGCGCCGGGTGGACGGGCTCCGGAACGTCCCCACGCCCAGACTCTGCGCAAGACGTGGCTCCACCAACTCGTCACCCAGCGGCCAGTCGTCGATGCTGCAGATCATCACGCTGTCGTCCTGCGCAGGCAGCAGGGAACCTACCCCGAAGGTCGACACCAAACTGCTTCGCCGGGCAGTTGCGACAATCTCACTGGCCACCGGAGCGCCTCCTTGCTCTGGTCACATAGATCCGCGACTCGGCGTCGACGTCACGCATGCTCGTCAGCGTCGGCCAAGGCGGAGCTCCGGGTGGGAACTGACTGGCGTCCTCGTCGGCGCCGATGGCCCTCGAGGCGTCGTCCAGCAGAGAGCCCGGTCTCCTGTCGAACCAGCCCTCGTAATGATCGACGTCGTAGGAACACACCCATTCGTCGATCAGATCATGAAGTTGTGCCCTGATTACGTCTGGATCCTCGTCCGTTGGCACCGGCCCGTCGACATGAGTGCTCCGGGCGCGGTCGACAATCAGTCCGGCAAGCTCCTTCAGCTTGCCCTCCCAGTCGCGGGCATCACCGGCGGCTGTGCTCGGCGACAATTCCTCGACGAGATGCCGTGTCATTGACACCAACACGGCGTGAAGAGCTCGGTCCCGTGCGCGCGGCGCGAACGGCGTTGCACCCGTGGCCTCGACGTGGCGATACAACATCCGGTGGTAGGCGGTGAAGTTCTCGTAGTGGGAGATGTCGCGGCTCCGGGCCGAGTTGTACAGCGTGACAACCAGGCCTGGCAGCTGCCGTCCCACCCGGGATGTCGCCTGGATGTACTCCGACCCCAGTTGAGGCTGGCCCATCATCACCATCAGTCCGAGCCGGTCGACGTCGACGCCGACGGAGATCATGTTGGTGGCGAGGACCACGTCGGCAGCTCTGTCGGCGCCGCGTTGGAGCTCCAGAATCCGGAGCTCCTCGGGGATCTCCGACGACTTCCTCCGCGAAGTCATCTCGCGCAACTCCAGGTGCTCTCGCGGTTTCTCCTTGCGGCGCTCGGCGATCACCTTGATCTGGTCCGGAACGTCGTCCATCACCTGGATGTAGGCGCCACCGAGGACCCGGAGGCTGTTGAAGTACCCGAGCAAGGTCCAGTACAGATCGGCCGAAGCATCGTCGGCCGGCAACGCGGCGGCGGACTGAAGCAGCGAGGCGTAAACGCGGACCATCAGCGTCGCATGGCTGGTGCCCGGTGCCATCACACCGGCGTATCCCCGCGACGCCTTCTTGTCCCGCGTGGCCTCCACAGCAAACCAGGAGTCCCCCTGGGTGAGCGCCGGCGGCGGGAACTGGCGCGCTTCTCGGGCGAAGACGGCACGTACCTGATCTTGGGCGCGCCGGATCGTCGCCGTCGATGCGACCACCTTGGGCAACGTGCCGCGCCCGCAGATCGCATCGACGGCGGTCTCGTACAGCCCGACCATGGTGCCCATCGGCCCGCTGATCAAGTGGAGCTCGTCCTGCACGATGAGGTCGGGTGGTGGTCGGCTGCCTGACTCGGAGTGTGCGCCGAGGAGCCGTCCGACGTCCTGCTTCCATGGAAGCATCGCGAACTTGTCGACCGTGGAGATGATCAACGACGGCTGCTCACGGTAGATGTCCTCGTCCACGATGTGCACCGGCAGGCCGTTGCGGAACTTGCAGGCCACCCGGCCGCAGGAAACCTTCATCCACGACCGGTCGACGATCTCGTAGTTGAGGTAGGACATGGCCTCGCCGCACCACGGACATTGCAAGAGCTGGACAGGATCGCTGAAGTCGTCCTCGTCGGCGGAATCGACACCCCTGCGCCTGGCATGCCGATTCAGCGCCCGGAGTGCGTCGTCGATCCGGTTCGGAGTGGATGCCTGGCCGACCCACAGGCCGATGGAGATGGGCTCCGTGTTCGGCATGTACTCCAGGCGGACGACCTCGAGGGCGCAGATCAGACCGGTCGCCCGCTGATACTGCTGAAGTGTCAACAGGCGCAGCGTGTAGCGCATCAGAACGGACACCCCACCAGCCGCGGGGTCCTGCAGTCGGCGAAGGAGGATCGCCAGCCCGATGATTCCGAGGTATGCCTCGGTCTTGCCGCCACCGGTGGGGAACCAGAGCAGGTCGGCGAACCGACGATCCTCCGACTCCGGTTCGACGAGGCCACGCAGGTTGAGCAGGATGAAGGCGATCTGGAACGGACGCCACTGCGCCGCTGCCGTGTTCGGCGGATCGCCGATCTGTCCCTCCCGATGGAACTGTTGCCGGCTCCGCTGCTGCGCCATGGCCAGGTTCATCAACTGGAAGGCGCGCCGGACCTCGTCGTTTCCACGGAGCAGGCCAATTCCGGTGCGCATCCTGTGGGCGGCGCCGGTCGCCTCCGACAGGTGGCGTGCCAGCGTTTGGGCATCATCCGGAGGAAGCCAGTCCGATGTCAGCTGATCAAGCCAATCTTCGTACTGGGCCACCAGCCGATCGAGCACCTCGAAGGACTCGTCTGCTGCCAGCTTGTCCATCGAGAGATCAAGATCAGAACCGCCACCCGCTTCGCTCAGCAGGAGCTCGTGTCGGGGCAGAAAGCTGGTGCTGATACTGGTCACCGGCCCGTCAGCGTTCCAGACCGCTGCACAGCCATGGCCGACCGCGTAGGAGCGGGTGTCCCGGAACAGCAGATGCTGGGAGGCGAGCTCATCCTCGTCGATGCCGGGAGCGACAAGGTCCGGCCGCTCCCGGAACGCCCCGGCCGAGCGCACGATAACCTGCGGGTTGAACCAGCTTGCGCTGTCGCGATGCCGTGGCTCCGCTTGGTTGATATTCACCAGCGAGACGGTGACAGCGATCCGACCGGCTCTCGCCGGCCGAACAGTCGCCTGCAGCTCCAATCCTTCTGTCACCTGGCGCCGGATGATGTCGGGGCTGCTGCAGTCGATCGAGGCGGTCCAGGTCGGAAGCATCGCGCGCTGCCATCTGTCCGTTTCCACCTCGGTGTATCGGCTCGCCCTCACTTCGGTAGTGATCATGGTGTCGGCATTCGAGTCCAGCGCGAAGGTGACCCCCATGGCGCGGGGAAATCGTACGTGGGACAGCGATACGCCGGGATCTACGGCTGCGTCCGGACCAGATCGGCCGACCTCCGCCTCCGGGTCGCTCTCGGACGCTTCCTCGATGGTCAGCGCCGCTCGCGTCGAAACGGTCTCCGGGTAGAGCACCCCGACGACGAACCGCGAGAGCGGCGGCTCCTGCAGATTGGCGTCGAGATCCGACCCGAGCAGGTCTTCCTCCAGGCGACGCAGGAGAACGTCGCGAGTCTCGTACGAGGCTGCCAGGCTCGGCGACATCACGACTCACTCCAATCCAGTTGAACTTCCCCGGTCACCCGGGCTCCGATCCACACCCGACGACCGTCCGTCCGACGCGGGTCGACGATCGTCTCCAGTCCCTCCATGCGACCGCCGACCAGTCCGGGTATTCGGCCGTAGGCATTGAAGCGCAGACGTCGGACAATCTCGCCGAACTCGATCGTTGTGCGGGCGACCGGTTCGTCGTCGACCGTCCCGACCCATGAGGGGACGTCGTCACCGTCGGCGGTCCAGTGGTCGTCACCGCGGCGCCATCGGACGGCTGCGCCGACATGCACTGTCAAGTCGTGATCAACCGGGCCGAGTGCACGCGCGTGGGCCGGCTCCATGATCATTCCGGTGGCACCGTGACCCCGCGGGCTCCGTCGCACCCACGGCCGGAGCCGACTGCGCTCGTACCTGTACCACCCGCGAGTGGGCACCCCAGCTGTCGTCGTGAGTCTCCCTCGGGCCCTGGACATCCCGACGTAGAGCAGGCTCGCCTGATCCTGGGGGCTTGAGTCCCTGCGATCCCAGTCCAACGGGTCGACGAGGACGACGTTGTCGAACTCCAGTCCCTTGGCACGATGCACTGTTGAGGCAACGACGCGTGGCTGCGGTCGGCCGCCGATCCGGCGCGCCTGCCTCGGATCCACGAGCCGTTGCAGAAGGCGGTCGAGATCGACACCTCGTGGCCCGGCTGCCAGGTCGAGCAGCGACCACCAGAGTTCGTCCTGTTGGGGGAGTCCGATCGTCTCGGCCACGGCAGTGAAGTCACTTCGACTCAGCAGCCCGCTCCTGTCGCCGACGACTTGGGCAACCCAGGCAGGTATCCCCGGATCCAGTGCTGACGTTGCCAGCGTCACCGGGACGCCCTGCGCTGCCAACCTGTCTGCAGCGAGCCCGGCGCGGGCATTCGTGTCGCACAGGAGCGCAGTGGAGCCGTCCCATTCGGCGATGTCGGCGGCCGCATCCGGATCGAGCTCACCGAGTGGCACGAGGTCAGCCAGCAGGATCCGCAACTGTTGAACTCGACGGTCGGTCGAGGTCGCCATCAGATCTCGCCGCGCCGCGGCGACTCGATCGGCATCGTCAGACCGGGATCGGTGCTGGCCGGTCAGCTCCCGTTCATCCGGAGTCCATCGCATCGTCACCATGTCCAGGAAGGCCTGCGACGTCACGTCGCCCGAGCCCAGCTGGAAGTCGTAGAGGGCTTGCAGCGGGTCGCCCAGCAACGTGAAACCTGCATCGGACGAGACACCCTTTGCCAGCAGGCTCAACACGAACTCGGCTCGGACGCCGACAACGTCCTGGACCTCGTCGACGATCACGTGCTGGACGTCTGCGAGCAGCGGTTCGTCGGCTTCGGTGAGCAGCCCACGGGCGGCTTTGATCGTCTCCTCATAGCCACGGAACTCCGACTCGCCGTCACCATGATCGGCGAGCAATCGTGCAGCCAACGCGTCGATCGTCGAGACGTCGACGACGTGGCCCTCGTCGACCACGGCGGAGGTTCGTCGACGAACGACGTCGACCGCGGCCCTGGAGAACGAGATGATCAAGATGTCCTCGGGCAAAATCCCCTTGTCCACAAGGGAAGCAGCCAATGCGCCGACCACCTCGGACTTGCCCGCTCCCGGTCCCGCGAACACGACCTGGCGCTCGTCCGGCTCGACTGACGCCGCCTCTTGCTGGCTCTGATCGAGCTCGATCATCGGCCGCCCCGGCTCCAGAGGTGCTCGAAGTGGGTGAAGGCGTACTTCTCGCCGTAGTTGGTGAGGTTGTCCTCCACGTTGACGACCAACACCTCTTCCTTGCCGCCGTTCAACGGGCCGCGTAGGCCGCGGCCGATCATCTGCTGGTACACGTTGGGGCTGAAGGTGGGTCTGGTCACATACACCGCGTCGACCTTCGGTGCGTCGAATCCTTCTGCGAAGACGCTGTAATTGGTGAGCACCCGAATGCGACCTTCGCGGAACTCCTCGATGTAGCGCCGCCGCGCGGCAGGCGGGGTCTGGCTGGCGATGGCTCGGGCCTCGACGCCATAGAAGGTCAGCATCGCTGCCAGTGCTCGGGCGTTCTCCACCGAAGTCGCGAACAGCAGGACGGATGATTCAGGGGGCAACTCGCGGATGGAGTTGATTATTGCCGCGTTGCGATCGCTGTCCTCCCCGAGACGCTGTCCGACCGAGACCGGAACGGTTCGGAGGTTTGCGACGTGCTCAAGCTCTGCATCGGAAAGTGTCACCTTGGCGCCGTGGAGACGCTCCTGACGGACCTTCGCCAGAACGCGGCGACGTTGCAGGAAGCCGTACACGTCGTCGTCCGGAAATACGCCGGAGTCGAGGCGGTGGCTGTGGTATCGATCGGCCAGCGTCCGCGTCTCCTCATGGTTGAACCCCCGGAAGGGCGTCGCCGTAAGGCCGAGCAGAGGGGTGGTCATCTCCGCAACACGATTCGTCCCGCCGAGCGCGCTGAGAACCCGGGTGTATTCGGACGCGATGGATCGGTGTGCCTCGTCGACGATGATCATCGCTGCCGATCCGAGCCACCCGTACTCGGCCGTCCAACCGCCGGGTCGGTCGACGATCGACTGGAGCTTGCTGATGGTCGCAACCACGACTTGAAGACCGGAATGGTCCACAGGGTTGTTGTTCGCCCAAAGTCGGCTGATCGTCAGTGGCCGACCCGGCGCTCCCTTGGCGCGCCAGACCTCCGACCACGTCCGGACGGCCTGCTCGCAGAGCTCGTCAGTTTCGGCCACCCAGACGAGGTCGACGTCGTCGTGGCAAGCACTGAGGTATTCGGTCAGTGCCTGTACGGCAACTCGAGTCTTTCCTGCGCCTGTCGGAAGGGGAACAAGGCCACGGTGATGCTCCGACTGAGGATCAAGGAGATCGCGGATCCGCGCGGCGATCGTCGCCTGAAAGTCGTGGAGCTCACCGAGCACGGGCGGCCCCTGGACCTCCAGCTCCGGGTCCCGGTTGGCGTTGGCGAAGCCAGCGAATTCGATCGGGAACCCCAGACGGCGGACCCATTCCTTGGCGGGTCGGGCGCCCGCCCATTGTGAGGGGGGCTCAAGACCTCGTCGGGAGAGCACCTGCTTTCGTTGTATGAGGACGTCGTAACCATCGACGGCAAGGGCGAGGCGCGCAATCTCGACCTCCTCGGGCGCATTTCCGAGCAAGGACAACGCCGCGGCCGGTAGAGAGCTGCGCAGGTTCTCCGTGCCGACGGCCAGAACGAGCTTCTCTGCCAGGTCGTCGGTCGCGGCGATCTGGGCGCGGAGTCTCGATCTACGCTGTTGCTCCATCTGATGAAGCACGCGTGCGGGCTCCAGCCGCAGGCCCAAGGTGTTACCCACCTGGGCGAGGACGTCCTCGTCCCGATCGGCCGTGGTGAGGAAGGTGTTCTCCTCGAGTCGATATGTCAGCGGACGGGACTTCTCACCGGTCGGCGTGGATGTCAACAGCTCCAACCGGGAACAGAACTGCAGTCGGATGGCCTGATGCGCGGGATCGAGGCTATGTCGTAGTGGCGGATAGCGATCGATCAACAGTACGGAGTCCCCGACAGGATCGTGATCGACGCTCTCGACGAGCATGTCGGTCCCATCTGCGAGGCCCCATTCCGACATCAACAGATCTGCGTCTTCGCGGTCGGCGACGAGGATCGCCGGGCAGGCGGCGGCGACGAGGGAGGTGAAGGTCTCCTCAGAGGTCGCGGTTGCCACCTTCGCCGGCTCCACATCGGCCTCGGAGCCGGCGCAGCGCACCCGGATGCGGTCGGGTGCGGGCTGTTCGCATCCCGCGGCCCATGCATACAGAAGTGATCTCCGTTCCATCGGCCAAGCTGCGGCTTCCTTGAGCAACCGGCGCCAGTCTTCACGATCGAGATCGCCGGGCTCTTGGAGCAGGCCCAGGGCGTCAGCCACACCGTCGCTGATCGTGGGTTCGACGAACGGCAACGGTTGGGGTACGCCGTCGATCACGGCATGCTTCTCGTCGTATGCAAGGCAGCGCGACACGGGCTGTACACCGACATTGGTGCGGAGCGCTCCGTGCCTGCGGAGAAAGCGCCACACCGGATCGGTGTTCGATCGCATGTCTCCACCGCCCGCCGTCAGCACAATGCGCCAACCTTGCGCAGGGGGGAGCTGCCGGGCCAGACGCTCGGTGATGATGGCACGCGCAGGAAGGGACAGTCGTGCGAGTGGGTCCAGGGGCCAGGGCAGTCGTCCGGTCTGGATGTCGATGCTTGCGTCCGGCAGACGCGGTTTGCCGAGTTCCTTTCGGTACACGTTGCGCAGCGTTTCCTCGGCTGCTGCGCGCCATGGCTCCATCGGCGGATCCGCCAGCAGTACGGGCCCTTCCTGGATGCCCAGTCGGCGCAGAAGCTCGAGATCCTGCTGGTGGAACAGTGCATGAACGAGGATCTCTCGATCCGCCTTTGTGTCGGGAGGAATCACGGAGCCGGCAAGATATACCTGCCCCGGGGCGCGCCATTCGCCCTCTGCGGTCTGAACCCGCACTCGCTCGAGAACCTGATCACCGAGTATCTCCCTGAAGACGTCTTCTGCGTCGTCCACCGGCAGCCGCCGCGCGGCGATCCAGACGTTCGGCCACCGAGGCGCCGGTGCGGACAGTTCTGCGCGCAGCGCACCGACGTTGTCGAGAATCTCGATTCCCAGCACCTGCAGTGCTCGCTCGACACTCGGATCGGATGCGAGCACAGGATCTATGAACAAGTGGTGGCCGTGCTCGGAGGCACCTCCGGGGAGAAAAACGGTGCCCCGTCGGCACGGGTGGACCGTTCCATCCTCGAGCAACAGCACCTTCGCGCTGGTGAGTGCAGCGCGCAGTTCAGGGCGTCTCGTGATCAACGAGGCAACCAATCGAACGGCCACTGCCGACGCTTCAACGGTCGGGGTGCGCACGAGATGTTCGATCCACTGCTGGATCTCCACGACGCGAATGCCCGTACCAGGTTTCGCGATCGCTCCCAGCCGGCCGACCTTGGATCTGCGATCGTTGGTGCTGACGGCGTGGCTGACCCATTTGTCCGGGTCGGAGCAGACCGACGACCACAGGTCGAGCTCGTCGGGTTCGAGGTCGTCGGGATGCATCTTCACCTGTGCCGGACGAGCAAGATTGCCCGCCAATGTAGGGATGCACCGGCTGTCGGCCACCGCGTCCATGATCGGTTTGTTGATCACATCGTCAGCATGATTGCGAGCTTCGCGGCCCCGCGCCGGCAGGACATCGACGACGGTGCCGGGTCTTTCCGGATTGTGCAATCGCGGCAACGCCTTGACTATCAGGCTCGGAAGCACCTCAGTGAGCAGTTCGTCGTTGAACGGTCCTGGCAGCAGCGAAGCCCTGTCGTCGGCGAGCTTCCACGGCGCATTGACGATCCCTGACAGTGTCGTCGCGTCGTTGGTCGGGAAGTAGGCCCAGAAATTGCCGACGCTACGCGCACCCGCGTCGATCGGTGCTGCCCAACTGAGCGTAACCAGGTCACGGGCAGCTTGATAGCCACCGTCGGTGAGCGCAGCTGCGGTCGGGCTGTGCTTCGTCGAGGCCACTACCCAGCGGGAGCTGCGGCCGGAATCCTGGAGCGTCAGGGTTCCGTCGGAATCGGCATCCAGTTGGACGTGCCGAGCACTTGACGTTCGGTTCTCAGAGAGCTCGAGCCGCTCGACCTGGGGTGAGAACAGCAGAAACTCTGCGGGGAACGACTGGATGCTGGCGGCGAGCGTATCGCGGTGTGCACGGAGCGGGAGGACCACGACAGTGGTTGCCCAGCGCATCAGCTGGTCGAGCTGTGTGTCCGCTGCGCGGGACCGCGCGGGATCGTTGGCTCTGGCGAGGCGTGTCACGGGGTAGCGCTGCGCGTCCGGCACCTCCTCACCAAGCATCTCCTC
>DATCVL010000248.1:0-2985 GCA_036566865.1 Microlunatus sp.
ACCGACCGTCCGAGTCCAGCAAGGAGATCCACCATGCGCAAGAGCACCAAGATCATCCCGGCCCTGGCCATGACCGCCGCAACGATCGCGGCTACCGCCATGGCATCGGCGCCGGCTGCAAAGGCGATCCCTGCGGATCCGCCGTGGTGGAACCACAACTGCCCGTCGGGCTGGGTCTGCACCTACGAGTCGGCGAGCGACTGGAGCAAGGGCAAGATCGATCACAAGTACTACACCTACGGCGTGCACAAGCTGTACGGGCAGTACGGCAAGCACGTCATCTACAACCATCAAACCGGCGGTGCGAAGGTGAGTCTCAACCGGTATTCCGGCGGCGGCAGTGTGGCGCACCGGATCTCCGCCGGGTATTACAAGACGTACGATCTGACGCCGATCAACTCGATCACTCTCTACGACTGACCAAGATCAACAACAGAGTCGGAACACTGCGCCTCCGGAGGGTCGGTGAGGTGGCGAGCCTCGCCACCCCGGAGTCGCAGCGATGGGCACCGACTGAACCGCCGGACTAGATGTTGATCATGTGCCCGGCGATGCCGTGTGCGGCTTCCTTGATCGCCTCCGACAGCGTCGGGTGAGCGTGCACGTTGCGGGCGATCTCCTCGGCGGTGAGATCCCACTTCTGCGCCAGCGTCAGCTCCGGCAGCAGCTCGGTCACGTCCGGGCCGATCATCGCGGCGCCGAGCAGCTCGCCGTACTTGGCGTCGGCGATCAGCTTGACGAACCCGGTCGCCTCGCCCAGGCCGTGGGCCTTTCCGTTCGCACTGAACGGGAACTTGGCGGTCTTGACGTCGTACCCGGCTTCCTTGGCCTGGTCCTCACTCAGCCCGAAGGAACCGATCTGGGGCTGGCAGTAGGTCGCCCGCGGCACCATCGAGTAGTCGATCGGCATCGTCTCGGCGCCGGCGATCGTCTCGGCCGCGACGATGCCCATCGCCTCGGCGTTGTGGGCCAACATGATCTTGGCGGTGACGTCGCCGATGGCGAAGATGTTCGGCACCGAGGTACGGCAGTAGTCGTCGATCCCGATCGCCCCGCGCTCGGTCAGCGCGACGCCGGTGTTCTCCAGCCCGTAGCCGTCGGTGCGCGGCGCGAAGCCGATCGCCTGCAGCACCTTGTCGGCCTCCAGCACCTGCTGGTCACCGCCGGCCGCCGGGCTGACCGTCACCTTCACCTTGGCACCGGAATCATCGATCGACTCCACCTTGGTCCCAGTCAGCACCTTCACCCCGAGCTTGCGGTAGGCCTTGGCCAGCTCGGCCGAGATCTCCTTGTCCTCGGTCGGCACCATCCGATCCAGGAATTCGACGACGGTGACGTCCACCCCGTAGTTCGACAGCACGTAGCCGAACTCGACCCCGATCGCACCGGCGCCGGCGATGATGATCGACTCCGGCAGCGCGTCGGTGAGGATCTGCTCCTCGTAGGTGACCACCCGCTCGCTCAACGAGGTGCCCGGCAGCAGCCGGGTGGTGGCGCCGGTGGCGATGATGCAGTTGTCGAAGGTCAGCTCGGCTCCGCCGTTGTCGCCGGCCACGGTCATCGCGGTCGGACCGGTGAAGGTGGCCCAGCCTTCGAACTCCTGGATCTTGTTCTTCTTCATCAAGAAGTGCACGCCCTTGCTCATCCGGTCCGCGACCGCCCGGCTGCGTTTGAACGCGGCTCCGAAGTCGAAGGTGACATCGCCGGAGATACCGAAGGTGGAGGCCTCCTTGGTGAACACATGCGCCAGTTCGGCGTTACGGAGCAGCGCCTTGGAGGGGATGCAGCCGACGTTGAGGCAGACACCACCCCAGTACTTCTTCTCCACGATCGCCACGGACTTGCCCAGTTGCGCGGCACGGATGGCGGCCACATACCCACCCGGGCCGGCCCCGAGAACGACGACGTCGAAGTGTTCGGTCATGTCCGGAACTCTAGTGTCTGGGCCCGGCCGTGCTGCCTCCGGGCCGGTCCGGCCGACGGGTCGCCGCGCCGCCACATCGAGGACGGGGCGAAGCTGATCTTCGGAGAAGTTGATCACGATGTGGACGCTCGCCTGAATGCGAGCCACGCTCGAAACACAGGACAGACGCGCCGTCATCAAGTCGAGACTCAAAAATATCTCTGATGTGAGTTATCGTCCTCCGGTGACTGAATTGACCTTGGACCACATCGGCGGCCTCATCCGCGACGCGCGCAAGCATCGCGGGCTCACTCAGACACAACTGGCCAACCGGCTGGGCACCAGCCAGAGTGCGATTCACCGGATCGAGGTCGGCAACCAGAACCTCAGTCTCGACATGGTCAGCCGGATCGCCGAGGCGCTCGACAGCCCGATCATCTCGGTCGGAGGCAGTGGTCCGACGCACCTGCGGGTCCGCGGTGGGAGCAAGCTCAGCGGCAGCATCAAGGTCCGTTCGTCCAAGAACGCAGCGGTCGCGGTGCTCTGCGCCAGCCTGCTGAACCGGGGTCGTACGGTGCTCAAGGGAATCGCCCGGATCGAGGAGGTCAACCGTATCGTCGAGGTGCTGACCTCGATCGGCGTTGAGGCCACCTGGTCGGCGGACAAGTCGGACCTGACATTGGTCCGGCCGGACCAACTTGATCTTGATGCGATGGATGTCGACGCCGCCCGTCGGACCCGCAGCATCATCATGTTCTTCGGGCCGCTGCTGCACACCTACGACAACTTCCGACTGCCGTACGCCGGTGGGTGTGATCTTGGTGCCCGCACCATCGAGCCGCATCTGCAGGTGCTGCGTCAGTTCGGTCTCGAGGTCACCGCGACCGAGGGCTACTACCACAGCAAGGTCGATCCGAGCGTCGAACCGACCCGCCCGATCACCATGACCGAGCGCGGCGACACCGCCACCGAGAACGCACTGCTGGCGGCAGCGATGAACCCCGGCATCACCGTGCTCCGCAACGCCAGCCCGAACTACATGGTCCAGGACCTGTGCTTCTTCCTGACCAAGCTGGGCGTAC
>DATCVL010000249.1:0-12912 GCA_036566865.1 Microlunatus sp.
GCCGCCCCTGCCGATGGGCGAGGGCGCTGCGGAGACCCAGGATCTGCTGTTCGAGGGCGACTTCTCGCCGCTGCCGAGCGATCGCGGGTTCCGCGGTCCGGTCGCCTGCAGCGTGGTCGGCATCACCTACCGGCAGCTGGACTACTGGGCGCGGACCGGACTGGTCATCCCGGAGATCCGCGGTGCTCGCGGCTCCGGCAGCCAGCGGCTGTACAGCTTCCGCGACATCCTGATCCTGAAGGTGATCAAGCGGCTGATCGATGCCGGCATCTCGCTGCAGCAGATCCGTACCGCGATCGAGCACCTGCGGGCCCGCGGCGTGAACGATCTCTCCGAGGTCACCTTGATGAGTGACGGGGTCACCGTGTTCGAGTGCACCTCCGACGACGAGGTGATCGACCTGTTGAAGGGCGGCCAGGGCGTCTTCGGTATCGCTCTCGGCGGAGTCTGGAAGGACATCGAGGGCAGCCTGGCCGAGCTTCCGGTCGAGCGGCTCGATGATCATCCCGCCGACACCGAGACCGAAGCGATCCTCGACCGCGCCGACGACGAACTCTCCCGTCGCCGCCGCGCCCGCGCTGTCGGCTGACGAACCTTCTGCAACGCTCCTCGATCGCTTCGGCGTCGGGGAGCGTTCGTGCGTCCGGGCCGCTGCCGTACCCGGGCCCGACCGTGGCGTCGACCGGGACGGCCGAACCATGGACTCGACCTCGAGCCGATTCCCGACTGCGGCGCCGAAGCGGCCGTTCGATGAGAGTGGTCGTCAGCTGACCAACTCCTCCAGGTAGCGCAGTCGCGGCCGATCCAGGTGGAAGGCGACCCGGCAGCCGATCGGGAACAGCATCCGGTCCGGCCGATGCCCGTACGGGACGCCGGTGATCACCGGGAAGTCGCCGCCGACCGAGCGCAAGATCAACTCGTCGATGTCCGCGTCGGCAGCGTCGGTACGGTCCCAGTCGGCCGGATCACCGATCACCAGGCCCGCGATGCGGTCGAAGACGCCGGCCAATCTCAGGTGGGAGAGAGCGGCATCGATCTCGAAGTAGCCCGCCGTCATGGCCTCCAGCAGCAGGATCGCCCCAGCGGTGTCCGGCAACCAGCGGGTCCCGACCAACGGCCGGAAGGCGTACAGATTGCCGCCGATCACCGGACCCGAGATCTCACCGCTGCCACGCAGCACCCGCCAGTCGGCGCCATCGACGGCGCTCCCGGTGATACCGCCGGTGATCAGCTGCCAGAACGTCTCCTCCTTCGTCGACTCACTCGGGTGGGAGAAGCTGAAACCCGTCACGCCGTGCACCGAGGCCAGCCCGGCGCCGGCCAAAAGTGCGTTGTTCAGCGTGGTCGGATTGCTGAAGCCGGTGAAGATCTTCGGCCGGGCCCGAATCGCGGGGTAGTCGATCAGGTCGACCAGATGCCAGGCGCCGGTACCGCCGTTGACCGGGAGCACCAGCCCGACCTCGGGGTCGGCGAACATGGCGTTCAACCCGGCTGCCCGACGCTCGGCCGGGCCGGCCAGATATCCCTGGCGATCCAGCAGTCCGTCGGCCATCCGGACCGGATGTCCTCGCTGCTCGAAGTAGTCGACGATCCGATCCAGCTGATCGGCGGTGATCGGCGACGAGGTGCTGATCAAGCCGACCGGGACCCCTGGCCTCAGGGCCGGCGGTTTGACGAGGCTGCTCACAGACCGGATGTCTATCAGACACTGCCGACACGAAGTATCTCTGCACGGACCGAGTCGGCTAGAGTTGCCGAAGCCGCATTCAGTCGACGCGAGAGAGATCATCCCGCAGGGATGGCGCCGAAGGGGCAACCTCCCCGGAACCTCTCAGGCACCCGGACCGCGTACCGACTGGCGATCTGGAGCCACACGGTGACAGAGGGGAGTCGGGGTACGACGCGTACCCTCCGACCACCCGCTATCCCGCGAAGGACCGGACACTATGTCGACATTCGCCAGCCGCCACATCGGACCGCAGGCCGACGAGACCCGGACGATGCTCAAGGCCCTGGGCATGGCGAGCCTGGATGAATTGGCCGACCGCGCCGTCCCGTCGACGATCCGGATGTCGGGCGAGCTCGAACTGCCGGCCGCGCGATCCGAGACCGAGACTCTGCAGTGGCTGCGCGGGCTGGCGGAGCGGAACAATCCGCGCCGGGCCATGATCGGGCTCGGCTACCACGGCAACATCACCCCGCCGGTGATCCGCCGCAACGTGCTGGAGGATCCGGCCTGGTACACCGCGTACACGCCCTACCAGCCGGAGATCAGCCAGGGCCGGCTGGAGGCGTTGATCAACTTCCAGACCATGATCAGCGATCTGACCGGGCTGCCGACTGCCGGCGCCAGCCTGTTGGACGAGTCCACCGCGGTGGCCGAGGCGATGGCGCTGGCCCGGCGCAATGTCAAGACCGGGTCGGTGTTGATCATGGACGCGGACACGCTGCCGCAGACCATCGAGGTCACCCGGACCCGGGCCGAAGGGCTGGGGATCGAGGTCGTGCTCGCCGACGGCGACCTGATCGCTGCCATCGATGATCATGACCTGTTCGGTGTCGTGGTGCAGACCCCCGGGGCCAGCGGTGCGCTGCTGGGAACCGACCGGCTGCAGGCCATCGCGGATCGGGCGCACGCCAAGGGTGCACTGGTGATCGCGGCCTGCGACCTGATGGCGCTCACCCTGATCACCCCGCCCGGCGAGTGGGGTGCCGATGTCGCCGTCGGCTCCAGCCAGCGCTTCGGTGTGCCGCTCTTCTACGGCGGACCTCATGCCGGTTTCATGTCGGTCCGCAGCGGACTGGAGCGGTCGCTGCCGGGACGGCTGGTCGGCGCTTCGCTGGACAGCCAGGGCGTACCGGCCTTCCGGCTCGCGCTGCAGACCCGGGAGCAGCACATCCGCCGGGAGAAAGCGACCTCCAACATCTGCACCGCACAGGTGCTGCTGGCCGTCGTCGCCGGGATGTACGCGAGCTACCACGGCCCGTCCGGGTTGCGGGAGATCGCCGGTGCCATCCACGATCGGGCGACCGGTCTGGCGGCCGATCTGGGTGCCGTCGGTGGCATCACTGTTGATCATGAATCATTCTTCGACACGCTGCAGGTCACTGCGATCGGCCGGGCCGCGGCGATCGTCGCCGACGCCCGGGAACGCAACGTCCATCTGCGGCTGATCGACGATGATCATGTCGGCATAGCGATCGGTGAGGACACGGCAGAAGATGATCTTGCTGCTGTCCGGCAGGCCTTCGGCGGCGCCGCACAGGCGTCCGGTGATCACTGGGGAGACCTGGCCGGGTCGGAACGCAGTACCGACTTCCTGACCCACCCGGTCTTCAACCGCTACCACAGCGAGACCGCCATGCTGCGCTATCTGCGTGCGCTGTCCGACCGGGACTACGCGCTGGACCGCGGCATGATCCCCCTCGGCTCCTGCACGATGAAGCTGAACGCGACCGCGGAGATGGAGCCGATCTCGTACCCCGGATTCGCCGACCTGCATCCGTTCGCACCGGCGGAGGATTCTGCCGGCTACCGGGAGTTGATCAGCGGCCTGGAGGGCTGGCTGGCCGAGGCCACCGGCTACGCCAAGGTCTCCGTCCAACCGAACGCCGGCAGCCAGGGCGAATTCGCCGGCCTGCTGGCGATCCGCGCCTACCACCAGGCGAACGATCAAGATCAACGTCGGGTCTGCCTGATCCCGTCCTCGGCGCACGGCACCAACGCTGCCTCTGCCGCCATGGCCGGGCTGAAAGTCGTTGTGGTGAAGGCGAATCCCGACGGCAGCATCGACGAGCTCGACCTGAAGACCAAGATCGAGAAGCACCACCACGAGCTCGCGGCGATCATGGTCACCTACCCGTCGACCCACGGTGCGTACGAGGAAGGGATCGCCAACATCTGCGCCGCCGTGCACGACGCCGGTGGTCAGGTGTACGTGGACGGCGCCAACCTGAACGCCCTGCTCGGGCTGGCCCAGCCAGGACGCTTCGGGGGAGATGTGAGCCATCTCAACCTGCACAAGACCTTCTGCATCCCGCACGGTGGCGGTGGTCCCGGCGTCGGCCCGATCGGCGTGGCCGAGCACCTGGTGCCGTACCTGCCGAATCACCCGCTGGACCCGCAGGCCGGTCCGGTGACCAGCCATGGTCCGATCTCGGCCGCCCCGTACGGTTCGGCCGGGATCCTGCCGATCAGCGCTGCGTACATCGCGATGATGGGACCGGACGGGCTGCGGCAGGCGACCGAGCATGCGGTGCTGGCCGCCAACTACGTCGCCCACCGGCTGGGTGATCATTACCCGGTGCTGTACACCGGCCACGGTGGGCTGGTGGCGCACGAGTGCATCCTCGACCTTCGGCCGTTGACCAAGCAGACCGGGGTGACCGTCGACGATGTGGCCAAACGGCTGATCGACTACGGCTTCCACGCTCCGACCATGAGCTTCCCGGTGGCCGGCACCCTGATGGTGGAGCCGACCGAGTCGGAGGATCTGGCCGAACTGGATCGCTTCTGCGATGCCATGATCACGATCAGGGCCGAGGCAGACAAGGTCGGGTCGGGGGACTGGCCGGCCGACGACAACCCGCTCCACAATGCTCCGCACACCGCGGCCCAGGTGATGGCCGACGACTGGCCGCACCCGTACAGCCGGACCGTGGCGGCACACCCGTTCGGAGTTCACCAAGGCCCGATCGGCAGCGGCGCGCAGGACAAGTACTGGCCGCCGGTCGGCCGGATCGACGGCGTCTACGGAGACCGCAACCTGGTCTGCTCCTGCCCGCCGCCGGAGGCGTACGAGGACTGACCTGCGCTATTCGCCGGAACTGATCCGGTGGGCCATCTCGATGTCCCGCTGGGTCAGCCCGCCGGAGTCGTGGCTGGTCAGCACCAGGTGCACCTTGTTCCAGCGGATGTCGATGTCGGGGTGATGATTGGCGTCCTCGGCCAACTCGGCGACCCGGTTCACGAACACCATCGCCTCGCCGAAGTCACCGAAGGTGAAGTCGGCGGCGATCTGGCCGCCTTCCTCCTTCGCCCCCGGGTCCAGCTTCCAGTCCGGCAGGTCCTGCAACTGCCGGGTGATCTCTTCTGAATCCAATAACCGGCTCATGGACTCACGTTAGCCGGTCGACCCGTTGGCCGTCGGCCGATCATCGGCAGCATCCAATCCGGCTTCCTTTGGATCGGCCGGCTCGGAGGTCGAGGGGTCGGTCGCGAACCAGAGTGCCAGCGGCAGCTGGAACGCCGTGAAGCAGTAGTTGCCCATCGGCAACCAGTAGGCGAATTCGTCCACGGTCGAGCCCTGGAAGGAAACGATGTACTGCCAGGTGTCGGCGTACATCGCCCAGACCCGGCGTTTGCGGCGAACACCGTCCTCGGTGAAGGTGATCGTGCGCTCCACCTTGACGATGTTGTTGTAGGTGTCCTCGCGGCTGTGCTCGACGGTGAGGTCGGTCAGACCCCTCAACCCCTCGTCGAATCCGGCCTTCAGATCCTCCAGATCTTCGGCGACAACGCTGACCGGCAACGCGGTCACCCAGACTGCGAAGTGGGTGGCCTGATCGTCGTCCTCGGGGCGGACGATGACACCGTCCAGGTCATCGTCGAGGGTCGACCTCACCCAGTCCCACGGATGCCGGAACTCGAACCGACCCTGGGGATCGGCGTAGGTGGTGATGCCGGTGAACTTGGGTCGCCCGCTGCGTTGTGTGGTCGTGTTCATCAAGAGGTCGCCTTCGTTGGGGCCGGAGCGGCGTCCGGCATGTCTGACAGGTCCGGCACTGCTTCCGGCGAGGGGACCACGGCGCCCTTCAACTCCAGCTCGTCGGCGAAGTGGCAGGCCGATTTCCGGGTCGGTTCGCCGGCCACCGCACGCAGCGGCGGTGTCTCTTCCGAGCAGATCGGTTGAGCGTAGGGACACCGGGTGTGGAAGAAGCAGCCGGAAGGTGGATTGGCCGGACTGGGTACGTCGCCGCTGAGCGGCACGATCTCGGTCCGAGTCCGCGGATCAGGCTGCGGCAGCGCCGACAGCAGAGCCTCGGTGTAGGGATGCTTCGGACGGTAGAAGAGATCGCGGGTGCTGCCGGTCTCCGCCACCCGTCCGACGTACATCACCACAACCCGGTCGGAGATGTGTTCGACCACCGACAGGTCGTGGGAGATGAACAAGTAGGTCAGCTTGAGCCGGTCCTGCAGATCCTCCAGCAGGTTGATCACCTGGGCTTGCACCGAGACGTCGAGCGCGGAGACGGCCTCGTCGCAGATGATCAGATCCGGGTCCAGAGCAATCGCCCGGGCGATGCCGATGCGCTGGCGCTGGCCGCCGGAGAATGCGTGCGGGTAGCGGCTCGCGTGCTCCGGCCGCAGCCCGACCAACGTCAGCAGCTCGGCCACGCGGTCGCGCAGCGCCTGCCCCTTCACCACGTCGTTGATGATCAACGGTTCGGCGATCACCCGGCCGACGGTCATCCGGGAATCCAATGAGGCAAAGGGATCCTGGAAGATGATCTGCATCCGCGGGCGGATCTTGCTCATCGTCTTACGATCCGCCGTTGCCAGATTGATCGGCCCGAGGTCGGGGTGATGGAAGATCACCTCGCCGCCGGTCGGCTCCTCGAGCTGAAGGATGGTCCGGCCGGTGGTGCTCTTGCCGCAGCCGGATTCGCCGACCACGGCAAGGGTCTCACCGCGGTTGATGGACAGGTCGACGCCGTCGACCGCCTTCACCGCACCGATCGTGCGGCGGAGGAATCCGCCGCGGATCGGGAAGTGCTTCTGCAGATTGCGAACCTCCAGCAGCGGCTCCGCCGCAGGCTCGGCGACGGTCTCGGTGTCGGAGTTGATCACAGTCTCGGACATGTCACACCTCGGCCTTCGCGGTCGGTGTCGGATCGGAGCCACTCAGCGCTGCACGACCCTCTTCGGTGTAGAGATGGCAGCGCACACCGTGTCGGGTCGGACCATCCAACACGACCTCTTCGGGAATGATGGTGTCGCAGACACCATTGATGAAGTCCGGGCAGCGGGGGTGGAACGTACAGCCCGACACCTGGGAGTAAGGATCGGGGATCGAGCCCTTGATCACCTCGAGCTTGGTCCGTTGCTCGGCACCGATCCGTGGGATGGACCGCAACAGCGCGCGGGTGTACGGGTGCTTGGGGGCGTAGAAGATCTCATCCACACTCGCCCGTTCGACCACCCGGCCGAGATACATCACGATCACTTCATCGCACAGTTGGGCGACCACGCCCATGCTGTGGGTGATGAACATGATCGACATCCCGATCTCGGACTTCAGCCTGCGCATCAGAGCCAGGATCTGTGCCTCGGTGGTGACATCCAGAGCCGTGGTCGGCTCGTCGGCGATCAACAGGGACGGATGGCAGGACAGCGCCATCGCGATCATGGCCCGTTGACGCATGCCGCCGGACAGTTGGTGCGGATAGGACTTGGCGATCCGCTCCGGGTTCGGCATGCCGACCTGACGGAGCATGTCGACTGCGTGATCGCGGGCTGCCTTCTTGTCCGACGTCTGATGCAGCAGGATCGCTTCCTCGATCTGGGAACCGACGGTGTAGACCGGATTCAGCGAGGTCATCGGTTCCTGGAAGATCATCGCGACCTCTGCGCCGCGGATCGCCCGCATCGCCGATCCGCGAGGATCGAGTTGGGCGATGTCGACGCCACCGGTCCTGGTCGAGGCCTTCTCGATCTCCGATTCGCTCTCCTTCAGCAGCTCGGACTGCACTTCGGGATCGGGAGTCCGGTGGAAGTCGATCGAACCCCCGGTGATGTGGCCGGGGTGCTCGATGATCTGCATGATCGCGCGAGCGGTCACGCTCTTGCCGCAGCCGCTCTCGCCGACGATCCCGACCACCTTGCCGCGGGGGATGTCGAAACTCACTCCGTTCAGTGCTCGTACCAGGCCCAACTGGGTCGCGAACCCGACTTCCAGGTTGCGCACCGAAACGATGGCATCGTCACGCTCGGTGGAGGGTGTGGTCACGTTCTCTCCTCACGTGGGTTCAGCTGTACGGGTCCACGGCGTCACGAACGCCGTCGCCGAGTAATTGGAAACAGGTGATCGCCAGGATCACCGCAAGGCCGGGGATCAGGATCCACGGGTACTGCTGCAGCACGTCGATCTTGGACGCGTCGCGGAGCAGGACACCCCAACTGATGGCCGGGTCGAGCATGCCGATGCCGAGGAAGGACAGCGCCGTCTCGGCCAGGATGGTGGCCGGCACGGCGAGCATCGCGACCGCCACGATGTGACTGGTGGCGTTCGGCACCAGGTGCGTCCTGATGATGCGCATGTGGGACGAGCCGGCCGAGCGCGCTGCGGCAACATAATCCGCCGACGAGTAGGCCATCACCTTTCCGCGGACCTGTCTGGCCAGACCGGTCCACGCCACCAGCGACAGGATGATCGTCATCACGATGTAGCGCTGGGTGACGGACAGGTCTTGAGGCATCACGGCCGCCATCGTCGCCCAGAGCGGCAGGGTCGGGATCGACATGATCACTTCGATGAACCGCTGGATCACGTTGTCGGTGGCGCCGCCGGCATAGCCCGAGATGGTGCCGATGATCGACCCGAGCACGGTTGCGATCGCGACACCGAGCAGACCGATCGTCAGCGAGATCCTGGCCCCGTAGATCGTTCGGCTGTACAGGTCGCGGCCGTTGCTGTCCGCGCCGAAGATCAACAACCGGCCCTCGTTGACGGTCATCAGGTGACGGTCGGTGCTGACCAGTCCGAGGAACTTGTACTCGAATCCCTGACCGAAGAAGTGAACCGGGATCGCTTGGTTGCAGTTCGTCTTGTACACGGTGGAGATGTTGATCGCGTCGATCTCCTGGGTGGTCCGGCAGATCGCCGGTCCACCCGACCAGGTCCACGAGCTCGGCTTGGCGTACTTGTAGTCCTGATCGACCTGGGCGGGGTCGTTCGGCGACATGAAGGGCGCGAAGATCGCCGCCAGGTACATCAGGCCCAAGACGATCCCGCTGCCGACGGCCAGCTTGCTGCGGCGGAACCGCATCCACATCAGCCGCGATTGCGGAATCTCACCGATCTTGCTCTCTACCAGTGCGCTTTCGGCCGGAGCCGGCCCCGAGTGCCCGATGT
Source organism: Microlunatus sp. (assembly GCA_036566865.1). Classification (GTDB taxonomy): domain Bacteria; phylum Actinomycetota; class Actinomycetes; order Propionibacteriales; family Propionibacteriaceae; genus Microlunatus. The sequence goes on from DATCVL010000249.1 coordinate 9,135, forward strand.
CCGGGTCGGGGGCAAGTGCTGTCTGTGCCATGGTCGCCTCCTTAATCCGTCAGCTTGACCCGTGGGTCGATGATCGCCAGCACGATGTCGGAGATCAGATTTCCGAGCACCAGCAGGCCGGACAGGAAGAGCAACAAGGTGGCCGCGACATAGGTGTCCTTACTGATCAAGGTCTGCAGGAGCGCCTGCCCGGTGGTGGGTAGGCCGAACACGATCGAGATGATCGCCTCTCCGGAGATGAGCACGCTCAATGTGGTGCCGAAGGTCATCACCAGTGGGTGCAGCGCGTTGCGGACGGCGTGCTTCCAGATCACCTTCCGTTCGGACACACCCTTGGCTCGGGCTGTTTGGACATACTGCTGCCCGAGCACGTCGAAGAGGTTCGCGCGCATGACGCGCGTCAACCAGGCCGTACTACCGACTGCGATCACCACCAGGGGTAACCACAGATGCCCCAGCATGTCCACAAATCTGTCCACCCCCCAAGGGGCGTTCTTGTACTCGTTGGAATTCAGTCCGCCGACGTCTATACCGAACCATTTCGATGCGGCCGTCATCACCGCGAGCGCGAGCAGGAACTCCGGTACAGCTACTCCGATGAATTGCAGCAGCGTGACCGCGTTGTCGCCCATGGTGTAGCGGTGGGTGGCGGAGTAGACGCCGATCGGGATCGCCACCGCCCACGCGACGACGATCGCCCCGATCGAGAGTGCGAAGGACAGCGCCAGCCGGCTGCCGATCAGATCCTTGACCGGCTCCCGGTAGAGGAACGACTGCCCGAAGTCGCCGGTTACCAGACCGCTGGCCCACTTCCAATACTTGACGATCCACGGATCGTTGATGCCGTACTGCTCCTCGAGTGCGGCGACCTGCTCGACCGAGACGACGTTGCCTTGAGCACGTAACCGGGATATCTCCTCAGTCAGTGCCGACCCTGGGGCCAATTCGATGATGAAAAAGGCCACCAGGGACACGGCAACCATGGTCAGAATGGCGTACATCAGGCGACGGGCGATAAAGACGACCACGTGCTGACACTTCCTCTTCCAGACGACGGTACGGAATTTGGCTACAACTGATTACGCGTGCTGATCCGGGTTCTCCCAGTACCAGGTCTCCGGGTCGTACACCGCCGGTGTCGGATGGATCCACGGATTGACCATGCCGCCCTGGGCCAGGTTCTCCTTGCGCGGAACGTTGCGCAGATCCTTCTTGACCACCTCGACCTGCGGGTAGTTCGCCACCGAACCCATGAAGAACGGTCCGTCGGAGACGTGGATCTTGATCATGTCCCAGACCAGCTGGTGCCGCTTCATCTCATCCGGCTCGACCTTGCTCTGGTCGTAGGTGTCCCACAGCTTCTGGACCGGACCGTCCTTCTCCGGCTCCATCCGCGGTGGGTGCCGCTTCCACGGATTGAGGTCGAGTTCGGTACCGGCCGTCTTCGTACCCAGCTGCTGATACCACTGACCTTCCAGCGGGCAGTAGCGGGTGTACTCGATCGGGACCAGCCACTGCGGATAGACCAGATGGTTCGGGCCGTCGCCGACCTCCCAGTTGCTGTGGGCCATCAGCTTGCCGGTCTTCCACTGATCGTCGTAGGTCTGCGGCGGGATCGGGTTCAACTTCATGTCGAGTCCGACTGCCTTGAGGTCGGAGACCAGCTGGTTGTCCTTGGTCTTGTGCTCGGCGGACTCGTCGGCCTGGTAGTCCAGCCGCAGCGCCAGCTTCTTGCCCTTCCACTCCCGGACTCCGTCACCGTCGCCGTCCTTGACGCCGATCTCGTCGAGGAGCTGCTTGGCCTTGTCCGGGTTGTACTCGACGTAGGCGTCGCGCCAATCCTTGTAGGCCTGTTCGCCGGTCGCGTTGACGTGATACTCGATCGCCTTCGGGCTGAGCGTTCCGGTGGTCCGTTCGCCGGTGTTGAAGTACACCGACTTCTGCACCGCTTCGCGGTTGAACGCGTGCGAGATCGCCTGCCGGAACTTCGGCATCCGGATCAGCTCGCGCAGATCGTCGTCGATGTAGTCGTAGTTGAAGAAGAAGATCGAACCGGTGCCCGAACCGCTGTCCCACAAGAAGACCTCGGTATTGGCCTTGGATGCGCTGTCCCGCAGGCCCTGGACGTCGTTGAGGGCGATCTGGTTGTAGTTGCCGTGGCAGAAGTCCACACTGCCTTGCTGTACCTGGAGTTTGCCCGCCTCCGGGTCGGTGACGATGCTGATCTGCATCTCGTCCAGATAGGGAAGTTGATCACCGTTGGGCATCACGCACCAGTAGTACGGATTGCGTTCCAGGACGACGCCCTTGTTGCTGTCGAATGACTTGCACTTGAAGCCCGTCATGGTGGGACAGTCGGGATTCCGGTGCCAGTCGCCCTTGGTCTCCATCAGCCCGCCGACGGTGTCCCAGTCGGCGCCAACCTTCTTGTTGTACTTGGGAATGAACTGCTTCAGGTAGTGGCTCGGCATCATCCAGATCGGGCCGTTCTTGCCGATGTTGCCGTTCACCCACATGGCCATCCGGTCCGCGGTCAGCGGCGCCGGCGCGTCGAAGGTCATTTTAAGCGTGGTGTCGTCGACCGCATCGAACTTGGCCAGCGTGCCCTTGCCGGACCGTGCCTCGTCGGGCGGGGTCTGCGCCATCTTCTCATCGAGGATGAAGTTCTCCCACCAGAAGATGATGTCCTCGGTGGTCCACGGCTCGCCGTCGGACCACTTCAGCCCCTTGCGGAAGTTGAAGGTCCATTCCGAAGCATCGTCGTTGGACTCCCAGCTCTCCACCAGACCCGGTCCGACGTCCTTGCCGTCGTTGAGCCAGCGCAACGGAGAGTGTCCGTAGGAGAAGTTCCGGTCAGAGTCGGCCTTGGTCGCGCCCTGGGTGGAGAGGGTGTTCATGTTGAGCTTGCCGCCGTACTTGCCGGGCTTGACCCAGCGGTGCGGCACCACGTACGGATTGTCCGGCAGTCGCTCCTCGACCGGCGGAAGCCCCTCCAGGCCGGGGGCCTGGTTGTACTTGCTGGGCGGGGTCATGGCCTTCGTTTCCGACCCGACAGCGCCGGAATTGCCGCCCGACGTGTTGTTCTGGTTCTCGCTCCCACTGTTGCAGGCGGTCAGTGCGGCAGCGCTTGCGACCAGCGCCGAACCGTAGAGAAAGCTCCGCCTCGTGATCTTGGAAGTGTCCATCGTTGGTCCTCCAGTAGTGCCCGACGTCAATGTCAGTTCGTGAGCAACGGCCCCTGCAGGGTGTCGCCACTCGCGCGCTCTTCGCTCGCGTTGATGGGGATACTAGGAGACAAAGTCACGGGAGTTGAAGAAACTCGATGAAAACTTCATCACGGCTTGGACTCGTTACCAGGCCGGGCGCCCCCGAGGCTCGTCTTCTATCGTGCTGGCGTGGACCTTCTCCCGTTGGCGGCTCGAGTCGGGCCGATCTTGGGGTTCCTGGTCTGCATCACCGTGATCGCCGAACTGGCCGACATGATCGGCGTCTTCCGGGTCCTGGCGTACGGTGCCGCGCGGGTTGCCCGCGGATCGGTGCTGGCCCTGTGGTTGCTGGTGGTCGTGGTGTCCACTGCGGCCTCGGCGGTGCTCTCCCTCGACACCACCGCCGTGCTCATCACTCCCGTGGTGCTGGTGCTGGCGCGACGGCTCGGACTGAATCTCGGCCTGTTCGCCTTCACCGCGGTCTGGCTCGCCAACACCGCGTCATTGATCTTCCCGGTGTCCAACCTGACCAACCTGCTGGCGATGTCCTGGCTGAGCGGATCCGTCGACGG
>DATCVL010000250.1:0-16968 GCA_036566865.1 Microlunatus sp.
AAAGTCGACTCCGGTTGGGAAACGTACGGGCGGTGCCGGGCGCAGGTCGCGGAAGTCGACCGTGGTTGGGAAACGTACGGGCGGTGCCGGGTGCAGGTCGCGGAAGTCGACTCCGGTTGGGAAACGCACGGGTGTTGGCGGGTCTGGGCTGTCGAAAGTCGACTCCGGTTGGGAAACGTACGGGCGGTGCCGGGCGCAGGTCGCGGAAGTCGACCGTGGTTGGGAAACGCACGGGTGGTGCCGGGTGCGGGCCGTCGAAAGTCGATTCCGGTTGGGAAACGTACGCATGTGGCGGCGGTGGGCCGTTTCGAGAGTGCTGCGGCGGGCGCTGTGGCCGGGCGTCGGACTTGCGGGGCTGGGTCGTGGGGCGCGGCGCTACGCAGCACCCTGCTCACAGTATGGACAGCTATCTTGACATGAGAGACGCCTATTGGTGGTGTACCGGATGGGCCCTAGTGTTTGGCGCGTGATCGTGACGACACCGTGGGCGACCTTGCTCACCCGACGACTGGCTACCGACTTCGGTCGGATGCGGTCGTCATTGTGTCGACTGAGCTGACGGACCCGGACTTTCTCCAGCTGACTGGAGAACCGACCCGATGCGGGCCCGTCGAAGCGCATGAATCTGAAGCTTCGACGGATGTAATTCAAGATCTGGTCGGCGGGTTCGAACCCGGACAACGCAGCACGGAGATGCCGCCGCTGCGATTTCCGGCGGCATCCGGATATTGAGCACATAGACCGCACCGCGAACATCAGGAGACGCACATGAGCAGGGACCAAGCACTCGTCAATGCCGACTGGGTTGCCGAGCATCTGGACGACGACAACGTCGTACTGATCGAGGTCGACGAGGACACCACCGCCTACGCCGGCGGGCACATCAAGGGCGCGATCAAGCTGGACTGGAAGCAGGATCTGCAGGATCCGGTCCGCCGCGACTTCGTCAACAAGCAACAGTTCGAGGCACTGCTCTCCGATCGTGGCGTGAGCAATGACGACACCGTGGTGCTGTACGGCGGCAACAACAACTGGTTCGCGGCCTACGCCTACTGGTACTTCAAGCTCTACGGGCATGCCGACGTGAAGCTGCTCGACGGCGGCCGGAAGAAGTGGGAGCTGGATGCTCGCGAGTTGAGCAGCGATGAGGTGAAGCGCGAGCCCACCACCTACAGCGCGCAGCAGCCGGATACCTCGATCCGGGCCTTCCGCGACGACACCGTGGCGGCAATCGGTTCGCTGAACCTGGTCGACGTCCGCAGCCCCGATGAGTACGCCGGTCGCCTGCTCGCCCCGGCACACCTGCCGCAGGAGTCGGCCCAGCGGGCCGGTCACGTACCGACCGCCGTCAACGTGCCGTGGAGCAAGTCGGCGGCCGACGACGGCACCTTCCGCTCCGACGACGAGCTGAAGCAGATCTACGGCGATGCCGGGGTGGACTTCGGCAAGGACACCATCGCCTACTGCCGGATCGGGGAGCGCAGCGCGCACACCTGGTTCGTGCTGCACGAGTTGCTCGACCAGGAGAACGTGAAGAACTACGACGGCTCCTGGACCGAGTACGGCTCACTGGTCGGCGTACCGGTGGCCATCGGTGACGAGCCCGGGCAAGCCTGACCAAGCGGACTACGAGGAGAACTGATCATGTGCGGAGCAACGACCGGAGGCCTCGATTTGGCCGGCGTCGACCTGTCCACCCAGGCCGTGGTGCAGGGCCGAGTCCTGCGCGACGGTGAGCCGGTGGCCGCCTACGTGCGGCTGCTGGACGGCGGAGGCGAATTCACCGCAGAGGTGCCGACCTCGGCCGACGGACGTTTCCGGTTCTTCGCCGGCGACGGTCGCTGGACCCTGCGGACCCTGGCGCCGGGCGTCTCGGTCGACCGGGTCGTGGTGGCCCGCGTCGGCTCGGTCGCCGAGGTCGACATCGAGCTGTCGACGCAACCGGCCTGAAGGCTGCCGGCAGCACCGACTCGTCAGCCTCAGGAGCAGGTGGAACGCCTGCTCAGGCTGGCAAGTCGGTATGCCGGGTGGGGCCTATCGACGACGCAGGACGGCGCCCCGGCCGACCGGGGCGTTCTGCCGTTCGGCCTGGTCGTCGAGAGCGGCGTGCCACAACGCATCGGACCAGGTCGGGTAGGCATGCGGGACCGAGGCCAGGTCGCCGATCCGGCCGCCGCGCTGCAGCACCGTGGCCAGTTCGGTGATCACCTCGCCGGCCCGCGGTGAGATCACGGTCGCACCCACCATCCGGCCGTGCCCGTTGCTGATGATCTTGGTCATTCCGCTCGGCTCGTTCTCGGCGATGGCGCGGTCGATCCGACCGCTGGACTTGCGCACGCGCAACCAGTCGCCGAGCCCGACCCGGGCCGACAGTTCGGTGTGACCGATCCGACCGATCTCCGGATCGGTGAACACGACCTGCGGTCCTAGGTCGTGCCGGGCGATCCGCGATCGCCCGCTGATCGCGTTGGTGGCGGCGATCTCCCCGTCCAACTCGGCCAGGCTGGCCAGCGGCCGGTCGCCGACCGCGTCGCCGGCGGCGTACACCTTCCGGTTGGCGGTCCGCAGCCGCTCGTCGGTGGCGATATATCCCTGCCCGTTAAGGAAGATCCCGGCACGACCAAGATCAAGTCCGACCGTCACCGGTCGCCTGCCGGCGGCGACCATGATCCGCCCGGACTCGATCGTGCGGGGCTCCGCCTCGTCCGGTCCGCTGATGATCAACTGCTGGTGATGTGCGTAGGAGATGGCGCGCCGGACGGCGGTGCCGGTCAGCACCTCGACACCCTCGGAACGGAGCTGTTCGGTGATCATCTCCGACGCCTCCGGCTCCTCGCGGGGGAGCAGCCGCTCGGCCTGCTCGATGATCCGAACCTCCGATCCCAGTCGCACCAGGGCCTGAGCGAATTCGCACCCGGTCGGGCCACCGCCCAGCAGGGTCACGTGCTCGGGCAGGAAGCGCAGCTCCCAGAACGAGGTGACGGTGAGCGGATTGCACTCGGCCAGACCGGGAATCGGCGGCATCGTCGGCGCCGTACCGCTGGCGATCACGGCCCGGGAGAAGTGATAGCTGTCCTCGCCGACCATGATCGAGTCAGCGCCGGTGAAGTGGGCATCGCCGGAGACCACCTCGATGCCGAGCCTGCGCAATGCGCCGGCAGGTTCGGTCGGCGCGGCGGCGGCGACCCGGTCCTGGATGCCGCGCATCAGGTCACCGAAGTTGATCTGCGGTTCGACCGGCGTGATCGCGAACCGGTCCGCGGTGCGCATCAGGCGTGCGGCTCGGGCAGCGGCGATCAACGCCTTCGTCGGTACGGTGCCGGTCCACAGCGAGGTGCCACCCGGCCGTTCCCGCTCGATCACGGTCACCTTCGCGCCGGCCCGCTGTCCCGCCGCGGCGGCGGCAATGCCGGCCGACCCGGCGCCGATCACCAGTAGGTCGCAGTGCTGCGGCGCATCCGGTGGTGTCTCCGCCTCCGAGTGCGCCAGGTCCTGACTCAGCGATGTCATGTCCTTGACCTCCTCCTCGGAGCGAGCGTCTGGCTTTGCCCGACGTCACTGCCATATTCGCTCGCCGAGGACCGCAGGGCAACGACTTCGCCGCTGCGTTGCTGAGTGTGCGCTGGCAATCGCCCTCGGCTGGTCGAAGCCGCGGCGGTCGGGCGGTCAGGAGTCGGAGTCGAGCAGGATGGTCACCGGGCCGTTGTTGATCAACGACACCTCCATCTCGGCGCCGAAGACGCCGGTCTCCGCCCGTGCTCCCAGCTCGCGCAGTGCGGCCGCGAATTCATCCACCAGGGGTTCGCTGATCGGCCGTGGCGCGGCCGCATTCCAGGACGGCCGCCGGCCCTTCCGGGTGTCGGCGTAGAGGGTGAACTGGCTGACCACCAGGATCGGGGCGCCGAGGTCGGCTGCGGACTTCTCGTCGGCCATGATCCGCAGCGTCCACGCCTTCTCGGCGAGTTTGCGGGCCACCGCGGGATTGTCGTGGTGGGTGACTCCGACCAAGATCAACAAGCCAGGCTCGTCGATTGCGCCGACGACCTCACCCTCGACCTCGACCGAGGCCCGGCTGACCCGCTGGATGACCAATCTCACAAGGCACTCCTCAAGGTCGTGTCCAGCTCGTCGATGCTGATCGCGCCGGGCCGCAGACCGTTACGGGCGGCATCACGGGCCAGCGCCGCGAGCCGAGCGTTGAACGGTGCCGGGTGGCCGATCCGGCGGCCGATCAACGCGATCTCGCCATTCAGGTAGTCGGTCTCGATGGTGCGGGTGCCGCGGATCAGCGACTGCCAGCTCGAGCCGCCCAGCTTGGCCGGCTCGCCGGGGATCGGCTGCACCTGGAAGCTGTCCTCCCGGGCGGCCCTCTCGTCCTCGTCACTGGTGACCGTGATGCCGGCGGCGGCCAGCACCTGCCGGGCCTCGGCTTCGGCAGCGGCCTTCAGCTCGGTCGCCTGGCTTGTGTCACCGAGCAGGGCCTGGAACACGTTGGACAGGTTGCTGATCAACTTGCGATATTTCCAGTCCATCACAGCGGTCGGGCAGACGATCCGGAACTCAGCTGCCTCCCAGTCCCGGGACACGGCCGCCAGCACGGTGGCGTCGTCATCGGGATCGGCCGAGGCGCCGTACCGGCCGATATGGAAGACGCCGCGCCGAGGGGTGGCTCGGACCAGCACCTCACCCGGTTCGATCATCACCGTCGGCGTCCAGACACAGACGGCGTACACCCGGTCGAAGTAGCGCAGCGCGATCTCCTCGCTGGCCACGCCGTTCAGTGCGGTCAGGATCGGCAACAGCTCGGCGGCCCGGCCGACCTCGGTCTGGCCGTCGTAGACCCGTACGTCGGCCCAGGCCTGCACCGCTGCCTCGGCCTGATGAGACTTGGTGGTCAGTACCAGGATGTCGTCGGTCCGCAGTCGGACGCGCTCGGGGCCGGTGGCCGCCTCCGGATGCACGGTGAACGTGTCGTCCGGGCAGCGTACGGTCAAACCGTGGCTGATCAGGGTCGTGGCATGGTCGCCGCGGGCGACCAGCAATACCTCGATGCCCTGCTGCGCCAACAGGCCACCGATCGCACTGCCCACTGCTCCGGCTCCGATGAAGACATATCGCGTCACGTCTGGAACCCTAATCTGCGGCCTCGGTCGAGATCGAAGGAGTGGCCCATGGAGAGAGCGCGACTGGACGTCGAGCTGACCGTTCGTGATCTTGAGCCCAGCGATCTTGCTGATCTTGATTGGTCCGGAAGCCCGCAGCACATCCGTGCGCTCGCGGCGGCGCTGGAACGCAGCTATGCCGACGAGGTGGAGCTGGTGTTGATCATGGCCGGGAACGGGCTCTCGATTGCCGTCGGCGCGGTCGACTTCGACAAGCGTGCCGGAGCCGGTGACCTGTGGATGCTGTCGGTACGGACCGAATGGCAGTCACTGGGGGTCGGCACGATCCTGATCGCCGAGCTGGAGGAGCGGATCCGGCGTCGCGGTCTGTCCCGGGCCACGCTCGGGGTCGAGCACGACAATCCACGGGCCGCGGCGCTCTACCGGCGGCTCGGTTACAGCGAGGACGGACTGGAGCTGGACGGCTGGCCGGACGGCCCGGGGCGGAGCTATGCGACGGTCTGCTTCACGTACACCAAACCCCTATCCTTGACGGGTGCCATTTGAGATTCCGTCCGACCTCAACCCCGAACTGGTCGCACTGGCCTGGATGATCGGCAGCTGGCAGGGCAGCGGCAAGAGCAGCTACCCCGGCACCGAGGACACCGACTTCGGGCAGCAGATCGACTTCAGCCACAACGGCGGCAGTTACCTGCACTACCTGTCGCAGACGTACGAGGTCGGCCCGGACGGCGCCCCGACCAAACCACTGCAGATGGAGACCGGCTTCTGGAGGCCCCAGTCCGACGGGTCGCTGGAGGTGGTGATGAGCCATCCGGACGGCGTCGTCGAGGTCTGGTACGGGCACATCACCGGCGCCAAGATCGAGATCGCCACCGACGCCGTGGCGCGGACCGCGACCGCGCCGGACTACACCGCGGGGCATCGGCTCTACGGCCAGGTCGAGGGTGATCTGTTGTGGACCTTCGACAAGGCGGCCGACGGTCAGTCACTGCAGAACTACCAGTGGGGGCGGCTGCAGCGGATCGCCTCCTGAGTCTGCGGCCGAGATCGGGAACAAAACCGATGCCCGGTGGTGCTGCCACCATCGGGAAGCGGACGAGTTGAGGAGTAACCGAGGATGAGTGCCGCGGTGATCGCTGAGGACGGACCGGACCGGGGGGTCGCCTGGCACTACGGGAATCCGATGCGCGAGCAACGCGAGATCGAGGCCGGGCGGGGACTGGTCGACCTGTCGCATCGAGGCGTGCTGACAGTGACCGGCCCGGATCGGCTCAGCTGGCTGCATTCGCTGACCACCCAGCAGTTGACCGACCTGCCGCCCGGGATCGGCACCACGGCGCTGGTGTTGTCCGGCGCCCAAGGACACATCCAGCACGTGCTGTACGCCGTCGACGACGGCGAGACCTTCTGGGCTCACACCGAGCCCGGTGCGGTGCAGGACCTGGTTGGCTGGCTGGACTCGATGCGCTTCATGCTCCGGGTCGAGGTCGCCGATCGGACGGCCGATTTCGGGATCGTCTGGCGCGCCGGACAGGGACCTGATGGCCTCGACGGAGCCTCCGACAAGCTGATCACGCGGAGCGCGCCGGACAGCCTGGGCGGGCAGGATCTCTTCGTGCCTCGCAGCGAGCTCGCCGACGTAATCGCCGCCGCCGAACATCCGGCCGGCACCTGGGCGCTGGAGGCCCGCCGGATCGCTGCCGGCATCGCCCGGATCGGGATCGACACCGACCATCGGGCGATCCCCAACGAGGCCGGGCTGCTGGAGACCGCGGTCCATCTGAACAAGGGGTGCTACCCCGGGCAGGAAACGGTCGGCAGGGTGCAGGCGCTCGGCCGTCCACCACGTCGGTTGGTGCGGCTGCAGCTGGACGGTTCGGCCGAAGCGCTGCCGGCGGTCGCGGCCCCGGTCAAGCTCGGAGAGCGTGAGGTCGGCCGGATGGGCAGCTCGGCCCGGCACTACGAAGAGGGACCGATCGGGCTGGCCTTGATCAAGCGCAACGTCCCGGTCGACGCGGACCTCTTGGTGGACGGAATCGCTGCTGCACAAGAGGTTCTGGTCGATCCGGAGATCGGTGATCATTTCCGCCCGCAGCTCCGCTGAGACGGCAGGAATTCCTGGTCGGCTCGGCGGTGCCCTCGCGGTGGCGTCGCGGCGTCAGCCGAACCGGCGGCGCTCGGCGCGGCGCGCACAGACGCGGGCAGAGCCGGCCGGATCATCCCAACGCCCTCCTGCTGGAGGGTATGGCCGCACAAGGGACCCAGCAGGTCTGCCGATCCTGCGCGACGGGCTGTCGCGGGCGCTGCAGGCTGCGCAGGCTGCGCAGATCGCGGCCTCGCCGCAGTAGGTCTGACCAATCCGAAGATCGGCGCCCAGCTCTTCATGGGTGCTCGCACCGTGACCGGCCGCTGCGCAAGGTGTGCGCCGAGCCCGGCATCACCTCCCGCCGCCAGCTCGACCATCGCCGGCGTTCGTCCGGCACGGCTCGAGTTCAGCCGTGAGCGCGGGTGAACCGGCCCGGATCGCAGCAGTTTCTCGGCAGATTCGGACGTCACGATTGGGGCGAGGGTGGTGGGCGATCGAGGTTTTCCGGAGCGCTGGCCCTACGCTTGACGCCTGTGGCACCGGATAACCCCCGATCGCTGGGCACCTACGCCGCCGTCCTGTTCGACCTGGACGGCGTACTGACGCCGACCGCCGAGGTACATATGCGGGCCTGGCAGCGAATGTTCACCGATTTCCTCACCCGTCGGGGCGACCCGACGCCGTACACGGATCAGGATTACTACGATTACGTCGACGGCAAGCCGCGGTACGACGGCGTACGCAGCTTCCTTGACTCGCGCGGGATCGAGTTGCCGGAAGGCAGCCCGGACGACCCCTCGGAGGCGGAAACCGTGTGTGGGTTGGGAAATCGTAAGAACGACGAGTTCTCCCGGGTGTTGGAGACCGACGGGGTGCAGCCGTATCCCGGTTCGGTCCGTTTGCTGGACCGGCTCGCCGACGACAAGGTCGCGGTGGCGGTCGTGTCCAGTTCCCGAAACGCCCGGCCGGTGTTGCGGGCGGCCGGTCTGCTGGACCGCTTCACGGTGATCGTGGACGGCAACGTCGCCGACGAGCGGTCGCTGCCCGGGAAGCCGGCGCCGGACACCTTCCTGGCCGCCGCTGGTGATCTTGGTGCGCCGGTCGAGCGTGCTGTGGTGATGGAGGACGCTTCGTCCGGAGTCGCTGCCGGGAGGGCAGGCGGCTTCGGTCTGGTGGTCGGCGTGGATCGGGGTGCCGGCGCCGACCGATTGATCGAGTCGGGGGCTGACATCGTGGTGGCCGATCTTGGAGAGTTGGTAACCGATGGACCGTCCTGACCTGATTGAACCGACCGACAGCACCGACGCTCGGCTGGTCGCCGAGCGCGACGGTGTGAGCAACGGCTGGGAGGAGAGCCTGGCGCACCAACGCCTGGCCACCGGAGCAACCCCGGGCGCCGCCGGCGACGAACCGGCCCCGGTTCGTGATCACCTTGACCGACTGCGCTTCCCGGTTGACGAATGGCGGTTGACCGAGGCGTCGTACGGTGCCGATGATCTTGGTACCACCGAGACCCTGTTTGCGGTCGGCAACGGCTATCTGGGCTTCCGTGGCAACGTCGAGGAGGGTCGCGAGACCCACACGCACGGCACCTTCATCAATGGGTTCCACGAGACCTGGCCGATTCGGCATGCCGAGGAGGCGTTCGGCTTCGCCCGGGTCGGGCAGACCATCGTCAACGTCCCCGACACCAAGACGATGAAGCTGTACGTCGACGACGAGCCGATGCTGCTGTCGGTCGCCGATCTTGATCATTACGACCGTACGCTGGACTTCCGGACCGGCCGGCTGACCCGTGAGATCGGTTGGCGGACACCGGGCGGGAAGCGGGTGCTGGTCAAGTCGAGCCGGATGATTTCCTTCACTCAAAGGCATCTCGCGGTGATGGAGATGGAGATCACCGTCCTTGATCAGGCGGCGCCGGTGGTGGTGTCCTCGCAGGTGCTGAACCGGCAGGACGGCAAGGACGAGTACCACGTCCGGTCGGCGGCGATGGGCGAGGGCTGGGATCCGCGTAAGGCGGACGCCTTCGAGTCCCGGGTGCTGGAGCCACAGAGCCACTGGCACGGCGATGACCGGATGGTTTTGGGTTACCGTTGCGCCAATTCGCGGATGACGCTGGCGGTCGGTGTCGATCACATGATCGAGACCGCCAACCGGCATGAGGCCTTGATCGACACCGACGAGGACGCCGGCAAGATGGTGTTCCGGGTGCAGGCCGAACCGGGTGTTCCGATCAAGATCACCAAGCTGGTCGCGTACCACACCTCCCGCGGGGTCCCGGTCCGTGAATTGGTGGATCGCTGCCGGCGCACGCTGGATCGGACCCGTGATCAAGGAGTGCAACAGCAGTACGACGATCAGCGGACCTGGCTGGACGCCTACTGGGCGCGTTCCGACGTACGGATCGAGGGCAGCCCGCAACTGCAGCAGGCGGTTCGGTGGAATCTCTTCCAGCTCGCCCAGGCGGCCGGCCGCGCCGAGCAGTCCGGGGTGCCCGCCAAGGGGGTGACCGGCAGTGGCTACGGCGGCCACTACTTCTGGGACACCGAGGTCTATGTGGTGCCGTTCCTGATCTACACCACGCCCTCGATGGCGCGGAGCGCGATGCGCTTCCGCTACAACCTGCTGGATGCGGCCAGGACCAGAGCCGGTGATCTTGCCGAACGCGGCGCCTTGTTCCCGTGGCGGACGATCAACGGACACGAGGCATCGGCGTACTACGCCGCCGGTACGGCGCAGTATCACATCGACGCCGACATCTCGTACGCGTTGTGCAAGTACGTCGCGGCGACCGGCGACGACGACTTCATGCGACGTCAAGGTATTGACATCCTGGTCGAGACCGCGAGGCTGTGGGCCGATCTCGGCTTCTGGCGGGAGAGCGGCGACGGTGCCTTCCACATCCACAGTGTGACCGGGCCGGACGAATACACCACGGTGGTCAACGACAATCTGTTCACCAACGTGATGGCCCGCTACAACCTGCGCAAGGCTGCCGAGACGGTGAATCGGATGGCCGAACAGGCACCCGACGAATACCGCCGGATGATGGAGCGTCTGCAGCTCGAACCGGAAGAGGTCGAGGACTGGGCCTCGGCCGCCGAGGCCATGCACATCCCTTACGACGAAGGACTCGGGGTGCATCCGCAGGATGCGCACTTCCTCGAGCGCGAGGTGTGGGACCTGGCCAACACGCCGTCGGATCGGCGACCGCTGCTGCTCTACTACCACCCGTTGGTGATCTATCGCTTCCAGGTGCTCAAGCAGGCGGACGTGGTACTGGCGCTCTTCGTCCAGGGTGATCACTTCACCTTGGAGGAGAAGAAGGCCGACTTCGAGTACTACGACTCGATCACCACCGGCGACTCGACTCTGTCGGGTGTGGTGCAGGCGATCATCGCGGCCGAGGTCGGCTATCACCGGCTGGCGATGAACTACTTCACCCAGGCGCTGTTTGTTGATCTTGCTGATCTGCACGGCAACACCAGCGACGGTGTCCACGTCGCCAACGCCGGTGGCGTCTGGAGTGCGCTGGTGTCCGGCTTCGGCGGCATGCGGGACTACAACGGCTTGATCAGCTTCGATCCGCGACTGCCCGATGAATGGCCGTCACTGACCTTCCGATTCACGGTGCGCGGCACCCGGGTCCGAGCGGTGCTGACTCATGATCAGTACGAGTTCACCGTCGAGGAGGGCACCGAGGCGAGTTTCACGGTCCGTGGCACCGAGGTGACCCTGCGGGCCGGCGAGTCCACGGTGATTCCGCTGGACGGCCAGGGGCCACGGATCGATGCAGAGAGGGCATTCACCACCCGCGGCCGGCGCGAGGACGGCAGCCTGATCACCGCGTCGGTGCCGCGCTCGGTTCGGTCCTGATCGACCGGTCGAAATCCGTCGCCTTGATGGCCTCGGATTTCGACCTGGCGGATCACTCGGGTGGGCCTTCGAGGTCCTCGGGCTCCTTCAGGTAGGTCTTGCGGGCGTACAAGGCACGGTTGAGAAACCAGGTGATCGCCCAGAGCACGACGCCGAGCGCGAGCAGCACCGCGGCGATCTTGTACTGCGCAGTGTCCCGGCCGGTCCACGGTCCGACCAGGTAGGCACAGCACAGTGCGCCGAAGATCGGAATCACGGTCGGCGCCCGGAAATGCTTGTGCTGCTTGGGATCTTTACGCAACACCAGGCAGCAGATGTTGACCACGGTGAAGACCGCGAGCAACAACAACGCGGTGGTGCCACCAAGGTCCTTGATCTCGCCGACGAACCCGATCAGGCCCATTGCCAGTGCGGTGGTGAACAAGATCGCCACCCACGGTGTACGCCGGCCGGGCAGCACTCGGCCCAGAACCGGTGGCAGCACCCGTTGGTTCGCCATCCCGTACAGCAGCCGGGACGCCATCATCATGTTGATCAAGGCCGAGTTGGCCACCGCGAACATGCTGATCAACGGGAAGATCTGATCCACCGGCAGATTCGGGGCGCCGGCGGTGACCACGTTCAACAGTGGGGCGTCACCCTCACCGAGCTCTCCCGGCGGCACGATCGCGACCGCCGAGATCGACACCAGGACGTAGATCAGGCCGGTGATCGACAACCCGGTCAACATGATCTTGGGGAACACGCGCTCGGGATCCTTGGTCTCCTCGGCCATGTTCACCGAGTCCTCGAATCCAACCATGGCGAAGAATGCCAGCGAAGTCCCGGCGGTGACCGCCAGGAAGACAGTCTTGTCCTCGCCGGTATCGAACATGATCACCCGGGAGAAATCGGCCTTGCCCTGGGTGGCGGCGTAGAAGCCGATGAAGATCACGATCAGCAACCCGCTCAGCTCGACGCAGGTCAGCACGATATTGGCGTACACGCTCTCGGCGACGCCTCGGAGATTGATCAACAACACCAGGGCGATGAAGGTCAACGCCATGAAGGTGATGAACGACTCGCTGATCTTCAGCTCGCCGGCGCCGCCCCAATCCCTGACCACGTTGACCATGGCGCCGAGGTTGGCCGCAAAGGCACGCGACGCAGTCGAAGCCGAGGTGATGCCCGAGCACATCACTGTGAAGCAGACCAGGAAGGTCGCGAAGTGCACCCCGAACGCCTTGTGGGTGTACAACGCGGCACCCGCTGCCTGCGGGTACTTGGTCACGAGTTCGAGATAGGAGAAGGCGGTCAACATGGCGACGCCGAAGGCGACCAGGAAGGGCACCCAGACCGCGCCAC
This sequence comes from Microlunatus sp., assembly GCA_036566865.1. Lineage (GTDB taxonomy): Bacteria > Actinomycetota > Actinomycetes > Propionibacteriales > Propionibacteriaceae > Microlunatus. The sequence continues at coordinate 12,436 of DATCVL010000250.1, forward strand.
CCACCTCGTCGGCCACGTTGCCGGTGACGGCATAGATGCCGGTTCCGAGGATGTCGCCGACGATGAACAACAGCAGCAACTTCGGTCCGAGAACGCGTTTGAGCTGTCCCTGGTCGGCAACTTCCTCGGTGGTCACGGTACGGCTGTCCACCATCGAATCACTCCCAGCGCATGGCGCCGCGTCGCCGAGGCGCGTTGATCCAGTTGATCACTCGCAAGTGCGCCTCACTCTTTCGCATGGACGACGAAGGGCACAAGGGTGATTGGTGACCCCTGCGCCCCAGGACTGCTAGCTATGAGCTTGAAAGTGCTTGCTATTGCAAGCAGACTGGTCCCCATGACACGGATCAAGACACCCAATCTCGGCGAGCAGTTCGGCTCGCTCGGGGAGTTTCTCGCCGCCCAGCGTCGGGCGGCCCGATTGTCGCTACGTCAGCTCGCCGAGCAGACCGGCGTTTCCAACCCCTACCTCAGTCAGATCGAGCGTGGCCTGCGCAGACCCTCGGCGGAGGTGCTGCAGCAACTCTCCAAGGCACTGCGGATCTCGGCCGAACAGCTCTACGTCCGGGCCGGCATCCTCGACCCAGACGATCATCCGTCCACCACGGTCGAGATGGCAGTGCTCGCCGATACCGCCATCAGTGAGCGGCAGAAGCGGGTGCTGATCGACGTCTACGGCTCCTTCGTACGGGAGAACGCCGCCGGCCCCGAGACGCCAGCCGAGACCGCAGAAGCCAACTGAGCAAAAGAAGAGGGCCCTGAGCACGCGGTGCTCAGGGCCCTTTCGTTTGTCTCGATCAGCTCCAGTAGACGACCACGCGGTCGCCGATGTGGACCCGGTTGTAGACGTAACGCAGGGTCTTGCGGTCCCGGATGTTCACGCAGCCGTGGCTGCAACCGGCGTACCCGCGAGCGGCGAAGTCGGAGGAGTAGTGGACCGCCTCACCGCCGCTGAAGTACATCGACAGCGGCATCGCCGAACCGTAGGCGCGCGACCAGTCGTGCCGCACCTTGCGGAAGACTGTCCAGGTGCCGTTGCGGGTCGGCGAATTGGAGCAGCCGAACCGGGCATCCATGGTCTTGATGACCTTGCCCTTGTTCATGTAGTAGAGCTTGCTGGTCGTCTTGTCGATGCAGAGGACGCGGCTGTTCGTCTTGCAGCGCTTGGCGATGACGCCCTTGGAGGCGCCGGCCGAGCTGCTGCTGCTGGAAGCCTTGACCTTGCCGCTCTTCTTGACCAGCTTGTTCCAGGCCTTCTTGGTCACCTTGCCCTTGCCGCGCTTCAGGCCGACCGAGTGCCGGAAGTCCTTGACGGCGTCCCGGGTGATCGGGCCGAAGTGCGAGGTGGCGTACTTCTTCTTCAGCATGCCGACGTCGGCGAGCCGCAGCTGCAGGTTCTTCACTGCGCTGTTGGTCTGGCCGTACTTGGGATGCTGGAACTTGGTGGTCAGGTACGTGGTCTTCGCCTCGGCGCTCGGTGCGTTACCCGCAACCAACAGTCCGAGGGCCAGCGTGATCGCGACCAAGCCGGCCAGCCCGAATCGGGCGGCGGATGACAACCGGCTCATCGGTGGAGTCCCCCTCTGAATCTTGCTCGTGCTGCTGACATCTAACCAGCGCCATTGGGGGAAGATGCGCGCAATGCGCGGGCGTTTGCCCGGCGAGCGCTAACTCTGCCGTACGTCGGGTCCGGTGTCGACACATGGTGGCAACAAATTCGGTCACGGTACGGTCAAAAGTCGTCGTCTGCGCCCCGCCGGGCCGGTTCGTCGGGCTGGTCGTCGGGCCGGTTCGTCGGGCCGGGACCGGAGCGGCTCAGCGCTTGGTCCGGGTCCGCGCCCGAGCGCGCTCACCCGCATTCAAGATCACCTTGCGGATCCGGACCGCGCCCGGGGTGACCTCGATGCACTCGTCCTCACGGCAGAACTCCAGCGCCTGCTCCATGCTCATCAGCTTCGGCGGCACCAGCCGCTCGAGCTCCTCACCGGTGGAGGAGCGCACGTTGGTGAGCTTCTTCTCCTTGGTGATGTTGACGTCCATGTCCTCGGCGCGCGGGTTCTCGCCGATGATCATGCCCTCGTAGACATCGGTGCCAGGGCCGACGAAGAGGGTGCCGCGCTCCTGCAGGTTGAAGGACGCATAGCCGGTGACCTGGCCGGAACGGTCGGCGACCAGAGATCCGGTCGGCCGGGTGCGGAAGTCGCCGGCCCACGGCTCTTCCCGCTCGAAGACGTGGTGCATCAGGCCGGTGCCGCGGGTCTCGGTGAGGAACTCGGTCCGGAAGCCGATCAGGCCGCGGGCCGGGACCAAGTACTCCATCCGGACCCAGCCCGAACCGTGGTTGATCATCTGCTCCAGCCGGCCCTTGCGCAGTCCGAGCAGCTGAGTGACCACGCCGACGAAATCGTCCGGTACATCGACGGTCAGGCGCTCCACCGGCTCATGCAGCTTGCCGTCGATCAGCTTGGTGACCACCTGCGGTTTGCCCACGGTCAGCTCGAAGCTCTCCCGGCGCATGGTCTCCACCAGAATGGCCAACTGCAGCTCGCCACGGCCCTGCACCTCCCAGGTGTCCGGGCGTTCGGTCGGCAGCACCTTGATCGACACGTTGCCGATCAGTTCTTGATCAAGACGGGCCTTGACCAGCCGGGCGGTCAGGTTCTTGCCCGACTTGCCGGCCAACGGCGAGGTGTTGATGCCGATCGTCATCGAGATGCTCGGCTCGTCGACCATGATCAACGGCAGCGGACGCGGATCCTCGGGATCGGCCAGTGTCTCACCGATGGTGATGTCCGAAATCCCTGCAATGGCAACGATGTCGCCGGGTCCGGCGGACTCGGCCGGCTCCCGATCAAGGTTCTTGGTGATCAACAACTCGGACAGTTTCACGGTGCTGATGGAGCCGTCCCGCTTGCACCAGGCAACGGCTTGATTGCGCTTCAGCTCGCCGGCAATGATCCGGCACAGGGCCAGCCGGCCCAGGTACGGGGAGGAGTCCAGGTTGGTCACATGCGCCTGCAGCGGCGCACCCTCGACGTAGGTCGGCGCCGGGATCTTGTCCAGCAGCACTTGGAACAACGGCTGCAGATCCTCGGCGTCCGGCATCCCTCCGTCGTCGGGCTGATTCACCGAGGCACGACCGGCCTTGGCGGAGGCGTACACCACCGGGAAGTCAAGGATTTCAAGATCATCATCACCGGCCAGGTCGAGGAACAGTTCGCTGGTCTCCTCGATCACTTCGGCGATCCGGGCATCCGGGCGGTCCACCTTGTTGATCACCACGATGATCGGCAGCCGCTTGGCCAGGGCCTTGCGCAGCACGAATCGGGTCTGCGGCAGCGGGCCCTCGGAGGCGTCCACCAGCAGCAGCACCCCGTCGACCATTTCCAGCCCGCGCTCGACCTCGCCACCGAAGTCCGCGTGGCCGGGGGTGTCGATGATGTTGATGGTGACCTCGTGGCCATCCGGCATCCGGTGCCGTACTGCGGTGTTCTTGGCCAGGATGGTGATGCCCTTCTCCCGCTCGAGGTCCATCGAGTCCATCACCCGGGTGGCCACATCCTGGCCGGTACGGAAGGCGCCGGACTGCCACAGCATCGCGTCGACCAGAGTGGTCTTGCCGTGGTCGACGTGCGCGACGATTGCGACGTTGCGCAGGTCAGAGCGAATGGGCATGCGGATGCTTCTTCCTTCGATGGCTGGGGGAGGCCCTAGCGGGCAACCCGACGATTGTAGTGGCCAGAGCCTGAAATCCTTCAGCCGCGGAGGCTGCCCCCACCGCCGTGTGACGGCTAGGGTCCGACCATGAGCCTTGAACGCCCTGTCGCTCCAGACCCGTACGATCTGCTCCCGGTTGTCGGCTCCTTCACGGTCCGCAGCACCGATGTCGTCGACGGACAGCCGTTGAAGGACGACCAGGTCGCTGCCCTGGGTAACACCTCGCCGCAGCTGTCCTGGTCGGGATTCCCGGACGACACCAAGAGCTTCGTGGTCTCCTGCTTCGATCCCGACGCGCCGACGCCGAGCGGCTACTGGCACTGGGCAGTGGTCGACCTGCCGGTCGATGTCACCACGCTGGCAACCGGTGCCGGTGCCGAAGGTGCGACGTTGCCAGGCTCGGCGTTCATGCTCCGCAACGATGCCGGCGTACACGGCTTCACCGGGGCCGCGCCGCCGCAGGGCGATCAGGTGCATCGCTACTACTTCGTGGTGCACGCGGTCACCGAGGAGACGCTCGGCATCGACCCGGACGCCTCTGTGGCGGTGATGAGCTTCAACCTGGCCTTCAAGACCGTGGCCCGCGCCATCATCGTCGGCACCTACGCCTTCTGACGGAGATGGCGAACCGTCAGGTCGATGAGGTACGGGATGGGGTCGAGCTGACCCATCTCGACCAGCCGTTGGAGGACGGCTCCGATGTGACCAAGCGCGAGTTCGTCGACTACCTGGACCGGGTGGCGGAGCTGCTGCTGCCGGGGCTTGCCGATCGCGCGTTGTCGGTGATCCGGGTGCGCCCCGGCCAGCCGCCCTTCA
>DATCVL010000251.1:0-2327 GCA_036566865.1 Microlunatus sp.
GAGGGACAATCGCCTCGCACTGAGCTGAGGGAGTTAGCAACAGATGGCTGCACGCAAGACCAAAACGGCGCCGCCGGACGATTTCGTCGAGCGGATCGTCGACATGGACGTCTCCTCGGAGATGGAGACCAGCTTCCTGGAGTACGCCTATTCCGTCATCTACGCGCGGGCGCTGCCCGACGCCCGGGACGGGCTGAAGCCGGTCCAGCGACGGATCCTTTACTCGATGCGGGACATGGGCGTGCTGCCGACCCGGCCGCACGTCAAATGTGCCCGGGTGGTCGGCCAGGTGATGGGCGTACTGCACCCGCACGGCGACACCGCGATCTACGACGCGCTGGTCCGGATGGCGCAGCCATGGTCGATGCGGTTGCCGATGGTGGACGGCCACGGCAACTTCGGTTCGCTGGACGCCGGCCCGGCGGCGATGCGTTACACCGAGTGTCGGATGGCTCCGGCGGCGTTGGCGATGACCGACGGACTGGACAAGGACACCGTTGACTTCAAGGCCAACTACGACGGCAAGGAAACCGAGCCGGTCGTGCTGCCGGCCGCGTTCCCCAATTTGCTGGTCAACGGCGCGGGCGGGATCGCCGTCGGGATGGCGACCAACTGCGCCCCGCACAACCTGGTCGAGGTGGTGCAGGCACTGCGGCATCTGATCAAGCATCCGAACGCGACCCTTGACACCCTGATGCGGTACGTGCCGGGCCCGGATCTACCGACCGGCGGCAAGATCGTCGGGCTGGACGGCATCCGCGATGCGTACGAGACCGGCAAGGGTTCGTTCAAGATCAGGGCGACCGCGCGGATCGAGCAGGTCAGCGCGCGCCGCAAGGGCATCGTGATCACCGAACTGCCGTACACCGTCGGCCCGGAGAAGATCATCGAGCAGATCAAGACCCTCGTCGGCTCGAAGAAGCTGCAGGGCATCGCCGACCTGAAGGACCTCACCGACCTGGCCAACGGCACCCGGCTGGTGATCGAGGTGAAGAACGGCTTCAATCCCGATGCCCTGCTGGAGCAGCTTTACCGGCAGACCAAGCTGGAGGACTCGTTCGCGATCAATGCGGTGGCACTGGTCGACGAACAGCCCAGAACCCTGTCCCTGAAGGAAATGCTGGAGGTCTACCTTCAGCACCGGCTGGATGTGGTGTTGCGACGTACCACCTACGACCGGGACAAGGCGGCCGAGCGGCTGCACCTGGTCGAGGGCCTGCTGATCGCGATCCTGGACATCGACGACGTGATCGCGATCGTCCGTGGATCGGACGACGCGGCCGCCGCCCGGGCCCGATTGATGGAGGTCTTCGACCTGACCGAGGTCCAGGCCAACTTCATCCTGGACATGCAGCTGCGTCGGCTGACCAAGTATTCCAAGATCGAATTGGAGACCGAACGCGACGAGCTGCAGAACACCATCGCCGAGCTCACCGAGATCATCGAGAACGATGATCAACTTCGGTTGCTGGTCGGCAACGAGTTGGCCGACGTGGCCAAGCAGTTCGGCACTCCGCGACGCACCATCCTGCTGTCCTCCAGCGGCGTCACCGCGACCGCGACGGCTGCACCACTGGAGGTGCCGGACGATCCGTGTTGGGTGCTGCTCTCCTCAGCCGGTCTGCTGGCCCGGACCGAGAATGCCGAGCCACTGCCCGACGACGGCGGCCGCAGCAATCACGACGTGATCGTCTCGGCGGTCCGGACCACCGCCCGCGGCGACTACGGGCTGATCACCAGCAAGGGTCGACTGATCCGCGGCAACGTCCTCGATCTGCCCACGGTCCCGGTGACCGCCAATGCACCGAACCTGCAGGGCGGCGCGCATGTCAGCGAGTTGATCTCGGTGGCCGAATCCGGTGAACGGATCCTGGCCCTGAGCCGACTCGGCGACGATGCCGCCACGATCGCGCTGGGCACCCGCCAGGGCGTGGTCAAACGGGTCAACCCCGAGCTGCTGAACAAGGACGTCTGGGACATCATCCGGCTCGAGGACGGCGACGAGGTGGTCGGCGCGGCCGAGCTGACCGACGAGAACGTCGAGCTGACCTTCATCTCCGACGACGCCCAGTTGCTGCACTTCCCGGCCTCGGTGGTCCGTCCGCAGGGTCGGTCCGGCGGCGGCATCGCCGGGATCAAGCTCGGCGCCGGACGGAGCGTCAGCTATTTCGGTGCCGTCGCGGACGGCGATGCGATCGTGATCACCGTGGCCGGCAGCGGAGATGCCTTGCCAGGCACGGATGCCGGCACGATCAAAGTCACCCCGTTCGCGGAATACCCGGGCAAGGGTCGGGCCACCGGCGGTGTCCGGTGCCACCGCTTCCTGA
>DATCVL010000252.1:0-9324 GCA_036566865.1 Microlunatus sp.
GCCCAGGCGCCCGAGGCGGCGCGATTCAGCCAGCCGCCGCCCGGAACGATCACGCCGTCGCAGGGGGCAAGGCGATGACCGACCGCGACCGAGATCCCGCGCATCGACGTGACCATCCCGCTTCCGGCCAGCGAAGCGAGGTTCACACAGAAGCCGGCGCTGGACAAGATCTCGAACGGGCCGAACACATCGATCTCGTCGAAGCCGTCGAAGATCGCGATCTGAATCGTCAGAGGCATCGTCCTATCCAAGCAACTCCGCCGACCTCTCGGCGAGCCAATTCACCAGCGCGCAGATCGGCACTCCTCAGGTCGTGATCAGGACGACCAGATTCCGTGGACCGTGTACGCCCTCGACCCGATCCAGTTCGATGTCACTGGTGGCACTCGGGCCGGAAATCCAGGTCAGTGCCCGGGTCGCGTTCAGCCGGGGGAGCACCTCGGGCACGGTGCCGACGATGTCCGCGGCATCCACCACACACACGTGGGTGTCCGGCACCAGGCTGATCGCGCGCCGCCCCTGGAGCCGACCACCGTCCAGCACGATGGTCCCGGTCAGGGCCACCGCAGCGGCACTGCCGGTGATCACGGCATCGATCTGATCAAGATCAACAGCGGTCAGCCCGGCGTGGTCCCGGACCACCTTGCTGGTCACGGTTGTCAGCCACTGCGGATCAAGATCATCGGGAACGACAACCGAGCCCACCTGGCGGGTCGCCAGCTGATTGCCGATCACCCGGCCGACATCACCCTTCTTGATCACTTCGACGTCGGCCCGGTAGTCGCTGACCCGCTCCGCGAAGAGCTCGATCAATCCGTCGATATCCAGGCCGAGATCGCGGTTGTAGTCGCGCGGGGTTGTCGGCGCGGCGGCATCGCGGATGGCGCCGCGGACTGCGGACAGCACCTGCTCCCGGCTGCTCATCGGGCCCCATCCTTGCCTCGGTTGTGTTCCCACCACTGGCGGAACGACTCCTTCGGCACCGGCGGCAGATCCCTGCTCTGCGTCCACCCACCGAGCATGCCCGGCAGTCGACGGACGTACTTGGCTGCCGGTCCGACAGCGCCGGCCAGTCGCTGTGCCCGCTCCAGCCGCCGATGATCGGCAAAGGTCCAGGCCGCGATCCGCATCGCTGTCGCCTCGGCGTTCGGACCGCCGCGCTCCGCGCGATCCTCGACCACCTCGGCCCGTTGCTCGACCAACACACTCGGGATGTCGATCTTGACCGGACAGGCCTCGAAGCAGGCACCGCACAGGCTCGACGCGTACGGCAGTGCGGCATCATGCGGCTCGGAAACGCCGTGCAGCAGGGGATTCAGGATCGCGCCGATCGGTCCGGGGTAAACCGAGCCGTAGGCATGGCCGCCGACCCGCTCGTACACCGGACAGACGTTCAGGCAGGCCGAGCAGCGGATGCAGCGCAGTGCCTGCCGGCCCTTGCCGTCGGCCAGCGCCCGGGTCCGGCCGTTGTCCAGCAGGATGATGTGCATCTCCTGCGGTCCGTCGCCCTCGGTCACCCCGGTCCACATCGTGGTGTACGGGTTCATCCGCTCCGCGGTCGACGACCGGGGAAGCACCTGCAGGAAGACCTCAAGATCAGCAAACGTCGGCAGCAGCTTCTCGATCCCGACCACCGACACCAGGACATCGGGCAGCGTCAGGCACATCCGGCCGTTGCCCTCGGACTCCAACACCACCAGCGTGCCGGTCTCCGCAATGGCGAAGTTCGCTCCGGAGAAGGCGACCTTGGTGGACAGGAACTTGTCCCGCAGGTGCAGCCGGGCGGCCTCGGCCAGTCGACGCGGTTCGTCGGTCAGATCTGCCGGCGCCGCGCGTCCGACCTCACCCATCTTGTCCAGGAAGATCTGCCGGATCTCGTCCCGGTTGCGGTGGATCGCGGGCACCAGGAAATGGCTCGGAGTGTCGCCGCCGAGTTGCACGATCAGCTCGGCCAGGTCGGTCTCCCAGGCACTGATGCCGTGCTTGGCGAGCTCCTCGTTCAGCCCGATCTCCTGGGTGGCCATCGACTTGACCTTGATCACGTCGGTGGCGTTGTGTTGCTGCGCGATCTCGATCCCGATCTTGCAGGCTTCCTCGGCGTCGGCGGCCCAATGCACGGTCGCACCGGCTGCGGTAGCCGCGGCCTCGAACTGCTCGAGATGTCGATCAAGGTTGGCCAGGGTGTTGTCCTTGATCGCCGCGGCGGCGCTACGCAGGCTCTGCCAGTCGTCCATCTCGCCGACCACGCGCCGGCGCTTGTCCCGGATGGTGTGGGTGGCGTGCCCGAGATTGCGCCGGAGTTGATCATCGCCGAGCGCAATGTGGGCGGCTTTGGTGAAGGTCGGCATGCCCAGGAAGGCAACACCCGGCTTCGGATGCAGTCCGACCTCATGATCATCACGCCGGGACAGCCTGCTCTTGACCTTGCCGATCGGCTCGAGTTGCTGACTTGCCATGATCACTCCTGACTGGCGAGGATCTCGGCCAGGTGCATTGATCGGACCCCGGTCTTGTTGCGGCTGGCAAAGCCGCCGATGTTCATCATGCAGGACGAGTCGGAGGTGCAGACCACCTCGGCGCCCGTCTTGATCACGTTCTTGATCTTGTCCTCGCCCATGGCCGACGAGGTGTCGGCATTCTTCAGCGCGAAGGTGCCGCCGAAGCCGCAGCACTGCTCGGCCTCGGGCAGTTCGCGCAGCTCGATGCCCTTGACCGCCTCGAGCAGCCGGTACGGTCGGTCGCCGACGCCGATCAACCGGAGCGAGTGGCAGGTCGGGTGGTAGGTGACGCTGTGCGGGAAGGATGCGCCGACATCGGTGACCGCGAGCACGTCGACGAGGAACTCGCTCAGCTCGTACACCGGCGGCAGGTGCACGCCCGGCGCGACGTCACGGCCGTACTCACGCAGCATCCCGGTGCAGGACCCAGACGGGACCACCACCGCTTCGGACCCGGCGAAGGTGTCGGCGAAGCCGCGGACCATGTCGCCGGCCGGGCGGGCGTAGCCGGTGTTCATGTGCATCTGGCCGCAGCAGGTTTGGGCGACCGGGAAGTCAACCTCACACCCCAGCCGCTCCAGCAGGGTGACCGTGGCCCGTCCGACGTCGGGGAACAACGTGTCGGCCAGGCAGGTGACGAACAACGACACCTTCACCCGGGCACCTCCTTGATGGTCGATTGCCCTAACCCTAAGGGCTGCCGTGGTGGGCAGGCGCAGCGGCACTGTCGGCCGTACGATGCCCAGCGTGACGGGCAGTGCAGAGACCGGGGCGGACCCGGCCGGGGTTTGCTGGCATCAGGCGTTGGCGTACGCGATCATCGGCCGACGGCTGGACGGCCTCGGCACCCAGCCGGTGCCCGATCTTGCGGTGGTGAGCGACGCGATCGTCAGCCAGCTGCCGGGGGGCTTGATCGAATTGCGGGAGGTGATCCGCGAGCACCGCGCCGCAGGGGAGCCGTGGCCGTATCCGGTGCCGGATGATCTTCGGCAGGGGATCGGGGCCGCCCAGTGGATCGCTGCCCTGAACGCACTGCGGCAGCGGCTCGATCTGGACAACCCGGAACGCCCGGTGCTCAGCGATCGCCCGCCGGACCCGGACGAGCAGCGTCTGCTGCGCGAGGTCCCTCCCCACCACGGGCATTAGCCGCCGGCGATCAGATCTGCCTACCCAATGCCCGATACGGGACGATTCCGAGCGATTCGGGTCGACTGGTAGGCAAATCTCATCGGCCGAGCCCGCACCCGGTGACGCTGCCTGCCCGCGCAGAGCGAGCCGGTCACCGGTGAGTCCGGGGATCATGGGTCGCGTCGGTGTACATCCGAGGGCAGCCGTGCTCGACGGCGTCCGGGCGCAGTTCGTAATGCCAGGGCTCGTTGGCATAGATCGGGCAGAGCCCGTATCCGGCGCCGTTCCGGGACAGCCAGTCGGTGGCCGCGGTGGGGCCGAGGTCGACCGCCTTGCCCGCCTCGTGAACAGAGGTGCCCGGCGGCGCCACCCAGCGCGCGGCCTTCGTGGCCGACCCGTATTTCTCGACGGCCTGAGCAAACAGTTGATCTTGGTACGCCCGTGAGCGCCAGCCGCTGTTGACTTCGAATTCGAGCCCGTCCTGTGCTGCCTGCGATGCGGCCCGGCGGAGGGCGCTGAGAAGGTCCGGATCGAGGTTCGTCACCGCCGGATACGCGTCATCGAAGACGGTCACCCCGTCGGGGACGACCCCGTCGGCCCGGCCCGCCGGACGCGGGAGGTCGCTGCGGTCGCCGTCCTGCTGGCGCGCCGCCGGTGGCTGTCCGTTGATGGATGTCGACGAAGTCAGCGCAGCCAGTTTCGGATAGACCAGGACGACGGTCAGGGTCGCGGCGACGATGACGGCGAGGGCGGCGACGGTGGCCGATCTCGAATGGCCGTTGGCCGTTGCCGGTCTGCTGTACGAGTTGTGGGACATGGGCGTCAGTCAAGGCAGTCCGATGTTGCCGGCCCGTATGGGAATTTCGATATGCCGGCGATATGTCCCGACTCGTAGCATCGGACAATGCGTGTGTTGATCGTGGAGGACGAGCCCTACATGGCAGAGGCCATCTGCGACGGGCTCCGGTTGGAAGCGATCGCGGCCGACACCGCCGGCGACGGCGACACCGCGCTGGAACTGCTCAGCATCAACGCCTACGACATCGCCGTCCTCGATCGCGACATTCCCGGACCCTCCGGGGACGAGATCGCCGAACACATCATCCGTTCGGGAAGCGGGATGCCGATCCTGATGCTGACTGCGGCCGATCGGATCGACGACAAGACGTCCGGGTTCGAGCTCGGGGCCGACGACTATCTGACCAAGCCGTTCGAACTGCGCGAGCTCGTGCTCCGGCTCCGGGCACTCGACCGTCGCCGCGGGCAGAACCGGCCGCCGGTGCTCGAGGTCGGCGATCTGCGGCTGGATCCGTTCCGCCGCGAGGTCTATCGGGATGGTCGCTACGTCGCCCTGACCAGGAAACAGTTCGCGGTGTTGGAGGTTCTGGTCGCGGCAGAGGGCGGGGTGATCAGCGCCGAAGAACTGCTGGAGCGGGCCTGGGACGAGAATGCCGACCCCTTCACCAACGCCGTACGGATCACGGTCTCGGCGCTGCGCAAACGGCTCGGCGAACCCTGGATCATCGCGACTGTTCCCGGCGTCGGCTACCGGATCGACACCGCGCAGCCGGCCGAGCGCGGGGAAGATCATCATCATGAATAGGACGCCCGGCCTGAGCGTCCGGCTCAAACTCACCCTCAGCTATGCCGGCTTCCTCATGCTCGCCGCGACCGTGCTGCTGCTCGCCGGGTACTTCTCGCTGTCGCGGGGGTTTCACCCCGGTGTGGTCTTCCGGGTCAGCAGCCACGCCGAGTTGGTGCATTACTTCGCTCCGACCGCCGCCACCGTGATGGCTTTCCTGCTGGTGTTCGGACTTCTCGGCGGATGGATCCTTGCTGGCCGGATGCTCGCACCACTGACCCGGATCACCGAGGCGACTCGGCTGGCCGCGGAGGGGTCGCTCGCCCATCGCATCCGACTGCCCGGCCGAGAGGACGAATTCCGCGAGCTCGCCGACAGCTTCGACGGCATGCTCGCGCAACTCGAAGCACAGGTCGCCGAACAGCAGCGTTTCGCCGCCAACGCCTCACACGAACTGCGTACGCCGTTGGCTGTCACCCAGACGCTGCTCGACGTTGCGCGCACCGACCCGGCCCGCGACCCCGGTGAGCTCGTCGAACGGTTGCACGCGGTGAACTCCCGAGCGATCGATCTCACCGAAGCGTTGTTGCTGCTCAGCCGTGCAGACCGAGGATCGTTCGCCCGAGAAGGCGTCGACCTGTCGCTGCTGGCCGAAGAGGCGGCGGAGACGCTGCTTCCGTTGGCCGAGCGGCGCGGCGTCAGCATCCGAACCTCCGGGGAGATCGCCCCGACGTTCGGCTCCCATGCCCTGCTGCTGCAGATGATCACGAACCTTCTGCACAACGCGATCGTCCACAATCTCCCCGAACTCGGCATCGTGCAGGTCAGCACTGCTGTCGGCCCCGGCTCCGTGGTGCTCACGGTCGAGAACACCGGCGATCCGCTCACGGCACAGCTGGTGTCGACGCTGACCGAGCCGTTCCAACGCGGCACCCAGCGGATCCGTACCGATCAAGCCGGTGTCGGCCTCGGACTGGCGATCGTCAAGAGCATCGCCCAGGCACACAACGGCATCCTCACCCTGGCCGCCCGGCCTGCCGGTGGGCTCCGTGCCACGGTGCAACTGCCGACCGCCGCTTCGTGGTCCGCCGGATGATCATGGCCGCGAGGTCAGCCCAGTAACACACTCAGCTGGCTGGCCGCGGCGGCGTCGGCCAGTGCGGTCGCCTGATCCCGCGTTACCTCCACCAGCAACAGCGTCTGCGGATCGCTCGAGGTGGGGGACAGCTGGCTGGTGTCCTCGGCCGCCTTCGGGATGGTCACCACCCGGACCTGATCGGCGATCACTCGGGCTGCGGTACCGGACTCCGGATCCGAGGCGACCACGTCCACCCGGTCGCCGACCCGCAACAGCCCGACCACCGCCGCATCCGAGATCCGCAGTGGCGCGATCACCAGACCGGGATGGGTGTCCGGCCGGACGCCGAGCACACTCAGTGCGGTCAGCACCGACCCCTCACTCAGCGGTGCCACGAGGGTCCGGCCGATCAGCCGCTGCGGATCGGTGAGGGCGTCGACCGGAACCGTGGACTGCGGAACCGACCGCGTACTCAGGTCGGACTCGGTGAGCTGGCGACCGCCGGACAGCTGATGCGCCGCGACCACGACCGTCGCACTCGGCGGCGGCTCCGGGGTCGCGGCGCTGATCCCGGCGACGGCCGCGCCCATGGCGGCCAGGACCGCGAGCTTGCGCCGATGCCAGGAAACGAGCCGACCGAATTCTGCGATGAATGAGGTTCCTGTTCGTGCCATGGGGAGAACCTAGAAACTTCGGCCGCCGGCCAGGCGGAATTATCCACAGGTCGGCCGGTCAGGTCACCGAGACACCGTTCGGAGCCTTGACGTCGAGTACGCCCTCGGCCGTCGCCCGGACCTGGATCGGACCGTACGGCGAGGTGACCGAACCTTCTGCCCAACTGAGGCCGCCGAGACGCGGCAGCACACTCACCGTCCGCATCCCCGGAGAGGTCGGCCGGACACCGAGCAACGACGCGACGAAGTGATAGCGCGGATGGGCGCCCCAGGCGTGGCAGTCACTGCGGGTCGGCTCCGGCTGCTCGATCACCGTGGTCAAGCCGCGATCGAGCAGGTCGAACCACAGCCCGAGCCGGCTCAGGATCAGGTCCGTACGGTCGATCCGGTAGAGCGCCTCGAACAGGTAGTGATCGAAGTAGACGGTGGTTCGGGCAACGTCGACGGAGCGCTCCCGGTCCGGATCGATCACCGCTCGCAGAGCCGATTCGCCGTGCTCGACGCCGGCCAGCAGCGCCAGGCACTGGGCATGCTCGCTGAACCGAGTCTTGGTGGCGTCATCGGCGTAGAGGCCGGTGCTGTCGTCGTAGAACATCGGATCGACCACGGCGGCAAGCCGGTCGGCGAGCCGGCTGTCGCGGGCCGCGAGTTCGGGTTCGCCCAGCCAGGTTTCGAGCTCGGCCGCCAGCCGGGTGACGTGGACCAGTTGCAGTTGCAGGACGGCCGAGACGTCCCAGTGGGCGCCGGGCGGGGCGCCGTCGGGCCAGCTGGCGACCCAGTCGGTGAAATTCCAGCCGTCGAGCGCGTGGAAGACACCGTTGTCGTCGACATTGCGTCGGTGCGCGTCGAGTACGGCTCGTACGCCGGGCATCAGTTCGGCGACGAAGTCGAGATCACCGCGCCAGAGGGCGAAGTCGTGGACCATCGCCACCCACCACAGCGAGAACGGCGGAATCCGCTGGACGATCCGGGACGGGGTTCGGCTGCGGGTGAGTCCGTCGATGCTGCGGCTGCGGTCGAAGGCCCGCAGCGCCTGCCGGGCCAGCCGGTCGTCATCGCAGGTCGCGTACGCCACCAGGCACTGCAGCCGGGTGTCGCCGGCGTACTGCAACTGCTCGTAGTAGGGGCAGTCCATGGTCGTTTCATGACTGCACATCTGCAGCGTGCGGAGAGCGAGGTCGGCGATCTCGGCCAGCCGTGGATCTGAGGCGGAGAAACCGGCCGTGTCGTCGTACGGGTAGTGGGTTGCGGTGAACTGCAGCGAGGTCAGCACCAGCGGTTCGTCAGCGGTCGTGACCAGCACCTCGACGTAGCGACCGGCCTCCCACCAGAGCGTCCCGTGCTGCTCCTCACCGCCGCCCGCGATGAACAGATCGCCGGGCCCGTCCTCGGCCAGATCGGGACGGCCGAACAGCTTGCCCTCGATCTCGTTCCGATCGCCCTTGCCGGTGCCGTCGGCGGCGTACAGCGACTCCTGCCAATGCACCCGGATCTGCGCATCGGCGCCGCCCTGGGTCCCGACCTGCGGATAGCCGCAGGTGTACGCGCCCAGGTCGATCAGCGCCCGCCGGCACGAATGCGCGGGCACGGTCAGAGCGCCGCCGTCCAGGAGTGCTTGCCACCGTTGTGCTTCCTCGGGCCGGGAGTCCGCAGCGGTTACCGGGACGTCGTGAGTGCTGGCCTCGGGCCGATGGGACGCGAGATGTCGGACCCGGCCGGCCGCTGCAGCGTGTTCCCGCTGCGGCGGCAGCGTCGCCGGCACCAGCATCCGTCCCGGCGGCATGTCGTTGACCCAGGCGCTCGCGTAGGCGACGTCGCCGAGGGTCGCCGGTGACCAGTCGACCAGCCCGGCCCCGTCCTTGCCGGTGGTCCATCCCCACGGGATGCGCCGGCCGTCGCTGACGAGTTTGCTGCCGCAGCCCCACGCATCCCCTTTCGGCCTGGTACCGAAGCCGGGCAGGATTGCGCACTGCCAGTCCGCTGCGCCGGTGTTCAGTGCGTCGGCCGTGTCAGCGGTGAAGCCTTCGGCGGCCAGCAGAAAACCGTGCCCGACGCTGAGCTGGGCGAAGGGGGCCTCGCCGCCGAGTGACCAGACTCGGGCGGCGATCCAATGGGTCCCTGGTTCGAGCTCGACGGTGAAGCTGTGGAACGGCCAGTGCTCGGGATCACCGCGGTCCGGTCCGCGACCGACCAGGTCTCCGTCCACGTACAGCTCGAACCGCTCATCTGCGGACACGTGGAGGATGCCGGACGAGCGTTCGCGGCAGTCGACGGTGAGTCGATAGCCGGCCACCAACGGTGTCGCTGCATCGGCAACGCTGATCCAGTGTGCGGGCCAGCAGGCCCGGCGGGACCAGGACGCCT
>DATCVL010000253.1:0-5891 GCA_036566865.1 Microlunatus sp.
GTGGTCGCCGGCGGCGTGGCGTCGACGACATCGCCGACGGGGTCGATCGCCACCGACGACTCGGTCGCCGTCGTGCGCGAAACCAGCCCCCGGATCGGCCTCCGAATCGGCAGGATCAGCAGCACGGTCGCGCCGACCAGCAACACGGCACAACCGAGACTGGTGGCCGCGACCACCATGCCGGCTGACCGCGCCGGGATCAGCAGCGCGAGTTGGGCAAGCACCGCAATGCCGGCGATCACCGCGGCCGCCGTAGCTTTCCCGGTCCTGCACAATTGCGCGATCAACACCCGGGCGATACCCAGGGCCGCCATCGCTGCTACGTAGGGCACCGCATAGCGGCCGACGTCGGCATAGTGATCACCGAGCACCTCGGCATAGACCCGCGGTGGCAGGATCGCGACTGCTCCGACCCCGGCCAGTGAGACCGCGGTCGCCACGGCGACGGCGATCAGCAGTCCGCCGCGTCCGGCGTCCCGACTGCCGCTGAGCACCATCGGAATCGTCGCGGTGGCGAAGTAGGCAGCGCCGCCGATGGTCGCCACTGCGGCGAAGAGCCCGGCCTGGCCCGGATCGAGCAGCCGGTTGGAGAAGATCACGTCCTCGGCGGCGATGATCCCGATCATCAGGAAGGCAACCGTGACCGCGGCCGAATCCCGAGCACCACTGCGGCGTTCGATCGGCAGGGCGGCGCTGTCGACCGGACGTCTCCGCCCGGTCAGCGTGGCGACCAGTAGGGCTGCGTATCCGGCCGCGACGACGCCGGCAGCCGCACCGGTGGCGCCGATCATGCCGACCAGCAGCAGTCCGATCAGCCCGCGGCCGAACGGCTCGGTGATCAACGTGGCCACCAGCCCGCCCACCCGTTGGGTCCCGTACAGGCGTCCGCGGGCCAGTGCCAGCAGCACGGCCGACGGCCCGGACGCGCCGAGCACGAGCACCGCGGCCACCGGCAGATTCATGATCGACGACAGCGCACCCGACGAGATCATGATCAGCAGCCCGACGCCCGAGCCGATGGCCACTCCACGTCGGAAGAGACGCTTCTGCAGACTCGGGTCGATGGCGACGGCAGCAGTCACGCTGGATCCGACCATGTGCATCAACGTGTACGCGGCCAGAAACGACACGAAGATCGCGTAGTCGCCCGGCAGCAGCGTGCGGGCGAACAGCATCGACACCACCAGGTTGCCGACGCCGGCGACCAGTTGGCCTGACATGGTCAGTACCTGTCGCCCGCCCAGCTTGGTGATCTTGGTTAGCAGCGAGGATCTGGCCGGGCCGCCGACGGATTGAACGGCGGTCATCGCATCACGCCGGTCGGTCGCAGCCGATGGTCCTTGGCCATCCCGGCCGTCGCCGTCCGCGGCAGCTCACCACCCTCGGTGAGCACCACTCTGAGCAGGTCGACCACCTCGCCGGCGGTGGCGATCTGTTGTCGGACGACGGGCAGGGTGTGTCCGGCCCGGTCGAACGCGTCCTTCACGGCGCCGGTCGCCGATCCCGGCAGGGTCGGCACCTCCAGCCACTCCGCGAGCGTGCGCGAAGCCGGGCTGTGCGGCCACGCGATCAGCGCGACCCCGGCGGCGGACGCTGCCATCAGCGCGTGCGGATGACCGGTCACGCAGAGCGCGACCCGGCTGATCGCGTCTCGTACCTCGGCCAAGGCGATGGCCGGCGGCACCACTCGGACGGGTACGGCGTACCGGCGCAGCTCGTCCGCGACCTCGGCTACCGCCTCAAGATCATCACCGCTGGCAACACCACCGCGCCAGCCCTGCACGAGCACGCCGGCCGGCGCCTGTCGTCGTTCGACCAGCGCGGCCTGGATCGCCGCGAGTTGTCCGGCAACCGCCGCAGCACCTCCCCTGGCCTCGACCCCGGTCCGGGTCATGGCGAACCAGAGATCCTCACCAGGTAGGCGATCCGGCTGACCGACGAGGGCAGGTCGCCGGTCACGACTCTCGGCCGACGCGGACTCGGGCGGCTGCTGCAACTCCAGCCAGCCGAGATGGGCACCGACCCGCACCGGCGACGGCACACCGGCCGCAACCAGCAGGTCGGCCGAGGACGGTTCGTCCAGCACCGCGAGCGAACTGGTGATCATCAGCCGACGTGCAAAGAACATGTCGCGGCGAGTGCTGAGCGGACCCGCGGCCACCCCGATCATGGCGAACCGTTTGCCGGCCGCCCTGGTGGCGACGCTGAGGGCGTACACGTCAGCCATGCCGAGGACGTGATTGGAACTCGCAGCGGATGCCAGCGTCCGGCCACCGACCAAGATCACGGCGTCCACCGAGTGCAGGCTGCGGAGCACGGTCGACCGGTCGGCTGCGATCGCGGGCAGACCGGTCCTGCGCCGGGTGCGGTCGGGGTCTACGGTCGCGGCCACCACCCGTACCGGATCGAGCTCGCGGGCGGCTGCGGTCAGGACCGCGTCGTGCGCGGCGTCACGCCAACGCGAGGTCTGCAGCAGAAGGGCTGTCGTCATGGCGAATCTCTCGGTAGATCTCCAGGTGCCTTCGGGCCACCGTCGGCCAGGCGCGATCCTCAGTCATCCGCTCGACGTGCCCACCGAGCCGTTCCAGTGCCTCCGGTTCCGTTGCCAGCTGGGACAAGCGCTCGGCCCAGTCCTCGGGACGAGGTCCGACAGCAAGATCAACATCTGCGCCGACGGTGTCGGCCAACCGCTGACTGAGCAGCACCGGGGTGCGATGCGCCAGGGCCAAGGCCAGCGGGCCACTGGAGGCATGTGGCTCCGGATAGTTCAGCAACAGCACATCGGCTGCCTCGAACCAGTCGGCGACCGCTTCGTCCGGGACGTAGCCGGTGAACGTCGCGAAGGCGCCCCAGCGCTGTTGCAACCGTTCGGAGTAGTGGTCCCCCTGCGCTGCCAGCCGTGGATGATCACCACCGGCGATCACCATCCGGACCGGGTGATCCGGCTCGGTGCTCAGCAGCCGCGCGGCCTCGAGGGTCGTCTCCAATCCCTTGTACGGCGCCAAGAACCCGAAACACAGCGCCATCAATCCGTCGCCGGGAATACCCAGCCGGCGTCGGATCTGGCGTTTGTCCTCGTTCGTCGTCGCCGGCAGTTCGATGCCGTGCGGCACCACTTCGGCGGTCTTGATGATCTCCGCGAACGACGGCTCGTGTACCAGCACCCGATCGGACAGCCGCGGCAGAATCTGTTGCACAGAGGCGATCGCGGCGCGTGCGGCAGGGGCCGGGACTCGGACCCGATGCATGCGGGTGTAGTCCCCGGTGACGGCCGAGGGATTCACCACCTGATGCATGGTGATCACCGACCGCTGTTTCCCGCGGGCGCCGGGACGGCGACGAGCCGCCAGAGCGGCAACCGTGGCCGGCAGTCCTGCCGCACCCGAATAGAGGAACAGCTCGTGTTGCAGATGTGCCACCGGGGCACCTGTCGCGGCGGCGGCCGAGAGGGCCGCCGGCACCGCGGCCGGGGTGCCGTCGGTGAAGGCGCGGTGGATGCTGACCGAACCGTCCCGACCGCGGTCCGCCTCCCCGTCCAGACGCGGCGCGATCACCGTGATCTTGGCACCGTGATCAGCCAGTGCGTGCGCGAGATTCGCTGTGTAGGAAGCAACTCCGGAGGACCCGTCGTGCCGAGCACCCAATCGCGGGTACGGGCTGATCAGGACGACATCGGGCGCCGACTCGGCCGACACCGGTCAGCTCACCTTCTGCCAGACGGTGTCGACCGGCTCCGGCGCGGGCAGATTCACCGGTGCAGGCTCGACCGGATCTTGGACCGCAGCGAGTGCCGGCTGGACGGGCACACCTGCCGGACGCGACGGCATCCGGACCGGAACGATGTGGTGGTGCAGCCACAGCCGCCCCAGCGATGCCCCCATGCGCATCGTGTCGTGCACCATCCGGACCCGGGTCCCCTCGCGATCGATCCACACCGTCGGGACCTCGGCGACATGGAATTCCAGTGCTCGGGCGATCACCAGCAGATCGACGTCGAAGACGAAGTCTCGGGAACTCATCAGCGGCATCACCCTGGCCGCTGCCTTCCTGGTCAGCACCTTGGCACCGCACTGGGTGTCGGCGTACGGCAGCGAGAAGAGCATCTTGACTGCGCGGGCGAATCCCACACTGGCGATCCGGCGAGCCAGCGGGCGCGTCTTCGGCAACACCGATGTCGGGTGCCAGCGCGATGCGATCGCAATGTCGGCTCCGGTACTGGCCAACGTCTCGGTGAGCACTTCGATCTCGGACGGTGGCGTCGCGCAGTCGGCGTCGACGAAGGCGATCTGATCGGCCTCGCTGGCTCGATAGGCCTCAGCCAGCACACCACCCTTACCCAGCCGCGGATAGTGGACTGCACGGATCCGGTTGTCGGCCTCGGCGTAGGAGCCGACGATTGCCGCAGTGTTGTCGGTGCAGTCGTCCATCGCGACGGTGATGATCAAGTCCGGCTGCAACATCTCGCTCGAGTACGCACCGAGTGTTGGGCCGATTCGATGTTCTTCATTGTGGGCAGGGATAACGATCTCAAGCGACATGATCGACTCCTCGAGTTCGAACGAACTCTGTTGGGACTGAGTCACCATCGACGTGGGTGATCTTGCGTCCGGCGCTGGGCACAAACCAGGCGGGCGGACCATGCTGTCGACTGTCGGACAACCGGCTGTCCGACGAAGGGGCATCGTGGCTGATGGGGAGCGTCGGACTCTCGTGATCTTCACGTGGGTCCGACGTTCGGCGACGCTGACTTCCCTCACTGTGACGGAACGGGTGCGCCATTCCTAGCCCGACAGGTCAGGTTTCACACGCCCGTAACCTCCGAGAAACCCCTACTGGCAGTCGATTCTCGCGATCCGGACCTACCCGACGGATCGCAACGAGGGAAGAAGTTCACCCTGCGACGGAAGGCCAGTGGCCCACATGATCGACTGAGTGTCAAGATCAACAAGTGTCGGCACGCTACAGCGGCCGACGCAGGATTGAGCCTGATTCCATCGCAATCCAGAGCTGATCAATGATCACCGTCGCCCCGTGCGGCTCGGACGACGACGCCGGAAGGTCGTACTCGGCGACCGTGCGATCTCGAGCAATCGCACCGAGCTTGTCAGCGCCCAGTCGGTGAACCAGACGGACGGCTCAACGGCTGGATGCCGAACACTGATGATCGTTTGCGGCCGTGCATCCTTGTTCGGTAAGGGAAATTCCGTGATGTCGCCGTCCGGCGTGATCCGCCCGATCGGCGCTTTGTCCACGGTGAACCACAGTCCACCGTCCGGGCCCGCGCTCACACCGTACGGTCCGGCCGGTGCCTTCGGCAGCACCAGCTCGCTGATCCCTGGAGTCCCGGACGTCGGTTCCTTCGGTGTTGATCAACTTCTCGAAGAAGTTGATCACCCCAGCGGACGGGTCAGTCGAAGCCGACCTCTCCGTCCAGCTGTTCGCGGAGGATGTCGAGTTGCCCGCCATGGCGGGCAAGCTCCTCGAGCATGTGCGCATAGATCCATCGCAGCGACACCACACCCAGCCGGGGATGAGTACCGGTGTCGTCCAGATCGTGGGTGACAGCAATCCGGCGGGATCTCTCGCAGGCGGCCTGATAGTCGCTGATCAGCGCGGTCAGGTTGTCGTCCGGATCGAGTCGGAACTGCCAGTCAGGATCCGTGTCCCGCCAGTCCGGACGAGGATTTCCCTCAAGCACCTCGACGAACCAGGCCTGTTCGACCCAACGCAGATGCTTGATCAGACCGGCCACCGTGGTCAAGGACCCCACCAGCCGGCGCCGGCTCGATTCCTCGTCGAGCCCGGCCGCCTTCCGTACGACGATGGTCCGGTACTGCTCCAGGAACCCTTCCAGAACAGCACGTTCTCCGCCTGTTCCGGAGGGCGGTGGC
>DATCVL010000254.1:0-8242 GCA_036566865.1 Microlunatus sp.
GACCGCGACGCCGTAGCCGACAGCCGCCTCCAGATCGGCCGAGTCGGCCAACCGCCTGGCCAGCCCACCGACGAACGCGTCACCGGCGCCGGTGGTGTCGACGACCTCGTCCACTCCCGGTGCGGGGACGTGTCCGAAGCCCTCGCTGGTCGCCCAACAGGCACCGGCACCGCCGAGGGTGATCACCACCGATCGGGTCCTGCCGAGAAGTTCGTTGGCCGCCTGCAGCACCTCCGGAAGGTCCCGGATGATCCGTCCGACCATGTCGGCGGCCTCGACCTCGTTCACCACCAGGGGGTCGGCCAACGCCACCACCTCGGTCGGGAGTTCGGTGTACGGCGCCAGATTGATCACCGGGCGCAGTCCGGCCTCCGCGGCGGCAGTGACCGCGGCACCGATGCTGGGCACCGGGATCTCGGCCTGGACCACCAGCACGCCACCGGGTTCGGCCAGCCGGCGTACGGTCTCGACGGCGCGCTCGGCGGTGACGGTGAAGTTGGCGCCGGGCACGACGGTGATCGCGTTCTCCCCACCCGGCAGCACGGTGACGATGGCCAGCCCGGTCGGCTCGGAGGTCACCTCGACCGCCCCGGTGTCGATGCCCTCGTTCTGGAGCGTGTTGATCATCCGGGCGCCGTCGTCGTCATCGCCGACCGCGCCGACGAAGTGCACCGTGGCTCCCAGCCGGGCGGCAGCGACGGCCTGATTCGCACCCTTGCCGCCGGGCAGCTTCTTCAGCCCCTTGGCCAACCGGGTCTCGCCGGGCTCCGGCAGCGCCGAGCTGTCGATCAGATAATCCTGGTTCGCCGAGCCGACGACGATCACGTTGCTGGTCACAGACCGAACTCCTTCACCGGGCGGACAACGGTTCGGATGAGGACACCGGTGAGCCTAGCGCCCCCGCATGGTGATCTTGACCGACTGCTTGCCGATCCCGTCCGAAACGGTCTGCCAGTCGGTCAGCCGGCGATCGCTGATGGTGTAGGTGCGATTGCCGACCTGTACCCGAGCCACGCCGTAGGTCTGCGCATTCGCCACGGCGAAGTGCGCAGAGGACCAGGCCAGGGTGGGCGAGTCGGCGGAGATGGTGATCATCGACCCCGAGTGCTTCGGCTTGACCCGATAGGTCTTGCGTAGCGCCGTGATCATCCCGGACGGGTTGCCGGCACGCTGATAACGAACCAGGCAACGGATCCGCGCCGGACTCTGACCGGTCAGCACCGAGGCCAGGATCCGGGCATCGGCCTCGTGATCCCGGTACGCCTCCGGGTAGCCGCTGATCTGGATCTTCTGGGCGATCTCGGTGATGTCGCCGTTCTCCCAGTCGTCCACCTTGACCAGTGCGCGGTAGAAGCGATTGGTGGCGTAGTACGGATTCATCAACTGTTTCTCGGTGCCCCAGCCCTGGGACGGCCGCTGCTGGAACAGCCCGACCGAGTCCCGATCACCATGATCAAGATTGCGGATGTTGCTTTCCTGGTACGCCGTCGCGAGCGCGATCGAGGCCGCCCGCGGAGCCAGCCCACGGCGTACCGAAATCCCCGCGATCAGCGCCGCATAGTGCGCCTGTTCGGTGTCCACCGCGACCGACTGACCCGACGCGGTGGCCACGCAACGCTGCTCGCCCGGCAGCGGTTCATGATCAGGAATCGAGCGGATGACGATCACCACGACCGCGGTCAGCAGCGCGACGGCGGCGATCAGTACGCCGACGACGATGCCCAGTCGACGGGCAGCCCGAACCATCCCCGATTACCTGTATTCCTTGCCCTGGTGGGATTCTGCGCGTTCGGACTCAGTGCGCGTGCAATGACGCGTTGAGCTCGACGGTCCGGCCGGCCCGCTCCCGGACCTCGACGGTCCCGGTCACCGAGTTGCGGATGAACAGCAGATTCTCCTGGTCGGACAATTCGGCGGCCTTGACCACCTGACCGTCGGGCAGGGTGATCTTGGTGCCGGCCGTGATGTAGAGCCCGGCCTCGACCACGGAGTCGTCGCCGAGGGAGATGCCGATGCCGGCATTGGCACCGATCAGGCAGCGTTCGCCGACGGTGACCATGTGGGTGCCGCCACCGGACATGGTGCCCATGATCGAAGCTCCGCCGCCGACGTCGGAGTCCTTGCCGACGATGACCCCCTGGCTGACCCGGCCCTCGATCATCGCCGGGCCCAGTGAGCCCGCGTTGAAGTTGACGAAGCCCTCGTGCATCACCACGGTGCCCGGCGCCAGGTGCGCGCCGAGCCGGACCCGGGACGCGTCGCCGATCCGGACCCCTGTCGGCGCGACGTAGTCGAGCATTCGCGGGAACTTGTCCACCGCCAGCACGGTCAGCTCCTTGCGATCGGCCCGGAAGCGGGTCCGGATCTGCTCGAAGCCCTCCACCGCGCACGGTCCGGCCGAGGTCCACACCACCGTGTTCAGCAGACCGGCCCAACCATCGAGATTGACCTCGCGCGGGCGGACCAGGCGGTAGCTCAGCAGGTGCAGCCGGAGGTAGACGTCCGAGGCGCTCTGCGGCGCCCGGTCGAGATCGATCACACTGCGGACCAGATCGGTGTGTACCTGCCGAACCGGATCGCTACTGCTGGCGCCGGCCGCAGTGATCGCCAGCTCCTCGGGGGCGCTGCCGGAGTCCGGCCGACCGAGCGCGGGTTCGGGGTAGTAGGTGTCGAGCACCTGCCCGGAGGCGTGCACCGTGGCCAGGCCCCAACCCCAGGCGGGGCGGGCGAAGGAGTCGGCAGAGTTCGTCGGATCCGTATCAGGCATGGGGCAACTTTAGGGTGCCCACGCCGTCGACTCCGCATCCGCAGATTGGGCCGACTTTCCGGCAGCCTTCGGTGAACCTTGGTCGGGCCCTGAGCACCCGCTTGCACCTGATGTCGTACAGTCGCCGACCGAATGTAACGAAATGGTCTCGGTGGATCCGGGCGCCAGAGCCGACGGCCAGGGGTGGTTTCGCAGCCTGCTCCCGGCCGAGACGAGGAGTAACAATCGTGAATGAGCACCGCCCGCGCCGAGGCATCCGCCCGGCACTCGCAGTGCGCGCTGCCGGGATCGGTCTGGCGATCGCCGGCTTAGCCACCGGAACGGCCGTCGCGGTCTGGCCGGACCACAGCCAAACTGCCGAACCGGCGGTCCAACCCTCCGCCGCCGTACGGACCGACCTTCGCGCCGACCGCGCCAACCGGGACAGCAGCCGGCCCGCGCTGGCCACAGTCCCGGCCGGCCTGGACGCCGCCGAACAGCCACCGCTGAGGAAGCTGGTCGCCGACACCCAGGAAGCCGAAGCCGCGCAGCGGGCGAAGGAGAAGAAGGCGGCCGCCAAGGCTGCCGCGGCCAAGGTTGCCGCCGCGAAGGCGAAGCAGGAGGCCAAGGAGAAGAAGCTCCGAGCCGAGCGGCGGGCCGCGGCCAAGAAGGCAGCGGCGAAGCGGGCTGCCGAGCTGGCCGCGCTGGCCAAGCCCGGCGACGTGATCGGCCGGAAGTACGCCGAGACGTCGGCGAATGTGCGCATCGGGCCGGGCACCTCGTACAGCACGGTCACCACGCTCGATGCCGGCGATCGGGTCCGGATCACCGACCGGCGCGACGACGGTTGGCGTCAGGTCACCGTGAACGGCAACGGTCGCTGGATCCTGGCCGAGCTGCTGACCAGCACGAAGCCGGAGCCGGCCGACAGCGGATCGTCCGGCGCCACTGAGGACTCGTCGGGATCGAGCTCCTCCGGGGGGATCTCGTCGGCTCCCTGCGCCAGCGGCTCGTCGGTGGAGAACGGGCTGACCCCGGATGCGATCAAGGTCCACCGGGCGATCTGCGCGAACTTCCCGCAGGTCAGCTCGTACGGCGGAGTCCGGCCGGACTCGCTGCCGGAGCATCCCTCCGGCCGTGCGTTGGACGCGATGATCTCCGACAGTTCGGTCGGCTGGGAGATCGCCAACTGGGTTCGGGCCCATCGGCAGGAACTCGGCGTCAGCCAGGTCCTGTACGCCCAGCACATCTGGACCGTGCAGCGCAGCAGCGAGGGCTGGCGTAGCTTCCCGGACCGTGGCTCGGCGACCGCCAATCACTACGACCACGTGCACGTCACGGTCTACGGCAACGCCGCAAGCTGACGGGGCTCCGCGCCGGCGTTAGGCTTCGCTGCATGGAATGGGCGATCGCGGTGCTGGTGATCGCGGTGCTCGGGGTGGCCGCGGCGATCGCTGCAGGAGGCGTGGGCGAGATGAAGGCTGATCCGGTACGGGACACCTACCGGCAGGATCTGCCGGATCGACCGCTGACCGGGGCCGAGCTGCAGACGCTGCGGTTCGGCGTCACCCTGCGCGGTTACGCGATGGATCAGGTCGACGACGTGCTCGCCCGGCTCAGCCACGAGATCGCCGAGCGGGACGCGTTGATCGACGAGCTGACCGCAGCGCGCCCGGCCGAGGATGCAGCGAACGTGGTTGCAGAGAACGTGATTGCAGAGAAAGGGACGGTGGCGCGGTGAGCCTGCTGTTCAACAGTTCGATCATGGTCGCGGCCACGCCGGACGACGTGTGGCCCCGGCTGGTCGACTGGACCGGTCAGGATCGTTGGATCCCGCTGACCACGATGCAGGCGATCGGCCGACAGGTCGAGGGCCTCGGCGCCCGGGTCCGCGGCCGGCACGGGCCCCGGGTCGGCGGCCGCCGGATCGGTTTCACCGACGAGATGGTGGTCACCTGCTGGGAGCCGCCGTACGAGTTGGAGATGACTCACCTCGGGCCGTGGTTCACCGGGGTCGGCGTCTTCACCATCGAGGCGCGTGGGCTACGGACCTGGCTGTCGGTACGCGAGCGGGTCACGGTCCGCGGCGGCAAGGTGGCTGAAAAGGCCGCGCTGGCGTTCCGTCCGGTGCTGCAACGGCAACTGGCCGACAGCCTGGGGCGGTTCGCCCGGCTGGTCTCGGAAAACACGCCGCGGCCGACCGAGCTCACCGATCCTGCTCGTCGCTATCTGTCCCGCCGCAGCAAGGCACCGACCTTCGTCGACGAGGCGGAGAAGCGGCAGCGTCGGCAGGAGCGTCGCCGGGTCACCAAGTCGTGACCGACTCCGCTCCGGTGGTCACCGGATCAGGCGCCGCGCCGGGACCGGACGGTCGGCTGCGCTGTCCGTGGGGCACCGGCGACCCGCTCTACCTCGACTACCACGACTCCGAGTGGGGCCGCCCGGTCACCTCGGTCCAGGGTTTGTACGAGCGGCTCACCCTGGAGGCATTCCAGTCCGGACTCGCCTGGATCACCATCCTGCGCAAACGGGAGTCCTTCCGGACGGCCTTCGCCGGCTTCGACCCGGAACGGGTGGCGGCCTTCGACGACGCGGACGTGGCCCGACTGATGGCCGACGCCGGGATCGTCCGGAATCGGGCCAAGATCGACGCCGCGATCAACAACGCCCGGGTGATCGTCGAGTGGGGCGACGGCTTCGCGGAGTTGATCTTGTCCTTCGCCCAGTCGGATCGGCCGAGGCCGCAGGCGGTCGACGCCATTCCGGCCGTGACGCCGGAGTCGACGGCGCTCTCCAAGGCGCTGAAGAAGCGGGGCATCCGGTTCTTCGGCCCGACCACGGCGTACGCGATGATGCAGGCGACCGGGTTGGTCGACGACCACCTGGTCGACTGTTTCGTCGCCGGCTGACCAAGGCGATGTTCCTGATCGCCACGCCTAGGTCCTGATCGCCACAATCGAGGCGAGCCCGACCAACCCACCCATCACAGCGGTCATCGCCGGGTAGCCGATCGCGCCGCCGATGGCCGAGCCGGCGACCGGTGCCAAAGCGCTCGCGGCCAGCAGCGGAGCCGAGAAGATCCCGTTGATGGTCGGGAAGTTGATGGTGCCCCACCGATCGGACACTGCGGTCGCCTGCACCAGCGTGTGGCAGCCGCGGGCCATGCCGGCCACGATGCCCAGGCCGAGCAGCAGCCAGAGCGGTCCGGGCAGCGCGGCGAGGACCAGCAGGATCACCGCAGCGGCGCCGCCGACCGCGGCCAATCGGACGCCGGGACCGTGCCGGGCCGGTACCAGGGCGTATCCGAGGCGGCCGGCCACCTGACCGACGCCGACCAGTCCCAGTCCCGCGGCGGCCAGTTGGTACGAGGCGCCGTGGCCGGTCAGCACCGGGACCAGATTCAGGGTGACGGCGAACATGCCGAGGGTGGTCATCGTCATCACCCCCTGCAACACCCGGAACCGGGCCGATCGGGTGACCCGCCGGACATGGTTCTCGTCGATCCGACCGGACTTCGGGTCCCGGGCGCTCCACGGCAACCGGAGCAGCAACGCATGCAGTGGCACGGTGATCACGAACATGCCGGCGGCCATGATCAGATAGCTCTGGCGCCAACCGACGTGAGTGACCAGGAAAGCCACCAGGGGAGCGAAGATCGTGGAGGCGAAGCCTCCGGCCAGGGTCAGGACGGTCAACGGCCGGACCCGTCGTTCGCCGTACCACTGGGTGACGGCCGCGAATGCTGCCTGATAGAGCACCAGTGACTTGGCCGTCCCGGTCACCAGCCAGCCCAACGCGAAGACCATCAGGTTCGGTGCCACCGCAACGATCACCAGGCCGAGGCTGCCGATCACCGACCCCGCCGTCATCGTGATGCCCGGTCCGAACCGGTCCAGCAGCCGTCCGGTCGGGATGCCGGCGATCGCCGCGACCAGCATGCCGGCGGAGAAGCCCGCGGTGATCAAGGAACGGGGCCATCCGGTCGAGGCGCTGATCGGATCCATCGCCGCCGGCAGCGAGTAGTAGAGCAGGCCCCAGCTGACGGTCTCGGTGATGCAGAGGATCACCAGGCCGGCGGTCGGGGAGATCGGCGCTGCGGTGATCGTCGGCCCGCTGCTGCTCCGGCGCCGACGAGGACTGATCACCAGGGCAAGATAGAACGCAACGATCGAGCGCGAAAGCGGGTATCCGCTGGGTGGCTGTTGCGCCCCGGATGGCCGCGACGGCACGGATACGGGATAATAGGCCTGCCCCATGCTGAATGCTGCAGTTGATGACAGAGATGAGGATGCGATGGCTGCGATGAAGCCGCGAACCGGTGACGGTCCTATGGAGGTCACCAAGGAAGGCCGGGAAATCGTCATGCGAGTACCCCTCGAGGGTGGCGGCCGGCTCGTGGTCGAGCTCAATGCCGATGAGGCAGCCGAACTTGCCGGCGCCCTCAAAGAGGTAGTCGGCTGACGTACGGCTGGACCCACATCACGGCCCCGGACACCCAACGGTTTCCGGGGCCGAGGCATGTCCCGGGGGACATCGGGTCGGGGGCCTCATCGGCGCTGCAGCAGCGCGATCACCTCGGCGTCCTCCAGTTGGTGGAAGTCGCGATAAGCCTCGCCGACGGCGATCATCGGGTCGGGGCGAGACAGCGTGATCACGCGGACGCCGGGAGCCCGCAGTTCGGTCACCGCGGTGGCCGAGGCCACCGGCACGGCGACCAGGATCGGTCCTGCACCGGCGGCCCGGGTGGCGGCGACGGCCGCCCGCATGGTGGCACCGGTGGCCAGCCCGTCATCCACCAAGATCACCGGCGCGCCGGCTGGGTCGGCCGCGGTCCAGGCTCCGAACTCGGCGATCCGGCGGCGCAGTTCCGAGGTCTCCCGGTCCAGCACCGCGGCCCAACGGTCGGGGTCGATCCGGTGCTGATGCAGCACCACGTCGTTGTGGACGACCTCGATCCGGCCGCCGAGCGCGGCGATCGCGCCCATGGCCAGCTCCGGGTGTCCGGGCAGGCCGAGCTTGCGGACCAGCAGCAGCCGCAGCGGCCGGTCGAGCCGATCGGCGATCGGCCGTGCCACCGGTACGCCCCCGCGCGGCAGCGCGAGCACCTGCAACCGCTGCGCAGGTCCTGCTCCCGCGCCCGACGCCGGTCCGCCCGCAGCCAGCACGCTGGCCACCCGATCGGCGAGTTGATCACCGGCCTCGGCGCGATCGCGGAATCTCATCGCTGCTCCAAGATCATCAGTGATCAAGCCACCAGGGACCAAGATCAACTACCGCGATGGACTTCGATCGCGCGGCGGTAGACGTTGATCGTTTCGGCAGCGATCTTGGACCAGGAGAATTCGTCGATGCAACGCTGCCGGCCGGCCCGGCCGAAGGCGGCCGCCCGGTCCGGATCGCGGGTCAGCTCATTGATCTTGCCCGCCAGCCCCTGCTCGAAGGCGGCGACCGCTGCCGGGTCGTCGGCCTGCTCCGGGTCGTACGGGACCAGACAGC
>DATCVL010000255.1:0-6305 GCA_036566865.1 Microlunatus sp.
GGCATCGTGCTGACCAAGATCAAGTTCGCCGATCAGCGGTATCTCGATCTTGCCCCCGGTACGGTGCCGGCGAACGGCAGGTCGAGCAGGATCGGCAACGCCGGTCGGCCGAGGATCCCGGTCCGGTTCGACCCACCGCCGATCTCGGTGGCTGAGGCAGGATTACTGATCGACGGCCAGGTCGACGCCAAGGACACCACAGCGACGTTGATCGATCTCGCGGCGCGCGGGTCGATCCGGCTCGAGCAGTCAGGCAACGGCATTCGAGTGCAGCGGATCAAGCCGGTCGAGGACGCGGCACCACATGAGGCGTCCATGTTCGCGAAGCTGTTCACCGGCGGGGAGCGGACGAAGCTGAGGAAGCACTCCCTGGCCCAGATCCACCGCCGGGTGGTCGGGATCGTTCGCGGTATGGCTGAGAGTCGCAATTGGTTCAGCACGGTCCCCTCGCCGAGCGCCCGCGGGAACATGTTCTACCTGTTGATCCCGGCCTGGGTCGTCGGCGGTGTGCTGGTCGGCATCGGTCTCGATGGCCACCCCTTCGGCCTGCTCCTGGTGCTTCCGCTGATCGCACTGCTGTTGACCGGGATGAAGATCATGGCGATCACCCGCCGCGGTCAGCGCACGGCCGACGGCCGCGCCGCTCTTGATCACGTAGAAGGCTTTCGGAAGTACCTGAAGACGGCCGAGGCCGACCAACTGAAGTTCGAAGAGGGCGAGGACATCTTCTCCAAGTACCTGCCCTGGGCGATCATCTTCGGTCTCACCCGACGCTGGCAGCGGGTGTGCACCGAGTTGATCGCGGCCGGCCGTCTGCCGGATCAGTCGCCTGCCTGGTATCAGGGTGGTGACGGCCGATTCGCCGGCTTCAATCTCGCTCTGGTGACCAGTGCGGTCGGCGCGGCCGCCCGCCCCCAGTCCTCGAGCGGCAGCAGCGGCAGTGGTTCCGGCAGCAGCGGCAGTTCCTTCTCCGGCGGAGGTGGCTTCTCCGGCGGCGGTGGTGGCGGCGGTGGCGCGTCGAGCTGGTGACCTTGACCGTCTGACGGTCAACCGGTCATCGCACCGCCGCACCTCGTGCGTCAGCCGCACCGGTTGCAACCAGTGCGGCTGACGATCAACGACGTGGCTGGGCGTTCGGCCGCGGCCCTGGAGCGCTGGAAGAAATCAGCGAACCTCGACCAGGTCCACCACGAAGATCAGGGTTTCGCCGGGCTTGATGGCGCCGCCGGCGCCCCGGTCGCCGTACCCCAGGTGCGGCGGGATGACCAGCTGGCGGCGTCCACCGACCTTCATCCCGGTCACACCCTGATCCCAACCGGCGATCACGTAGCCGGCGCCGAGCGGGAACTCCAGCGGCTCGCCGCGGTTGTAGCTGGCGTCGAATTCGTCGCCGGTGCTGTGAGCGACGCCGACGTAGTGCACTCGGACGGTACTGCCGGCGGTGGCCTCCGGGCCGTCGCCGACGGTGATTTCGGTGATCTCGAGGTCCGCGGGCGGCGGGCCATCGGGGAAGTCAATTTCTGGTTTCTCGGTCATGAGCGACAACGCTAACGGTCCCGTCGTCCGAGGGCGGGATCGGATCCGGGGGATCGGTGAGGGTTGCGCCGGATGTTCTGGTTTGGTTCGGGCGACAAGGATGGCCGGCATGACCGCCAGTTTCGAACATCCCAGTCTGCGCACTCCGGTGACCACCGAGCAGCGCGATCGTGCCGCCGAGCACCTGCAGGCCTTGTACGCCGAGGGCCGGATCACCGAGGAGGAGTTCGATCGCCGGATCGGACAGGTCCTCGGCGCGGAGAACCGTAAACAACTCAACGATGCTTTCTACGGCCTGGTCGAGGTGCCGACGACCCCGCCGAGCACGAACTACTACCCGGCGCCGAGCACGTACTCCCATTACCCGGCCAGCCGGGAGGAGCCCAGCCCCGCCGGTGCTTTGGCCCACTTCAGCGCCTTGTTCACCGGCATGATCATCGGCCCCGGCATCGGCTATGCAGTGTCGAAGCCGGGCAGCACCACCAGGAAGGAAGCCGCCAAGGCGTTCAACTTCCAGCTGATCAGCCTGATCGGTTTGATCATCGGCGGCACCCTCGCCGCGGTGACGGATTGGGGCATCATCAACTTCCTGGTCGGACTGGGTTCGCTCGCCTGGTTCATTCTGACCATCGTCGGCGGCGTCAAGGCCGCGCAGGGTGCCGATTGGACCAACCCGGTCAAGAAGGTGATCAAGCTCGACGTACTGCCGGAGAAGTAGCAGGCCAGGTCGTCACTGGCAGCCGAACCGCCGTTCCCGCTCGTCGGGGACGGCGGTTTCGCGTGCCTGACGCAGTCACCGCGACGAGGGAATCAATCCGGATGCCGATCGGTTCCATCTGCGGCTAGACTGTGCCACTGCCCGTCCGGCGTGCCGGAGGGGTGCACAACTCAACAGGGGGTGATCGGTTTCGACTCGGGACGGTAGTCCCAGGAGAAGCGGGCCGAGGATCCAAGGTCAACTCGTAAACGCTCCTTGGAAACCAATAAGTGCCAAGTCTGAAACGCGCACTAACTTCGCTCTTGCTGCCTGAGCAGTAACCGAAGGGTCAGACCGGGGATGCCTTCGACCCGGAACCTGGCCTCATCAAGAGGGCTAACCGGCTGAGAGTGGTCTCGGGACTCAGCAGGGACATCAACTGAGACTGGGCCTGTCTGCAACGTGCTGATGCGAGTGCAGAGGTCGATGAGAACGACATCATCAGCTGCGCCCGGAGAAGACCTGGTTCGCTGCTCGAGGACGCGGGTTCGATTCCCGCCACCTCCACCAGATGTTTGGCCTAGTCAGAGCGACATTGAGTCGCTCGGGCTAGGCCATTCGTGCAACCTAGGTGCAACAGATCCCGGTGCACTCAGGCTAGACCTACCGGCCGTCGGGTGCTGGAACGGCTTCCGGGCCGGAGGTCGAACGGCGTCGACGTACACGCCATCGAGTAGCTGGGCTACCGCCCTGGTCCGCTGAGCAGGCGGTCCCGGCCGGCTTCGACGCCCGGAGGAAACCCCGTGACGTGGTAGTGGCGCAAATACCAGAGGCCGTGGAGGAGCCAGAGCGCACGGTAGGTGCGGTCGTTCGGGGGCTCGAACAACGAGGGGTCGCCATAGCCGGCCTGTATCCACTCGACCGGGAAGCGCCTCCCTTCTCGGAAGTCCCACAGGGCGAAATCGTTCGCCGCGGGTTCGGCTGCGACCACACCGAAGTCGATGATCCCCGACAGCTTC
This sequence comes from Microlunatus sp., assembly GCA_036566865.1. Taxonomy (GTDB): domain Bacteria; phylum Actinomycetota; class Actinomycetes; order Propionibacteriales; family Propionibacteriaceae; genus Microlunatus. Next base: position 3,253 of record DATCVL010000255.1, read on the forward strand.
CCGTCGTGCACCAGGACGTGAACGGCCAAGAGATCGTTGTGGCTCATCGTCATCCGAGGCGGAGCTGCCCGGAACGAGTCGACGATCTCACCGAGCCATCCTCGGATCGTCGCCGGCTCGAGTCCGACGGAGCGGCCGGCTTCCTCGAACACATTCGCCTGTGTGGTCACATTGGCCAGCCACTGATCCAACGTCTCGAACGCGCCGACCCCGGAGCCGCCGAGGCTGCCGAGGCCTCGCACCGGGACGGTGTGAAGCTGCTTCAGCCATGCTCCAACCTCTTCCAGCACGCGGCGAACGTCGACTTCGTCGGGATCAAGGTCGGCGAGTCGCTCACCGGGCAGCTTCTCCATCACCATGATGGACCGGAGCTCGCTGCCCACCTGGACGCGACGAAGAGCGTGGACCCGAGGCGCCCGAATGCCCCGCGACGCACACTCGGCGAGGACCCACGCTTCCCGGTCGTGCCCCTCGGATCCGTCATGCGAGATGCGCACGATCAAGGACGGGCCTTGTTCCAACGTGACGTCGTAGACCTCGTTCTGCTCGCCGTCGATGATGCGGCGGAAGTCCACAACCGGCGCCTTCGACACCTCGCCGACCACAGCCGCCACGACGTCCAGCGGCGTCGCCCACGCGCGGTGCCGCTCGGCGAGGTGCTGACTTCGGTCCACGTCGGATGGTGACCTGACTTCGCGCTCCGACATCCCCCGACCGTAACGTCGGACCACGTAACGGGCGAGACAGTTTCGGGTAACACGGCGTCGGCTTCTCCGTGCTCTGGGTGCGCGATCGCTTGAGCAAGCATCAGCCACCGATCTGCAATACGGTCCGGCGATCAACCTGCTCAGCTGCCGGCCCGATGGGGTGCCGAGGGTCTGATGTCGGGCCGGCCGCCACCGTGCGGTGGCCAGCTCGGCGGATCCGGAACCCTTTGTGCGAGACCGATTCCCCGCCTTGGCTGAGGGGCTCAGCAGGGCGATCGTTCGGCAGCTGGCGGTGGCGAGGCAACCCTGACCGGAGCCGACACCTCGGCTGCTGTCGTCGATTCCATCAATCGACCGGTCGCCGCTCGGCTCCGGGCGGTTCACAAGGGTTGATCAACGGATCATCGACACGCGCTTGGAATTCGATGAACGGCGGCGATTTGATCGGGCCGCTGCTGGAGGGCTCGGTGCAGACCCTGGGTCCAGTACAGGTCGTGATGTGTGCTCATGGCATCCGACCATGGATCGGTGCACTTACCTCCGACTTTCAGGCGGGAGCAGATGCCGTTTCGTCTCTTGAACTATTCCAGAAAGACGGCCAGGCTAGTGCCGTGGTCCCCGACCGAGGTCGGACCCGATCACCGGCCGCTGACAGCCCGACGCGGCAACCGCGACGGGCTCGGCGGGACGAATCCTGATCATGTTTCGGAGGAAGGTTTTGGCCGTGTCGGATCCCACACAAGCTGTTGCCCAGAACGAGGAGACCGGCGGCTGCCCGGTGGTGCATCGCGCCCCGCATCCGACCCAGGGCGGAGGAAACCGCGAGTGGTGGCCGGAGATGCTCAATCTGAAGATCTTGGCCAAGAACCCGTCCGTGATCAATCCGCTGGGTGAGGACTTCGACTACGCCGCGGCGTTCGAGGCCGTGGACTTCGCTGCACTCAAGCAGGACATCGCCGAGGTGTTGACCACCTCGCAGGACTGGTGGCCGGCGGACTTCGGACACTACGGACCGCTGATGATCAGGATGGCCTGGCATGCTGCGGGGACCTACCGGATCGACGACGGTCGGGGTGGCGCCGGCACCGGCCAGCAACGGTTCGCACCGTTGAACAGCTGGCCCGACAACGTTCTGCTGGACCGGGCCCGGCGACTGCTCTGGCCGATCAAGAAGAAGTACGGCAGCGGCGTGAGCTGGGGCGACCTGATGGTGCTGACCGGCAATGTCGCGTTGGAGACGATGGGCTTCAAGACGTTCGGCTTCGGTGGTGGCCGGGTGGACAGTTGGGAGCCGGACGAGGACGTCTACTGGGGCCCGGAGAAGGACTGGCTGGGTGACGAGCGCTACACCGGCGAGCGTGACCTGGAGAAGCCGCTGGCCGCGGTGCAGATGGGGCTGATCTACGTCAACCCGGAGGGCCCGAACGGCAGGCCGGATCCGCTCGCAGCGGCGGTGGACATTCGCGAGACGTTCCGCCGGATGGCGATGAACGACGAGGAGACGGTGGCGCTGATCGCCGGCGGCCACACCTTCGGCAAGACCCATGGTGCCGCCGATCCGGACCAGTACGTCGGCCCGGTGCCGGAGGCAGCGCCGATGGAGCAGCAGGGGCTCGGCTGGCAGGGATCCTACGGGTCCGGCAAGGGGCGCGACTCCATCGGCAGTGGCCTCGAGGTGACCTGGACCAATACCCCGACACGGTGGGACAACAGCTTCTTCGAGATCCTCTTCGGTTACGACTGGGAGCTCACCAAGAGCCCGGCGGGGGCGTACCAATGGCAGCCGAAGGGCGGCGCCGGCGCGAACACCATCCCGGATCCGCAGGACGGGGCGCTGAACCGTACGCCGACCATGCTGACCACCGACCTGTCGCTGCGGGAGGACCCGATCTACGGGCCGATCTCCCGGCGCTTCTACGAGCATCCGGAGGAGTTCGCCGACGCCTTCGCGCGGGCCTGGTTCAAACTCACCCACCGGGACATGGGTCCGCTGGTCCGCTACCTCGGCCCCGAGGTGCCGAGCGAGGAGCTGATCTGGCAGGACCCGCTGCCGGCTGTTGATCATGAACTGGTGGACGCCGGCGACATCACCGAGCTGAAGACCAAGATCATCAACTCCGGGCTGACCGTTTCCCAGCTGGTGTCGACCGCCTGGGCGTCGGCGTCGACCTTCCGCAGCAGCGACAAGCGGGGTGGCGCGAACGGCGCCCGGATCCGGTTGGAACCGCAGATCGGGTGGGCGGTGAACGATCCGCAGCAGCTGGTGCCGGTGTTGCGTCAGCTCGAAGAGATCCAGCGCGACTTCAACGGTTCCGCGAGCGGCGGGAAGAAGGTCTCGCTGGCGGA